>JAAYQM010000001.1 GCA_012519315.1 Clostridiales bacterium | reverse complement strand
TTATAACTCTCAAAGGCCACATTCTGCAAATCAAATGCTTACTCCTAATGAAAAAGAAGAGAGTTTTAATATGAGTTAGACATGTTTTTTTACTTTTTTCTGTCTACTATATTGACATCTGTCCATGGCTCTTCGTAAATATTTCAAAATAACTTTGACAATATTCCCATTTTTGTCAATGTAGTTATTTTGCATCCAATATATTTTTCGCCAAAATTCTCTTTTGTCATACATTTTCTTCAATTCAACTTCATCATCTGGAGCATTATCGTAAACAAAAATATCAATATTAACTGCCAACTTCTCCCCATTTTCATCGGGCTCATACAGAATCGTATTCATATCACAAACTTTTCCGTGAGGCAAATAAAATTTGGGGGAATTTTCCAAACACACAAATCTGTATTGAGAATCCGAAGAATTAAATAACTTTGAAAATTTATCGTAATCTGCTCTCAACATCCCAACGTCGATATCATCATCCCAAGGAATATATCCCTTGTGACGAATAGCTCCAAGCAACGTACCGCTGTCTATCCAATACTGTATTTCATTCTGTTCACAAAAATCCGCAACATGGGTTAATATACAAATTTGTGTCTCTTTTAATTCATTAAGTGTTAGTTTTCGCATTCTATGTCCTCCTTTTGTATTTTATTTCTTCGAATTCTTCTATAAGAAGGTACGACCATCATAGCATATATAGTTAAGTTATGATTATCTTTTTACTACAATTGCTTTCAACATATCCTTAAGTAGTAACGGATTACAACCTTTTAACATCAATTTATTATTATGTAAGATTGGCTTAATCAAAAAGCCAATTACCACATTCGTAAATACTTGCGTTATCAAGGACGCAAGTGCCGCTCCGACACCTCCGAGCAACGGTATCAAGACAGCGTTTAATACAACATTTGTCAGAGCACCTGACAGATTGATTATCCATAAGTACTTCTGCTTATCTTCCGCCAAAATCCAGATATTTCTAACCGAACCCATATATGAAAATGTTGTGTACCACACCAAAACTTGCAGGATTACAATGGTGTTCTGGTATGCAACTCCATATAGGATATTTACTATCAACGGAGCAAATAACGTCATGACAATACTCTGAGCAAGAGATAGATAAATAATCACACTGTAAAGCCGTGATACATTTTTTTCAAATGTTGAATTGTCTGTTTTCTTGCTTTCAAAAATCATCGGGCGCATCGAGTCGATGATAGCTCCGAACACAAAGCTCGTCATACCTGCACAGCTAACCGCAGCGGAATAATAACCGGCAGCGGCATCATCTATCATCAGCTTCAGCATGATACGGTCAGTCTGAGCAAATATCGTTATCATCATATTTGAAACGATATAATAACGGCTTTTCGCCAACATACTCTTGGCTAATGCTGAAGAAAAATGCAAGCGGGAATCGGACAATCTTCGATATATAATCAGTAATACGATACCGATAATGGCGTAATCCAAAGCGTTTGAAATTGCAAACCAATATATACTCTTTTCCGTAACAAGCAAAAATATCTTGTAAGCTGAGACGATAGTGTATGCCACAAGCGAGGTTATCGACACATACTTCGATGCCAGCTTCGCCTGAAACCAATACTGCACAATCTCTATCGCCTGTGCCAATAGCAACAGGCTATATAAAGCACAGACAATAATAGTAGTTGTCTCGCCGGCATTTACAACATTCACAAACGCTGCAACACCAAGCATGCAGGCAAAGGAAGAAATAACGCTCAAAATAATGGATGTTCCAAGAATTTCGCCTTCCTGCTTCGGTTTATTTACAATTTCTTGAACAAGGATACTGGGTAATCCTAACTGCATAATCGGAACGACAAATGCCACCACCGATGAAGCATAGCTTATCAACCCGTAGTTTGAGGGTCCCAAGTATCTTGCTGTAAGCATGGATATCACAAGTGCTAATATTGATTAATAATTCGAACACCGATTATCCATGTAGCATTTTTCACTACCTTCTCATTTGAAGCTACCAAATTTTATCCTCCCTTCACTGCATCGTACAGTGATACATAATCCTGAAATCGTTGATTCATATCAAAAGATTGTGCTCTTTCTAAACATGCATCCATTCCATAAGGCTTCCAGTCGCAAATCCGCACAATTTCTTTTTCCATCGCATCAATATCATCGCAATCCACAGCGCTACCGCATGTTTCATCGATTATTTCCGGGCTTCCACCTGTCACGAATGTCAATACAGGTGTTCCACACGCTATCGATTCCATATTGACAGTTGGGTAGTTTTCCTCTCTGGTCGGATTTACAAAAAGATCGGCTACTGTATAGATTTCAGCAAGCTCTTTCTGATTCTGCGTTCGATGAATAGAAATGATACTACCCGGCAATTGCTTATCTATCTCATCATCTGTTCCAACAAGCACAATCTGATACTTATCTTTATCAAGTCTATTTGCAAGCTCGACAAATACGTCAAGACCTTTACGCTTATCCCAGCCGAATGCTACACCGAGTAGCACCTTTTTATCTTCCGGTATGTGGTATTTTTCTCTGAAATCGCTCGCGGTTGGCTTAAACACAGATAAATCAATACCATTATTGATAACCTTAACAGGATAATCATTTAGATACGATTCGTTTACCAAATCAGCAAGCCATTGGGATGGAGTTACAATGGTCATGTTCTGCCCCCCTGTGAACCACTTCTTTTTAAGCTTCCACATAGTTTTTGTGCGGTCAACATAGCTTGCGGGATATTGCCTGTATTGTGGACAGTCATGGCATCCTGTTTTCCACTTATCACACTTTACCATGGTAAAGTATGGACATTGCCCGGTAAATGCCCAGCAATCGTGCAATGTCCATACTACAGGAATATTGCGTTTCTTAATGTAATTGAACAACATCGATAGATTGATGTAGCAGTTATGTAGGTTGTGAAGATGAATAATGTCCGGCTTGTATTCGTCAACGGCTTTCAGAAACTTCTTCGTGGCTAGCTGAGAAAAGCAGCCGTTTAAGCCGGTCAATTCTGCACACTTTATATGCAGATTGCGAGAAAATCTATCACCGATAAATAGCTGGTTGTTCATCATCTTTTTTCGATTGTCACGTGCATCTGGACAACACACTATCACTTCGTGTCCTTCTTTCTTAGCTATATCAGCTATTCCAAGCATGATATTTCCGGTGCTGCCGAAATTCCCCGCATTTATCTCAACTATCTTCACAATTATCACTTCCTTCAATTACCGCATCACAAAAGTGAGCCGGTGTATTTCTTAAGAACAATGTCTCAATCGAGCTGAAATCTATTCTTTTATCAATGCTTTTATCAATCCATTCTTCCATTTTTACGGCTTCAACCTCATAATCGATGTCCTTGTATTCCAATAAATAAGAGGAAGGATATTGCCGCAAATACGAAGCACTTGGTTCTTCTGGGATGGGCATGGTGGATATAATTGGCTTTCCATATGACATATATTCAAATATTTTGCTCGGAGTCATTTCTTTGATGTTATTGCCTAAATTCACTAAAATGGCGGCATCTGCTACACGCTTCATAGCTTCATCGTGTGAAATCGGGTCGCAAAGGACAATTCGTGAATCGCTCTCTGCATATTCAGACAACACCTCGCCACAGGTGCTCGTCCCAACTATGCTTAACCGATACCGTTCATTTTTTGTTTGCTGAAAAACTTTCAAAAACGGCTCCGGGTTGCGTATATGAGCCGGTATTGAGCCTATGTACAACAACTCAATGATATCCGAGGCTTGCTTTGGGGCTATAAGCTCTTTCGGCTGCGAAATTAATGGCAGATCCGAAAAGATTATTTTAGAGAAATAGGATTTCTCTGAGCAGTATTTTTCGTAATGTGGTCGGCTCGATTCCATCATCACAATTTTGTCTGCTGACGGAAGCAGCTTTTCTTCCCATTTGATGCCACGACGAATGACCCATTCTTTGGAAAAACGTTTTGGACCGTATCCGCCCGAAAGCGAATCTAAAAAATAGGGTATGTACCGAATGTCCGGCATTTCTTTCTTGATTCGATTTGCCGCTATCAGCGTATCAATCTGTGTATAGATCGGAATAATCATATCTATGTGGTTCTCTTGACAGATTGCTTTCGCCGCTCGGTAGATTCGTCGAGCATACAGCGGAGAAATCAGAGGCCATGTCGGGTACGAAATAGCCAATTTCACCTTGTTTAAGAGTAACCCTATTGTCTTTGCTATTTTCCTGTCATCTGATCCATTGAGTAATCTGTAAACCAGTCGAGGTTTTACATAGCAGTATCGTATTGCCTTGTCCAAATCACCATGTTTTTCATGATTGGTCAAACAGTAAACAGTATGTCCTCTTGAAACCATCTCTCGCATCACGCTTTGTGTGCATATTCCGTTTGCTGAGTTCAACTCAGTTACAAGTAGAAGAATGTTCATACGCTACCTCTTTAGTACAAAAGCCATAAAACATCATAATATACAGCAAAGTAATTTGCATGAAATTCTCGGTAGAAAAAATCATAACCGTAAAACCAAACATTGCCAACACTGGAATAAAACCTTGGATTTTTTTCCAGAAGAACTTGAAGCAACCAACAATGGGCAATACGCCGCCTATCAGTCCATATGTTGCCAATAAATTCATGAAGGTAAAGGTAGCCATTCCAGAACAATATGACTCCTGGATATGCAAAAACTCAGTATAGCCAACACCCCATAGAGGCGAAGATAGAAATGCTTTACCCATATAGACAAAGGCATCAATACGAACCGATGTGGTCGTGTTAATCTTGCCGTCATTTATCTTGAGTTTTCCTAATACATGGAAAATAAATTCCTCACCATCGATAATTAGATAGAGGGCAAAACAAAACATCAAAAACAGTATGAAATTCTTGATGCCCTTACGAACAAACGCCTGTCTTTGGCTGACATACCCCATCACCAAGACCAACATACACGCAATTCCGAGCGTGGACAAAGTAGACAATATTGCCAAGCACAGCACGGCAACATTCTTGATGGATGCCTTCTGCTGAAAAAGCTCTATGAATAACGCTATATTCAAAAAAATTGAAAACGCACCAGGCTCCCAAAATAATCCATAGTTTCTGGAAACATAAGTGCTATCACAAATTACACTGAATGAAGCGTTATAGTAATTTGCCCCGCCACCTTGCCGTACAATCTGCGGCAATAACTGGACTAACTGCGGAGCAATAACACTGATAGCGAAAGTTACCAACGAAAAAACCGCCAAGAAGAACATTATTCGTGTATAGAGGTTCTTAAAATCCGAATAAGATACTACATTAGTAAATAGCCATCCGATGACTATCGCCGCAATGATAATAATCGTCTGCTTCATTGCTAAGGTCATAACTCCAGATAGCAATGAAATTAAGAGCATGACCAAAAATACGAAAGTGCCGGTACGATTTATTGAAATTCTGCCTTTTATGAGGATAAGCAATAAGATTGCAAATAAGTCTATCAGCATCCGAACAGTTCCTGTCTGTGTATTGACAAGATAAAATGCGGAATCTGCACAAATCAACAAAAAAACACAAGCGACCGTGAGTATGTTTCTGAGAGAGAAACTACTATGTGTAGTAGCATTATTGGATTTGATGTAAGATGTCGTTTGCATCAGCATATTCCTCCATAATCTTTTCTAACTCCACATCACATTTCTTGTCAAACTCACTTTGTGCAAGTCCCCGATAATACGCATACACACGCTTGGTAAAGTCAGTATCGTATGGATCACACACAAAGCCCACACCAGCTCTTTCCACACACTCACCCATAAAAGACCCCGGCATACAAATCTGCGGAATACGGAAAATCAAGCCATCGTAGTATTTATTTCCCATAGCAAGCATCATGTTTGCATCATAATAAATATTGTGAATGATGTCCGTCTGGCGGACGAACTCATATCTCTGCTCCGGAGTGTACTCGCCATGAAAAAACACATTCTCAGCATTCAACTCGGCAGCATACGCTTTCAAATTCAAAGCAACCTGCTGTTCTCTGCCGTAATAATGAAGTTCAAAACGGTTGTCCGCTGCGATCTTACGTATAATTTCCTTGTTGATTTCCTCGTGACGGATAAATCCCCAAAAAGCAATGCGGATTTTGTCCGAAGGAATACCACACAGCGTTTTTTCGTCTCTGTGCTCCAAAGAGTCCAGCAGAGCATTATGCGAGGTGTATATCTTTCCCGTACAATCTTCTGGCAAGAATCTCCGAAACGCATCACTGCTCACGAAAGTGGCACGAGCATTTCTCGTAATTGATGCTACAACTTTTTTGAATGGAGCAAAGCCCTCGTAGGTGGAATCACGGTAGTCGAATATGTATTTGCCCCGATAGTGTTTTTTTAACACATCGACAACCAAAACACCGGTTAAAGAGTGCAGGACAAATATAAAATCGAATTTCCCGTTTATCAGCACACCTTTCGCAAACTTCCTATATTTTGCAAAGCTCGTGACCTTAGAAAACTTGGATACATCATCCTCTTGATAGCACTTAAACTCGTGGAAAGTGCATCCTCGATATTTACTTAAATCTTCGCTTTGTAGATCTCGGTTCCAATATAGAATGTGTACCTCATGTTCGGCTTTATCAATGTTGTCAAAATAGAAATTCATGTAGGGCATATATTTGATCTTGGTAAAGCCCATTATGAGAATTTTCATCTTAGCGTCTCCTTACTTTCTCAAAAATATCCATCAGCTTTGCGGTACTCGCATCACTCGAATAGTTTTCTTTTCCGTAATTGTAGGCATTTTCAGCCATAACTTTCAATTGTTCCGGTGAGTTTTTTAACTCAATAATGGCATTAGCTAGACCATCGTAATCGAATATATCTACCGCAATACCCATATTGTGTTCGGCATACATTTTTGCATAATTGGATTCGATTTCGACCGAATTAACGATAACCCGCTTGCAAGCCATCAAGATCGGTGCTTTGCTTGGTACACCGTTACCAATGACACCCTTTTTCAATGGGATAATGCAAATATCGCAAGCACTATAAACATCGGGGACAATTTCTATAGGCTGTAAAGGGTAAAAAGCGATGTTCGTCAGTTCCAACGCCTCAGCCTCGGCAACAAAATCATTCTTCACATTGCCATCGCCGATAATCTGTATTTCTATGTCCGTATGCTCTTTCAATCGTTTTGCCAGTTCAATAACAGTCTTGTAGTTAAAAACATATCCTATCGTTCCGGCAAACTGCACACAAAATTTTTCTTTTGTAAGATTATATTTTTGGAGAAAACGATTTTCCTCAGTCGGAATCTCTCTTGTCGTACTGACATCATACCAAGCAGGCACAACATAAACGGAGTCGGGCTTCGCACCTTGCTCAACCACCTTGATTTTCATATCCGCTGACAAAACTGTGATAGCAGTTGCCATACGATAACAGGGCTTCTGCATAATACGCATGGCATTGTAAATCAGTTTTGATTTGATAACGCCGATGTCATATGCGTGTCCAGGGAACACATCGTATATGGAATACACAATGGGAACTCTCCTCTTAAACAACCGCAACAACAGCATAGGGTATAGGATGGTCGGATTTGATTGCAGATAAATGACATCTGCATCTTTAACCTTCTTCCAATACTTCATCGCAGAAAAGGCATACTTCAAATCGTTGAGATAACGTTTGATAAAATTAGTCTTATCAACCACTTTTCGCACAACGGTATCTACCGTAAGGTTAGGCTCACCCTCCAATGACCTGGGAATATCGGGGTTTACCCCCTTTCTATGGCTCTGAACCAGATGTACAGAATGTCCGTTTTGCAGAAAGTCACGAATCATAACCTCTGCCATTTGATTGTTTGGATTCGGTGTATCAAAACCTTCCGCTGTTATATATAAAATCTTCATCCTGTACTTCCTTTCAATCAGCTACGATGTGCCTTGAACTCCTCAACCTCATTCACGATGCCAACTTGGAATGATCTCGGAGTATAGCCGAAGTCCCGGTTGGCTTCGTCATGCGGATATACACGAGGCTCACAAAGTCTCTGGACTTTTTCTCTGTAATCTTTCTTTTTTAAGGTCACCCAATACAGAACCCAAGCTCCTGCATAGGCAATAGGAAATGGGCAACTAATAAAACGCACCTTTTTCCCAAGGCAATTTCCTATTTCCAAAAGCATATCTCTCAGCGAAATCGGCTCTCCGCCGGACAACGTATAATTATGGTTTACTGTGTTCTCATTCATTAACACCTGATAATACGCTTTCGATAAATCCATATAATGAACAGGCTGCAAGTCATATCTCGCACCGTTCACAACAGGCATCAGCGGCAGGCGATCTACCATTTTGATAAACTGCACCACATTGTTATCGCTGATATTGCCGTAAATCATAGTGGGGCGAAGAATTGTCAACCCGATGTTATTTTCTCTGCATTGTTGCTCCACATAGGCATCAATGTTCCGATATTCTTCTCCAGCTTCCTTATATTTAGAATAAATGCCCGTCGTGTGAACGCAGATCAATCTCCGCACATGGCACTTGACCGCCGCATCTACGATGTATCTCGTTAGTGATATTGATGCAATATGAAGAACGGTATCTACAGTTTGGAATGCCTGCTCTAAAAACAAGGGGTCTGTAAGCTCGCCGTATCGCTTCTCAAAATCAAGAGTCGCTTCATCGAGCTTCGATGTGTCAGATGTTGAACGAACCAACACTCTCACACCGCCTGGAAATTTCTCTAAAATCTCATTTTCGTGGGTAGAAAGTATCTGTGTGATACCCCCCCCCGATTTTTTACCGGTTGCTCCGGTGATGGCTAAAATTTTGCTCATTTGCTTACCATCTCTTTCTGCTTTTCCTCGGCTTCTTTCTTCATCTCTCCCGTGCCACCTTCAACAACACCGTCAGATTTCAGCACACTCACAATCGTACCAAAGAAGCACTTCACATCCATCGCAAAGCCTTTGAATTTACCTGCGTTCAAAGCAGCAGCATACTCGCCGTCAAACTTTGCTTTCACATCAATTTCAAGTTCGTCTCGACCGTTGATCTGCGCCCATCCGGTGATGCCGGGTTTAATATCATTCGCCCCGTACTTCTCTCGTTCCGCAACCAGATCCTCCTGCGACCATAATGCCGGCCTGGGACCAATTGCGGAAAGTTTCGACGTGAACACTTGATAAATCTGAGGAAGCTCATCAAGGCTCGTCTTACGAATAAAGCGTCCTACACGAGTGATATACTGATCGGGATTTTCAAGAAGATGTGTAGGGGTGTCGTGCGGCGTGGACATCTTCATGCTACGGAACTTCCAGATCATAAAATATGTAATCTCGCCGTTTTTCTTCTTGCCAACTCGTTTCTGCTTAAATAAAACAGGACCGGGATCGTCGATTTTGATTGCAATGGCGATAATTAACATTGGAAGTGCCAAAACAATAATAGCAACACCGGACAAAATGAGGTCTATGAGTCTCTTTATAACGTGCTTATACATCTTGTAATATCTCCCGCTTTATTTACATTCCACTTTCAAATGTGTATTCTAATCCTTCAATTTCTTTTGGTGTACGTTTTGAAATATTAGTTAAACTCTCTGCCCACTTTTGCGGATCAAAGAATAAATCTTCGGTCTTTATAGTATCTTTGCGCTTGTACACCTCGCCACTGCAAATCTTTGTCCCCGCAGGTACAAGGCAATATCCCTCAACTGTTGCATTACAATCCACATGAACACCGTCACAACACATTGTTGCGTGATTCACGATAGCTCCTGCAGAAATGATGCAACCAGGACACACCACGCATCCAGTATGTACAACCGCCATTGGCTCAATAATACAGCCACTCATGATTTGTGCAGATGGAGATACATATGCTTTAGGAGAAACGAGCGAAACAATACGATAGGGAGTTTCTTCCTTAATTCTGCTAAGCAACGAGAGTCTGACTTCCGGATTGCCAATCGCAACGATGATATTGCTGTATTGGATTGCCAGTTCATCAATATCTTGTGTTGTTCCAACAACCTCTATGCCGTTGGGGGTTGTTTTTCTTTCATCGTCAACGAAATCTATTTTTTCAAAACATCCCATGTCAGCCGCAATCTCAGAAGCAACAACGCCATATGTGCTTGCGCCTACAATCATCAAATTCTTGTTCATTTGATATTCCACCTTTCAAAATCAACCTTTAATCGTCTCTCGGCATACACCCATTACAGAGGTGTTCATCGCCACCCATATCGTCATACACCGTTCCACAGAGTTCGCATACATAATGCTCATTCTCATAACCGCAATAACAGCATTTTCCGATTGGTAATAAATCTTCGGTGATAGACACACCATCCTTGCCACATTCTTGGCAGGCAAAATCCGCAACAGGAGAAGTGCCGCCATGTCTGCCGCATTCGTACTCCATAGCTGACACTTGTTTCACGTAAGGGTTCAAATCTTCTTCAATATACGCAATCAAATCTTCAAGAAAATCGTGAACCTCGGTATCGTCATATTCCGAATCGCTGTCAGCCACACAAAGACCTTCTTCGCCCTCATGTCCTTCGCCGTTGTGGTAAGTGCATTCAACCTTTGCAATTACATCCTCACCGTGCTTCGCTTCAATGGTCAAATAACTTGATGTGTCCATATCATCATCAACCACAATCGAAACAAAAATGGTTAGCTTTTCATCAGATGCATTACTTGTTACCGTGAATACTTTAGTTGTTCCATCTTTCACGGGCGTTTCCATATCAGAAACCTCAAAGCAAGGATCATAATGATACCGATCCGAAACGGTATCATACAACTCGGCTACAGTCTGACAAAGCAGTTCGTAAATTTCATCTTCATCACGGATTTCAACCCCCGTCTCTCCGAAGATACGATCACGCCAATACTGTTCATCGTATTCGTCCTGCTCTCGCTCATACTGCCAAGTATCAAGAAGTTCTTCTGAAGCGTTTTTACGTTCAAATTCAGACGCCGCATTTTGCACATGCGCTCCAAAGATAGATAATTCGTTATAAATTTGATAAAAAACAGCAAGAGTAATCAGTTTGTTATGCGCTATATGATTCCGGCTTTTGGTAAATTGCTTTAGCTCAGTTACAAATTGCTCAGGATCAGCAAAATACTGTGAGAATACATCACTCCATAGATCAATCTCAATTTCTCGCCTTCTCATGATAAACTCTCTTGCTGCCTTGATGTTTTGACCTTTCAGGTGTTCATTTACCCTCGAAATGTCTGCAGACGTAAGAACTGTATTGTTGCTATACACTTTTGCGTCCCGCATCAATTCGGAAAGCATCTCCAATGTCATTGAGAGTAGAGAAGAATTGATATTCGCAAATTGTGGGACTGTCTGCTTGAATGAATTTTCCATTCCTCGAATTGCTTCTTTGTATTGTTCAAGTCCAGGATAGTTCAGCCAGTTCTGTCCCATGTGCTGAATTAAAACTTCATTTACAAAAGCTCGTATGCGATTTTCAAGCCGGAAGAAATGAGGATATAATTCGGCACACAAAAACTCCGATTGATCATCAATCAACCAAGTACAACCTTGCCAGTCTTTGCTGACCCGATCTTTCAAAGCAAGTTTCAACGCTTCCAAAGTCTTGTTGTACCTTGTCTCAAAATCGGTTTTTTCTATAATAGGAGATTCAATTTCGATGTGCAGTTGGATGTTGTCATCATCACGTTTGTCAAACACGAAGAAAACATCGTATGTCATGCCGCTTATTGTAAGTTGATACGCTTCACGGGCAATACGTTCTCGGCAACCAAGATACTTATATTCTGTAAATCCGGATAAGCAGGATTTCACATCAGCGAGAATGGCTTCACTGTATTCCTTTGAACGCCTTATCTCAACTGTGATCGCATTTTCACCACCGAAAGGCGACTCCCCAACTTCATCCGTGCAAGCATAAAGAAGGCTTGTATCATTGGGAGAATTGAACATAAATTTAATTGTCATGACCCGCCTCCTTCTTCTGACATTTTGTTTCGATATGAAACATCCCAACTATAATAAAAGTCTGGATACCTTCGTACCACAGACTACATAAACCTCTATTGCATTGTATCTATCCGATAATCCGGTTTTTATGTAGTCATATCTTGTAACACATTTTCCTTTATAGCACGACGAATAGCCGAGTGATGATGCCCTCATCCTCGGCTAATTCAACCTCCTTATCAAATTTTGTGCGCTTATCAGATTGGGTCAAAATAAGCAATCAAGAAGCCATTTTGACTTTTCAAAGGCTGTTTGCCGCCTTTTCCAACCTCGCACAAAACCTCATAGCGAAATTGAATTAACCGTGACAACCCTTGAAAAATCAGCATTATTCTTGGTTGTCTCTATTATACCTCTTTCTCCCACAAAAGTCATTGTACCGCGTAAAACATCAATAATTTGGCAGATTTCGTCAAGCCGGTATTTGCGGATAAAGCGCCCGACTCTCGTTATGCGTGAATCGTTACTCATTGTTACCAAATTACCGATTTTATCGGCATTATGTACCATTGTACGAAATTTAAATATTCTGAATGTTGTACCGTATTGTGTTACTCTTATCTGACGGTAAAAGACAGGTCCCTTTGAATCGAGTTTTATTGCTATTGCTAGAACAGCAAAAACCGGCAACAATATAAGTAACATTACAAAAGAAACGACTATATCAAAAATACGTTTGAAGAATAGTGCGCATTTTTTGTTTTTTAAAATATTATAATATCTCAATGTTTCTTCAGTTCGTAATGATTCCGGTAGTTCATCCCAATTTCTTAGTTTCATATGTACTCGTTGATTCCTTGTAAATAATTATCGATAATATAGCAAATCTCTTCGTCCGTTAACGTTGTATACAATGGCAGCGTGATTTCATTCTCAAACATCTCATATGCATTCGGATATTCTTTTATATCAAAGCCAAGCTTTTTATATGCCGTATGCATTGGAAGCGGCTTATAATGAACATTGCAGGAAATGCCCCTCTCAGCCATCTTTATAATAATTTCATTTCTTTGTTTTTCATTTATTCCAGGAACCCTTGTCATAACAGATGCCCTGAAGACTGATACCCTTCTGTATAATGAGGCAACACCTTCACACCGACAGTTTTGAATGCCGCATCATATTTGCTGATTATTTCCTTCCTGCGCTCCAGCATCGCAGGATACCGTTTAAACTGTGCGATACCCAAGGCCGCCGCAATATCTGTCATATTGCATTTATACCAAGTACCAACGATATCATACTCCCAGGCACCAAGCTGAGTTTTTGCCAGAGCATCCTTTGATTGACCGTGCAAAGAAAGCAATTGAAGCTGATGATAAATATCATCGTCACTGATACCTGGTATCGGACGCCATGTTAAAGCTCCGCCTTCTGCGGTAGTAAGATTTTTAACAGCGTGAAAACTGAAGCTTGAAAAATCGGCTATGTTTCCTACCATTCGACCATGCCAATTCGCACCGAATGAATGGGCTGTGTCTGCCATTATTGCCACTCGACCGAGGGCTTCTTGAATTGGTGAATCAGGTTTAAATAAGTTTCGTTTGTTCTCAACGGCTTTAAAAATCCTGTCGTAATCACAAGGCACGCCACCAATATCAATAGGTATGATAGCTTTTGTTCGCTCGTTGATTGCTTCTTCAAGCTTATCGTAATCCATCTCAAAGCTGTCTTTTTGTGTATCAACAAGAACAAGCTTTGCACCGACATGACAAACTATTGAAGCTGAAGCTGTATATGTATAAGCGCTGGTAATTACCTCATCACCGGGACCAACACCGAGCACATGAAGTGCCATCTCAGCACAAGCTGTCTGAGAGTTTAAGCATACGCATCTTGGTGTTCCGACATAATCAGCAATAAGCTTTTCCAGCTTTTTCGTGCGAGGACCGGTAGTTATCCAACCGGAACGCAACGCATCAGTTACCTCCTGAATTTCAAGATATGTAATATCTGGTGGTGAAAATGAAATATGAAGTTTATTGTCTATATTTGTCATGTTAAATTACCTTGTATTCTTAATATTATACGTGACAGTTGCCTATCATACTTAAAAGCATGTAAACCTTGATGTGATAAAGATGTTTTCTTTCGACTACATCATATATCTCATCACAATCGCTCATCCTCCCTGCTATATCAGCCAAAACAATCTTAGCCCCAACATGATCTATGATTGAGGCTAAATCTGTATAAATATAGACCGAAATAACAGTCAAAAAGTCCGATCCAAAAATCTAAGGTTAATTCCTAGCAGTTGTCCCGAAATTAAGACATACTGTCTTATTCAGAACGATATACTCTGCTAGAAAGGAATGTCTCTTGACCTGTTCACTTAAATTTCCCCCTCGATTTACTTAAAGTTTGTATAAAACTTTTTTGTACATATTGATATTATAAATGTTAAAACATAAATATGCAAACGAAAAATTTTACATGATAAAATTTTCTGGAATGCTTGAAATCTCCCCAAAAAAAATAATCCTTTAAATAGAGATTAAAACCGCTTATCTTAATCGTAAGCGGTATAACAATCATTCATACACATACTCTCAAAACATACGAGCATACCCTGCCCTGTGATGGTTCTCTATATCAAAAGGATTGTTGACTAAAAACAATGGCTTACAATTAGTATAAAGCCGTCAAAAAGCGCTTGTCTGTATGTGAAAAATACAACAGACCCTTATTCTGCATACTAACCCATAAGCATCAAGCGCGAACCAAAAACTTCACTAATTGTAATAATAACCCAAAACGAGATTGCAAATCTCTTGAGCAGTTCCTAAAACTCCATGATATGCATCTATAATCTTCGTTCTATACTTAAAATATCAAGTTCCGTTACTATGTTATCATGTCTGCCGACAAGGCATAAAAATTGTGTAAAAGCTTACCACAAACGGAAAATTTCAATGTCAAATTAATGACTATGTGTGTCGAAATCTAATATATAAATTATACCATATATCTCATAAAAGTCAACCCCGTTTCGCCGTTTTTGCGTTCATTGAAACTTTTCTTCAATAAATATTCCCCATATCTTAACACTCATGGAATCATTATGTATTTTATTGAAATTTCAACACGATTTTGCGAAAAAGTAAAAGTTTTGACCTTTATTGGCAGCAATCCAAAAAACTCAAATTTTGGATAAAGAATCTAAGCAACGCAGATGGGAGAGTTCTCTATTAAGTAAGCAGCATATGCCATAACATTTTTGGGAAAACATTGACAAAAACCCGTTAAAAGCAAGAAGGTGATGCAATGCCAAGAGGTGACAGAAGCTGACCGCAACTCCTTATATCAGCAAATAAATTGCCCCGCCTGCAACACCTGAGGCAATCATTACAAAAACAGGATTGGGCTTCCATTTTTGCAATATAAATAGCGCTACAGCAAAAATAACAAGGGAAATATAGTTTATAGATTCGGGATTAGCTGAAAATCCCCCCTCTCCCCATATAGCCATTGCAAAAATAGATATTTCGGCAGAGGCTATTAGGGCAACTACGGCGGGTCTTAGACCTGAAAGCGCCCCTTTTATTGCCGTCATCTCCTTATATTTAAAATAAACCCATGCCAACAGCGATACAATTAAGCAGGACGGGAGAACACAGCCGAGAGTAGCAACCACAGCCCCCGGAACACCTGCAATCTTAATGCCGACAAAGGTAGCCGAATTAATTGCAATCGGTCCCGGCGTCATTTCCGCAATGGTAATAAGATCGGTAAACTCTGCAAGAGTCAGCCAATTGTGCAGGTCAACCACTTGGTTTTGAATAAGTGGGATTGCCGCCATTCCGCCGCCGATGCTGAACATCCCAATTTGGAAAAAGCTCCAAAAAAGCTTAAGGATTATCACTTTATATCACCGCCTTTTGATGCTTTTTTTGCTTGAATGAGTGCTTTTGACGCCCCGATGCATCCACATGCTAAAATGATATATATAACATTAATTTTAAAGAAAAAAGTTGCAACAAAAGCCCCGATCATAACAAGGATTGATGCTGTGCTGTTTTCCTTCACAATGTTGCCGCTCAGCTTTATTACCACATCGACAATAACAGCAGCAACCCCTGCCTGCATACCTTTTAAGACTGCATTTACAACAATGTTGTCTCGAAACGCGGTATAAAACAAGGAAATAACAGAGATTGTCAGAAGCGGCGGCAATATAGTGCCTAAAACGGTAATTAACGCTCCCGATATTCCGGCTATACGATATCCCAGCAAAATAGACGCATTCACCGCAACAGCCCCCGGCGAGGATTGGGCAAGGGCGGTTATATTTAGCATCTCATCCTCATCCAGCCACCTAAGATCATCGACAAACTTCTTTTTCATCAACGGAATAATTACAAACCCACCGCCGAAGGTAAAGGCACTTAAATAAAAAGTTGAGCTAAACAGCTTTCTGTATATACGTATTTTTCTTTTCAACTTATCAGCCCCCAAATTTTTATAGTATTACCGATCTGTTTAAATGCGGGCTTTTTAAAGCTTTCCGCACCGAAAAGTTCCCAGTACTTGCTCCTTTTTCAAGTTAACATCAGCTATATCTGGTAAAACAAATTTTAAAAGCTGTTGTCTAACACAGCTTTTTTAACACAATTCGTTTATTTTTCATCTTGATGTTTTAATTGGATCGTGTTACAATTATATTAAATGCAAGGCTGCGCGTCCATAAGGAGATATGAAATAATGGAATACATCATAGACAGCGACATAATACTCAAAGGCATATCCACCGACACCTGTGAAATAGCGATTCCCGCCAACATAATCGACGAATGGCAAAGCATAGTTGACCTTATTGTCCGGCTTTCCGGCGCACTGGCAGGCCTTATTATGCGCATGCAGGATGAAAACATTGAGATTTTCGTCTCGAGCAACAATCCTGATAACCCCTACTCCGTCGGGACAAGCAAACGGCTCAAAAACTCGGGACTATACTGCGAACGCGTAATAAACGATCAAAAAATGCTCATGGTCTGCAACGCATTAAAATCAGAGGAATGGGCAAATAATCCCGACATTGAAAAAAACATGATCTGTTACCTCGGATTTCCGATCATAAAACCGGACGGCCAGCCTTTTGGAACAATCTGCATTCTTGATAACAAGGAAAACTCCTTTTCCACCAATCTTCTTGATTTGATGGAAAAAATGCGAGATCTTATCGAAAGCCATTTAAAGCTGTTGCACCTCAGCTATCATGATCAACTAACCGGTCTGTACAATCGAACCTATTTCGCCACCAAGGTTGTCGAGGAAATGAAGCAGGCCGAGATAAATCAGCACCCTATATCCCTCCTTATGCTTGATCTTGACAACTTCAAAAGAATCAATGACAGCTACGGACATCTCATCGGCGATGAAATTCTAAAAAGGGTCGCTCAAGCAGCAAGCAGAAAAGTAAGAAAAACCGATTATCTTGTTAGGTTCGGCGGCGAAGAATTTATCGTTCTTATGCCAAAAACCTCAATTGTTCAGGGGATTGAAGTGGCAGAGGATATCCGAAAGGAAATCGAAAGTCTCTCCCATCCTATCGCAGGCGGTCTTACAGTCAGTATCGGCGTAGCAGAAAGAATTCACTCAGAATCCTTTGACAGATGGTGCAAGAGAGCAGACGAAGCCCTTTATCTAGCAAAGGCTACAGGTCGAAACAGGGTTGTTGCTTCCGAAGAACAAGAGACACTGTCCATTGCATCAATCTGCATCTACTGGAAGGAAGAATGGGAGTGCGGACACCGCGAGATTGACGCTCAGCATAAACAGCTTATCGAGATTGCAAACCGGCTGATTAATATGTCCTTCTCGGGTATCAATCACGAGGAGATTATGCGGCAACTTGACGCGCTTCTGACCCATATTTCCCACCATTTTCACAGCGAGGAAAAAATTCTGGAAAATATCGGTTACCCGAAATACGCCGAGCATGCCAAGCTGCACGCCAACCTTATCGACAATGCTTTGACCCTCAAGCAATTGTATAAAAGGGGAGAAAAGAAATCCTCTGCATTTTTCTCCTTTGTGCTTGACGATGTCCTTATAGATCACCTTATCAAGGCGGATGCGAAATTCTTTCCCTATATCAAGGGTATCAAAACCTAACTACCCATACATTTATAAGCTATACGCAAATTTTATAAAACACGCAACAAATCATGAATCAAATATAAGGTGCCGCAGGATTGAAAGCAATCGGGCGGTACCTTTTTGCTCTAAAACAGCTCAATCAATTCTTTTGTGCTCTTCGTCAAATTCAGGCAGCCCTCAGGAGTAATCGCTATCATATCTTCTATCCGGCAACCGTATTTCCCCTCAATGTAAATCCCCGGCTCAATTGTAACCACATGCCCGGACAAAAGCCTCGATTCCCCGGCAAGAGAGGACAGCCTTGGCATCTCATGTATCTCCAGCCCGACGCCGTGCCCTGTTCCATGCCCAAAGCAACCGTTGTAGCCCGCATTATAAATGATGGAACGGGCGGCATCATCCACAACCCGGCATAAGGCGCCCTCCTTTACCGCATCGATAGCCGCCCTCTGTGCCGAAAGCACTGTCTCATAAATACGCTTCATTTCTTTATCGGCACGACCGACAACCACCGTTCGGGTCATGTCAGAACAATAGCCATTGACCTTGGCGCCAAAATCCATAGTCAGAAACCCCCTCTCAAGCCGCTTTGCTCTCGGCACCCCGTGGGGAAGCGCCGAGGCGCTGCCCGAAACGCAAACGGTATCAAAGCTTTTCTCCTGGGCACCCTTCTTGCGCATAAAATACTCAATCTCAATGGCAAGCTCTGTCTCGGTCATCTCCGGTGTTATTATTTTAAGCACGTGATAAAAAGCGGCATCTGCAATTTCCTGCGCCGCCGCAATAGAGGCAAGCTCTGCCTTATCCTTAATCTCCCGCAGTCGATTCAACATGGTGTCAAGGGGCAGAAACTCAACATCGGGATAGCTTTCCACAAGCTGGGCAAAGGCGGGGCAGGTCAGCTCATAATTCTCATATGCAAGCTGTCTTATGTTTTTTTCCGATAAAAGCCGTCGCACAAGACTTACCCGGCTCTCCTTTGGCACAACTACGGTATAATCGCTGCTGACCGCACCTCTGGCAGCCTCCGAATATCTGGGATCGGTAATAATATACGCCTCGGCGGGAAATACCATCAAATAACCGCTGAAGGCAAAGCCGGTAAGATAAAACTGATTAATCTGTGATGTTATAAGCGCCGCCTTAATGCCGGCAGTATCCATTTCTCTTCTGAATTTTGCTAATTTACTATTCATAAAGCGCACCTTTATCATATAATTATACACTAAAAGCAGACAACCTGCCTGTATAGCAAAAGGACAGGTTTAAACAAGAGAGTGATAATATTTCTTCATCGCAAGCGCATCGGCTGCCATCGTACCTGCCGATTCGCAAATGATTCTGGGGGTAAGATCATTCTTAACAATAACCTCTATAAGGGGCTCAAAATCAGGTCCGTATTCCCGATCTTCAAAGGTTAAATGACGCCTTTCCCCCGCCTTTGTCCACTCAATACGTGAAAAATGACAGTGCAGATTTTGTGCGACCTCGTCCCCAAGCTCGTTGCCAATGGTATAGAAAACCCTTTCGTAATCATCACGTCCGACAAAGGCGTCGCCAAAATTACGCGCATTCAAATGACCGAAATCCACAATCGGAACAAAACGCTTGTCCAATTTGCACAATTCGATAACCTCATCAAGCGTACCGAGCTGATTTATCTTCCCCATCGTCTCAAGTCCGAGCTTAATATCGGTATCCTCAATCTCCTCAAGGGTTCTAAGTAGGGTATCTCTTGCCAGGGTCATTGCCTGAGTTCGGGTGATCTTTGCGGCACTGCCTGTGTGAATAACAATGGTGTCCGCGCCAAGAAGCTGAGCCGCCTCCAAGCTTTGCTTAATATATACAATACTCTTCAGCCGCTTCTCCTCCTCAACTCCCGAAAGGGAGATGAAGTAAGGCGCATGAAGGGACATACTGACACCAAATTTCTTTGCCTCCTGCCCAATCTTCTCAAAGGTAGCCTTTGACCCCCTGACTCCGTTTCCCGCCTGATATTCATAGGCGTCAAGCCCCATGCCAAAGAGCCACTCCGGCGCCTGATAGGTATGTTTGTTTCCGTCAGTGTAAAAGGCCTCGCTGTTGCCCCCCGGACCAAATAACGCCTGCTTTCTCACAACAATATTTTCATTATTTTTCATTCATTTTTCCTTTCTTAAAGCTTTGCTTTGGTGCTCTGCTTTTTTAAAACGCCGGATATACGGGCGTTCGATCATACGTTTTACGCGAAACAGCAATGTACGTTTATCCTTTATTGGCGGAACCACGATTGCACAAAGCCCCAGCCGCTTTGCCGCCCAAACATCGGTTAGCAGTTGATCTCCCAGCATGGCTGTTTCCTCATGAGTTGTGCCCATTGCCTTCATCGCACTGAGCAAAGAGCGCACAGAGGGCTTTTTGCTGTCAGGATATGCCGGCAGCCTAAGGGTTTTGTTAAAAGCTTCAACCCGATAGGGCGTGTTGTTGGAGACGAGGGCTGCTGAAATCCCTGCATCGGAAAGCTGCCCAAACCATTCCCGAACCGCACTCGGCGGCTCTACATCATCATAGGTAACCAATGTGTTATCTATATCGATAATCAGCCCTCGAACACCGATTTTTTTCAAAAACGCCGGTGTAATCTCATCGAATCGGTCAAACATATAATCGGGCATTAAATATTTTCGCATAGTTCACCTTGCCTTCGCTAATTCTCACGATCATCGGTCTAATAGATGATAACCATGTATATATATGCTATTCTATCACAAAATAATAGACATGAGCAAGGCTTTTGCACAAATCTCTCTGCCTATATTACGTCAATATTCATCATCATAACAAATGAAATATGACAATTGTCCTTTTTTTGTTTTAATATTGACAATCAAATATTAAATTGATATACTTAATTATGCACTAAATATGTAGACTTTAGAAAAACAGGAAATTCGCAAATAATATTTAGAGGGAAATTTAAATGAATATCGTAATAATTGGTGCCGGATATGCCGGTGTTCTCACTGCAAAAAAGCTAGCAAAGAAATTCAAAAAGGGCACGAATGTCCATATCACCATTATTGATAAAAGCCCTTTCCACACCATGCTAACCGAGCTGCACGAAGTAGCTGCAGGCAGGGTGGAGGAAGAAAGCATAAGATTGAGCCTGAAGCGTATTTTTGCCGGTCGTCGTGTCAATGTCGTACAGGACACAGCCGAGTCGATCGACTTTGAGCAGCAGATTGTTAAGGGCAAGAGCAAGGATTACAGCTACGATTATCTTGTCATCGCCACCGGCTCCAAAACAGCCTTTTACGATGTGCCGGGGGCAAAAGAGAATGCCTACACCCTCTGGTCCTACCAAGATGCAGTAAAGCTTAAGGAACGTATTAACCAATGCTTCAGGGAGGCGGCTGTCGAAACCGACCCAAAAAGGAAAAAAGAGCTCCTCTCTTTCTGCATAGTGGGCGCCGGTTTTACCGGAACCGAGCTTGTTGCGGAAATGGGTGAATATTTTCCGATTTTGTGCGAAAAATACGAAATCAACCCCATGTATGTCGATCTATTTATCATCGACGCCCTGTCCCGTGTAATTCCATCCCTTCCCGAAAAGTTGTCCGCTAAGATAGAAAAGCGCCTTCGCAAAATGAATATTACCCTGATGCTCAACCAGAAGGTCTCTGCCATCGGGGAAGATTATATAGAAATTATTCAGAGTGATAAGAAAATTCGCAAAACTGCAAACACTACTGTTTGGGTTGCCGGCATTGAGGGTAGCGATCTTTCGGCAACAGCCGCAGACAGCCTCGAATCCTTCGGGCGCGGTCGTATCCAAACCGACGCCTACCTTCGTTCTGTCGCCGATGAAAAGGTTTTTGTGGTCGGTGATAACATAGGATATATTGTTCCCGGCGAGAGTGCTCCGGTTCCGCAAATGGTCGAAAATTGCGAGGCCAGCGCAAAAACTGCCAGCAACAACATTTACACCGCCATCACCGGCAAAGGAAAGATGAAAGAATATAATCCTAAGTTCCACGGTGTTATGGTCAGTCTCGGCGGTCGCTACGGTGTAGCCCGGGTCGGCACACCGAAATTCATGGTCAACCTCCCCTCCTTTTTCGCAATGTTCTGCAAGCACCTTATAAACATTGTCTACTTTGTTCAGGTGCTCGGTTGGAATAAAGTATTCAGCTACCTTAAGCACGAGTTTTTCACCATCCGCAACAAACGCAGTTTTGTGGGCGGTCACCTTTCAAACAGAACACCAAGCTTTTTGCTTATTCCGTTGCGTTTGTGGCTCGGTGCCGTCTGGCTCTATGAAGGTATTATGAAAATTGTGCAGGGTTGGTTCGCCTCCCCCCAGCTTGAAGGCTTCTTCAACGGCGCTAACGCATGGTTTGATTCGATTATCAACGGGGGAGCTTCGAGCGGCGCTACCTCCGGCGCAACCGCCGCTGCGCAAAGTGCCGCTACCGGTGTCAGCGAGGCGGCCGGAACGGTGCTTCTTAATTTCAATTTCCTTGTTATTTTCAGAGTTATGTTTGTCAGCGGCGCTGAGCTTGCCAAATCCAAAATTGATAACTTCGCATTAAAGTTTGACATGCCCTTGATGAACTGGTTTATAAACAATGTAGTCACAGCCAGCGAGCCGATGCAAATGTTCATGCAGGGCTTTATCATCATAGCCGAAATCTTAATCGGTCTTTCAATGATCAGCGGTCTTTTGGTTACCCCCTCCGCCGCCTTCTCCCTGGTGCTTCAGGTGATGTTCCTCTTTACAACCGGTCTTTACCTCAGCTCCTTCTGGATGATTTTTGCGGCTGTCGCCCTTCTCTTCGGCGGAGGTCAGATTTTAGGTCTCGACTACTACTTTATCCCCGCTCTCAAAAAAACGTGGAAAAAGCTTCCTTTTGTAAGGCGGTTATATATTTATAATGACTGAAATGACTGATAAAAATGTATGCAGCGAAACTCTCCCCTGTCGGTTCCCCCTTACCGGTGCAATCGAGGCTGTACAAAAGGAAATAGAACAGCGGCTGCTTTCGTCGCCGCCCCCCCTGCGAGCCCTTGCAAGGCATCTTGCAAAGGCGCCCGGAAAAAACATCAGGGCCTATTCCCTCCTGACCTGTGCCATCGATAAGGACGATCTTGTCTCATACGATGCCATAAGGTTGGCCGTCGCCATCGAGTTTTTACATCTGGCAACCTTAGTGCATGACGATGTAATTGACGATGCAAAAACCCGACGGGGTATTGAAACGATTCAGACGAAGTTTGGTAAGCGTCCGGCCGTTATCTGCGGCGATTATCTCTTCTGCATGGCACTTCAGGCAGCCTCCGAGCTTGAGAAAGGGGACGATAAATCTCTGCGGCAGCTCCTGCCCGACTATATGACCCAAATCTGCCTTGGTGAGATGCGGCAAAATTTAAACAACCGCAATTTTGCCCTGACCCAGGCACAATATCTTAAAATCATTGCAGGTAAAACCGCCGCACTTTTTGAGGCCTCCTTTTTTGGCGGCTTTATCCTCTCAAAGGAGGATAAAGCAAAGGAGGATCAATACAAGAAGCTGGGGCACAGCATCGGCATGATCTTTCAACTCACCGATGATTGCGCCGACTATGAGCATAACTGCAAACAGACAAAAAAGCCGGTTATGTCCGATTATGAGCAAGGTGTAATCACCCTCCCCTTGATCTATGCCTTTAAAGAAAATGAGACTCTCTTAAAAAAGGCAAAAATGGGCGCACCGGCCTCTGAAATTGTTGAATCTGTCCGAAAATCAGGGGGTCTAATTTATACCCGCACAGTTGTAAAAAGGTATTATAAAAAAGCACGCAAAATTATTGACTCCCTTGACATCAGCGTTCAAAAGCACCGTAATCTTTCTGTAATTCTCGACCGCTCGGTCAACGGAATTGATATCGGCATCAAGGAGACAGCCATCAAATGAAGCGTTTCCTCAAATATGTTGAAATCACAACTAAGATAACAAGCACCCTCCCCTTTCTCTTAACACTATGTTATCTCTTTTTTGCCGGCAGGAAAATCGATCCTCTTAAAACTATCGTATTTTTTGCCGGTATGCTCCTTTTTGACCTCACGGCAACGGCCATCAACAATTATGAGGATACCAAGACCAATCACCAGTCCCTTCAGTTTTCCCGCAGAGTCTCCTTTTTCATTATCGCCATACTCCTTACGGCAAGCATGGCGATGGGCATTCTACTTGTCTATCTCACCGATATTGTTGTTTTGATTCTTGGCGCTATTTGCTTTGCCTTCGGCATTATCTATTCATGGGGCCCCGTTCCGATCTCCCGTCAGCCTTACGGAGAATTTTTTTCAGGGTTGTTTTACGGTCTTTTTATCCCCTTTATTCTCTTGTATATCAACAGCCCTAAGGGCACCTACTTCACTTACACATGGGACTCAGCTACTTCAATTTTAACCTTTAACCTTAATATTGTCTCCCTTTTGAAGGTTGCTCTGTTTGCCCTCCTACCCGCTTGTTTGACCGCAAATATTATGCTGGCAAACAATATCTGCGACCTTGAGAAGGACATTCTTGTTAAAAGATACACCCTGCCCTATTATATCGGCAATAAGTCCCTTCTCCTGTTTGAGCTCCTTTACTATATTGCCTATATTTCGATTATTATCATGGTGCTTTTACGGATGATTCCCTCTCTATGCCTGTTAACCCTGTTAACCTTCGTCCCGGTAAACAACAACATTAAAAAATTCAAAAAAATCCAAAATAAATCAGAAACCTTTATCATGTCAGTAAAGAACTTTATCATTATTATTTCAGCACAGATTGTATTTCTTTTTATCGGCAGCTTAGTATAACTTTTTCTGAATGGTAGAAAACGGGTGGCCAAAATGGAATTTGCAAAAAAATCAGACCTTTTGCTGATTGTGGCAATAATTGCTATTTGCCTTCTTCTTTGGGGCATATATGCAACAAACAACGCTTACAATCAAGATGAAGAAAGGACAAGCCTCTATGCTGAAATATACTACAAAAACGAGCTGGTAAAAAGGATCCCCCTAAAAACCGATTCTGATTACACCTTTTCTCTAGAGGAAAAACCAAATGTTGTTTTTCAGGTATATTCATCAGGAGGTATTGCATTTATCGAATCGGACTGCCCGGATAAAGTCTGTATCAAAACCGGGAAGCTACCCCATCCGACACACAAGGAGGCAGTCTGCCTGCCAAACTCTCTAGTCCTGAAAGTCATTAGCGAAGGAGACAGCAGCTCGGATGATATTGATATCCATATAAAATGAGAGGACGTAATCATTATAATGATTCATATGATACTATGCAAAAACAGACAATAAGCAATACTAAGACCTCCCTCTCAAACGGAATAAAGCATATCACCCTTCTCTCAATGCTCTTCTCGGAAGCTATTGTCCTTTCGATTGTGGAATCTTTTATCCCCATGCCCGCCCTTCCGGGTGTTAAGCTCGGTCTTTCGAACATTGTAGTAATGTTCACGCTGCTTTCCATGTCAAAATTCGATGCACTGCTTTTAGTAATACTAAAAGGGCTGTTTGCTTTCATTACAAGGGGATTTGCTGCCTCTGTCATGAGTATATCAGGCGGACTATGCTCGATTCTGGTGATGATCCTGCTGCTCCTCCTCTTCAAGAATAAGATTTCACTTCTAATGCTTAGCGTCAGCGGTGCGCTCTTCCATAATATAGGGCAGGTCTTTGCTGCCTCTTGGCTGAGCGGCACTCTGCTTACCACCTATTTGCCCCTCCTGTTGCTTGCAGGAGTTGCCGCCGGCTTTATAACGTCGGTTGTTCTAAAAATTCTATTACCTGTCCTAAAAAAGTCAAAACTTAAATTTACTTTATAAAGAAAGAGGTTTTCTATGAAAAAATTTATCGCGTTGTTTCTGATTGCCATAATGGCACTCACCATCTTTGCCGCCTGCGGCAAGGAAAAAGCTGTCAAAACCGGACTTGCCGTTATTTCTTCCACCGCAAGCTCCAAGTCCGCTCAAGACGACAAAGGAACTGCCCAAATTGACTCCACCGTTATTGCCGTAATCCTCGATACAGACGGCAAAATCGCAAACTGCACCATTGATACCCTACAGACAAAGATTCATTTTGACGGTGTAGGTACTCTTATTACCGATCTCGACAAGATATTTGAAACCAAGAATGAGCTTAAAGAAGAATACGGCATGAAAAACAGTTCGGAGATTGACAAGGAATGGTATGAGCAGGCCGCAGCTTTAGCAGCCTATGTAAAGGGCAAAACCCTCTCCGAGGTAAAGGGTATTAAGGTTGATGACAAGGGCTATCCCACCGAAATCGATCTTACCTCCTCGGTTACCATGAACATCAGCGGATACATCTCCGGTATTGAAAAGGCTGTGAATAATGCAAAGGCTCTCGGCGCCTCCGCAACTGACAAGCTTGGCATTGGCATCGTTTCCAATATAAAGAACTCCAAATCCGCCTCCTCTGAAGGGGATGGTCTGGCTCAGGCATACACCACTTATGCAGCCATCACGGTAGGTACCGACGGCAAGATTACAAGCTGCCTCCTTGACGCTTCCCAGACAAATGTAAACTTCAGCACCTCTGGCACTATCACCACCGATAGCTCTACAGTTCATAAAACTAAGAACGAGCTTGGCTCCGCATACAACATGAAGAGCAGGTCGGACATCGGCAAAGAGTGGAACGAACAGGCAGCGGCATTTGCCAAATATGTAACCGGTAAAACCATTACAGAGGTTGAAGGCATCGCCGTTGATGAAAGCACAAAGCCTACCGGCGACGACCTTACCTCCTCGGTAACCATTACGGTTGGCGACTTCATTGATGCTCTGAAGAAAGCAAACACCAACGCAAAATAACTGCAGAAAGCTAAGAGAGGTAGATTTTTCTACCTCTCTGCTTATGTTGATTATAAAGGATTATCATCATTCCGATAAACCAACACAGCATTACTAATACTTACCCCCTCTTTCTTTAGCGGTAATCCCGCTTTTGTCCCTTAGCTGCATAACGATTCCAGACAAAGGAGATTGATGCCCCCTATGTATATGCATCAATCACGGTAAAGAATATGAAGCGGTTTTCATTAATTTGTCTCTGTCTAGCACTTGTTCTGCTTTTGATGCCCGGCTGTTCATCCTCCGGTCTTAAAAGATATTCTGCTGAATTTGTTGAGCTGTTTGATACTTTTACTCAGATCATCGGATATGCCAACAGCAAGGCCGAATTTACCGCCCACGCAGAGGAAATATATAACCAACTTAAAGCTTTTCATCAGCTATACGACATTTACAACAATTACAACGACATCAACAATCTGAAAACAATCAACGACAACGCCGGTATCATGCCGGTAAAGGTCGATGCAAAAATAATAGACCTTTTGCTTTACGCAAAGGAAATATACACCTTGACAAACGAAAAGTGCAACATTGCTATGGGATCTGTCCTTAGTATATGGCACGACTACCGTACAGATGGCATAAACGATCCGGAGAATGCCAAGCTCCCTCCCACCTCCGAGCTTATCGACGCATCCGCCCATACCGATATTGACAAGATCATTATCGACACCGAAAACTCTACCGTATATCTCGACGACCCCTTCATGCGGATTGACGTGGGCGCTGTTGCCAAGGGATATGCCACTGAGATAGTTGCCCTCGCTATGACTGAAAAAGGCGTTGACCATATGCTTTTAAGCGTAGGCGGCAACATACGGGCAATCGGCGGTAAGCCCCCCGAAGCCGACCAGGACGAAAGTCCCCCGTGGAAGGTGGGGATTCGGGATCCTTTTGACGATAATAAAGGGAACATTGTCTCCCTGAAGATAAATAACAAATCAGTTGTCACAAGCGGGGACTATGAGCGATATTATATCGTTGACGGAGAAAAGCAACACCACATTATCGATCCGAACACATTAATGCCCGCCCCGTTTTTCACATCGGTTACTATTGTATGCCCCCACTCCGGTCTGGCAGACAGCCTCTCAACTGCAATTTTCTGCATGGACTATGAAGAGGGGCGCGCTTTGATTGAATCTCTTGAGGATGTCGAGGCTATGTGGCTCATGCACGACCAAACCATGGTTTACACCGATGGCTTCGAAGATATGATTCTTCCTTAATATTAAATCAGACGGAACATTTCCGCTATTTTTTCGTCATAATATAGAATGCTATGTTTTTTCTTAAAGAATATGCCTGTCTTATCCCGACATGCCAATATTTTTTATGAAAGATTAATATAATTTGAATTGAAATTTAGCGCTGACTATGTTATGATAATAACAGTCGTTGACAAAATTTTCACCTGGAAAGGGGCATGCAGAAATATGATCTCAGACCCTAAAGTAACTATCGTCTTGCCCTCCTATAATCCTGACGAAAAGTTGCTGGATATCGTAAACGGCGTTATTGCATACGGCTTTACAGATATTATCATTGTCAATGACGGTAGCAAGCCCTCTTGTCTTAAGTATTTTGACGAGGTAAAAAGGCACCCCCAATGCACCGTCCTATACCACGAGGTTAATCGGGGGAAAGGGGCTGCGCTTAAAACTGCTTTTTCCCACTATCTGTCGCGGGAGATTAAAACAGCCGGCGTCGTTACCATAGACGGGGACAATCAGCATCTGCCCGCCGATATTTTAAATTGCGCAAACACGATGGTCGAACGTAAAAACAAAGTGATTTTCGGTTGTCGCGACTTTTCCCTGCCGGGGATCCCTCCCCGCAGTGTTTTCGGGAACAAGGTAACCTCCTTTATTTTCAGAACCGGTTGCGGTATTCGCCTTTCAGATACCCAGACCGGACTTCGTGCTATCCCTGCACGCTATCTTCCCAGTTTTATTAAAATCAGGGGAGATCGATTTGAATATGAAACAAATATGATCCTTGAAATGAAAAGGCTAGGCATTCCTTATGAGGAAGTAAAAATCGAAACCGTTTATCTTGATGATAATGCAAGCTCGCATTTCAACCCGATTATCGACTCATTTAAGATTTATAAAACAATTCTTGCCTTCATGCTCAGCTCAATATTGTCATTTATTATTGACCTGTCGACATTCAATCTTTTTGCCTATCTGCTTATCCCCTATATGCAGGAGGAAAGAATTATTCTCAGCACCATACTTGCAAGAATCATATCCTCCCTTTTTAATTTTTTCTCCAACAACAGCATTGTCTTTCAAAGCAATGATAGTAAGCGAAAGAATTTTCTTAAATACTACGCTCTTTGCATCCCGCAAATGCTGATATCGGCAGGGGTTGTCTATTCGCTTTCCCTGTTAGCAGGCGGAAGCGGCCATGTTCTGCTCACTGCTATTAAAATTGTCATAGATTCTATCTTATTTTTCATAAGCTTCAAGATACAAAGAGACTTAATTTTCAAACGAAAGGATGATATCGTATAATGCCTTCCGAAATCAAAAGGGGTTCCCCGGTTATTGAGAAACCCTCTCCCAGAAAAAAGTCTACCACATCATCTGCTACATATATCAAAACAAGGCCTCAAGCAAAACCGAACAGGATAAATCCTCCGCGTACAGAGCGGCTATACGTAAGAAAGCGCCCACATGTACGCAATCAAAAAAGCAGTATCAGTAAAATCCTGCTTAAAATTGCGGGAAGGGTTGCCCTTGTTCTTTTTTCCTTAATTTTGCTTGCAGCGGCCGGACTTTATGGTGTCTGTGCCGTCGTATTCCATGGACCAAGCCCCTCGGCAAGAGATAAGCTGGTCACCTCTACCCTTGAAATGAGCGCGGCAAAATTTGTTCCCCGTCTCTTTTTTAGTAAGGAGGAGATCGATACAATTGTACAAAACAACCAGGTAGTCGATCTCGAGGAGGTAACCAACCCTTCGCTGATTGTCATCCCTCCCAAAAAAGGGGAGGATGAGATTGAAGATAACGACGAATGGAAGGATTACCCCGATGGAATTCGCCTTGAAACCATTCGAGGCGCAACCTATCGTGGATATATCATGATTATCAGAGATCCATCCAGAGTCTATGTTGCGACATCCAGTGATTTTACCGGCGGTGCCCCCGGTCTCAGAATCGCGGAGGCCGTTAAGAAAGAAGGAGCTATTGCCGCTATCAACGGCGGCGGCTTTCCTGACGACGGCGGAGTCGGCGCCGGCAACGTACCGATCGGTCTGACAATCTCAAAGGGTAAGCTGCTCTGGGGCAGGCTCGATCTCCGATACAGCGGTGTTGTCGGATTTGACAAAAACAATGTCCTCATTGTTGGGGATATGTCCGGTCAACAGGCGCTCAACATGGGCATACGCGACTGTGTCTGCTTTGGTCCCGTTCTTGTCGTAAACGGCGAGCCGGCAACCGTTCGCGGGGATTCGGGCAGCCTTAACCCCCGCACCGCCATCGGGCAAAGGCAGGACGGAGCGGTTATCTTCCTTTGTGTCGACGGAAGAATGCCGAACAGCCTCGGCGCTTCCTATTCGGATCTGATTGATATCATGGTGGAATACGGAGCAGTCAATGCCATCAATCTTGACGGCGGCTCTTCAACACACATGGTTTATAAGGGAGAACACATCAACGTCAGCTCCTCTCTGTACGGTCCACGTAGAATGCCCACATTTTTCATGGCAAAATAAGCATTTTCAGCCTTTCAATATTGTAAAGCAAGGATAGATTTATATGCAATTTCATAAGCGAAACCGAAACATTATCCAAAAGAGGGGCAAGAAAAGCAAATTCAAGTTTCCATTGTTTTATGTTATATACGGCGCTCTAATGATTGCGGCATTTATAGCTATTTTTATCGGTCTGGGCGCTCTCTCCTCTTTCCTTTACGACTATGAAAATTCACTTCCCAAATATGTTGCCGAAGATGTTTTCCAGTCATATTATAACCCCTGCGATTTTGAGAAAATTTTTGATGTTGCAGACTGTGAGGTCTCAACCTTTGACGGAAAAGAAGGCTTTGTACGCTACATGACAGCAATGACGGACGGGAAGGAAATAACCTATCGGGAGGTTTCGGCCGGTCTCGGTGAAAAGAAAAAATACATAGTTCTCGCCGATAATGAGAAGTTTTCCGAATTTACTCTAAGAAAAAGCGGCGAAAAGAATGACCATCGATTTGATCTTTGGGAGCTTGATACCATAACAGCCTTTTACCAGCCAAGCAAGAGCATTTTGGTTAAAGCTCTGACTAACAGCACCGTCTATATCAACGACATTCCTTTAACCGACGATTATATCATATCCGAGGAAATCCCGACCGAAGTCAACAAGCATCTTCCCGAAGGGGTTCCCGGTATCTCTTATATTATATATAAGGTTGACGGCCTTCTCAACGACCCGGTTGCCCATGTCCTCGACCGAAAAGAAAGGGAGAGCACCCTGGTTTATGACGAAAATGAAGAGCTTTATACCGAGGAAATAAACTATGATACCGATTGGCAGGAGCAGTTTTCCGCCTATGTTATCAGCGCCGCGGAAACCTATGCCAAGTACCTGACAATGGATGCTTCCGCCGCCCAACTGCGCAAATACTTTGATCAAACATCAAAAATTTACTTTTACCTTTCAACCTCGGAAAGATATTGGTACACTCCTCATATTTCCTTCCGATTTGAAGGCTCAACCGCTTTCGATTTTTATGCCTTCAATGATGATGTCTTTGTATGCCGATACACGGGAACTATGATTGTAAACCGTACCGTTACCGAGGAATACAGATATCCCATGGACCTAACCTTTTATTTCAAAAAAATCAACGATGTTTTCATGGTCTATGATATGATAAACAATAAGTAAAACACTACATAGCAGTAAAAAAACCCGCACGATAAAAATTTCATCGTGCGGGTTTTTGTGCATTTAAGAAAGCTGTTCAGAGATACCCTCGCCTGATCTTTTAAACTGAGAATGATAAAGCTCGGCGTATATCCCGTTTTTACAAAGCAGCTCTTCATGACTTCCCTGCTCTGCTATGCCCTCATCGGTAATAACAATAATCTCATCGGCACCCCGAACCGTTGTCAGCCTATGGGCCACGACAATTGTTGTTCTCCCGCGGCAGAGCTGCTCAAGACTTGCCTGTATCATCTGCTCGGTAGCATTATCCAGCGCCGAGGTTGCCTCATCTAAGATTAAAATCGGCGGATCCTTTAAAAAGACACGGGCAATTGAGATTCTCTGCTTTTGTCCGCCGGACAGCTTCACCCCTCTCTCCCCTACTATCGTATCATAACCGTCAGGGAGCGACTGGATATAATCGTGGATATTCGCCAACTTCGCCGCTTCATAAACAGCCTCCGGTGCGGCATCCGGCGCGCCATACGCAATATTCGCATATATTGTATCATTAAAAAGAAAAACATCCTGCGCCACGATCCCGATCTGCTCACGCAAACTTTTAATCTTGATTTTTTTAATATTGGTATTATTAATATAAACCCCGCCCGACCCGATGTCATAAAATCGCGGAATGATATTGCATATTGTAGTTTTCCCGCCCCCCGAAGGACCTACAAGGGCAAGGGTCTTGCCGGCCTTAACCTCAAAAGAAATATCCTCAAGCACCTTTCGGCTCTCATCATAGGAAAAGCTTACCTTTTCAAACCGGATATCCCCCTTGACGTCAACAATGTCAATGGCATCCTCACTATCCTTCTCCGGCTCGGTTTCCATAATCTCGCAAAAACGCTTAAAGCCGCTCATTCCGTTTTGATACTGCTCAACAAAGTTTATAAGGCGTTTTATCGGACCTAAGAAGACATTGACATACAGAATAAATGCTGCAAAATCGCCAAAATCAATCTGTCCTGAAATCAAGAACAAGGCGCCGGAAATCAACACAACAACATTAAGAAAATCGCTGATAAAGCCGGTAACAGAAGAAAACTCGGCCATAGCACGATAGGCATTCTTTCTTGCCAAAACAAAGCGGCTATTGCTCTCGTTAAAATGCTCGATCTCATAATCGGTGTTTGTGTAGGCCTTAGAAACTCTGATGCCTGAGATACTGTTCTCCAGATTTGCATTAATCTCGGAAATTTCAACCCGCGTCTGGGTAAAGGCGGCACTCATTTTAGTGCGCATCTTTGCCGCAAAGGCAATCATCAGAGGAAGGGCCATAAATACAATCAAGGCAAGCCACAAGTTTATACTCGCCATAATAGCGAAGGAGCCTACAAGCAAAATAACCGACAGAAACAAGTCCTCAGGACCGTGGTGGGCCAGCTCGGACACATCCATCAGGTCATTGGTAATACGGGACATAATGCTGCCTGTTTTGTTGTTGTCAAAATATTTGAGGGGAAGTCCCTGCAAGTGCTTAAAAACATCTCGGCGCATATCAGCCTGCATTCTGACGCCCACAAGATGCCCGTAATATTGAACAAAATAATTCAATACCATTTTCAGCAAATAGATGAGCAGCAACACAGAGCAAAAGATTACAACCAGCCTGATTTCCTTCTGCGGAATATAAATATTAATTATCTTTCTTGTTATTATAGGATAAAAAAGGTCGCTAAGGGCGATAATCAGCGCACAAAACATATCGGCGGCAAAAAGCCTCCAGTGCGGCTTATAATATCTAAGAAAACGTCGAATCACGATTTGAGTCCCCCAAAATATCACATTTGTTCAATCATCTAAGCTTGATAGAAGGGCTGTCCCACAAGGTGAGACAGCCCATTTAAATCAGCAGGTATCTTATTATTCTTCGGTAGAAGCAACGATGCTCTCAACCTGTGCCTCAATTTCATCAAGCAGAGCGCGGATAGAAAGGCTGACCTTCTGATTCTCATAGTCGATATCGATAATTTTAGCATCAACAACCTGATCCAGCTGAAGGACATCAGCCGGTTTTGCAATTCTTGTCTGAGCAATCTGTGAGATGTGTATCAGACCATCGGTACCCGGAATAATTTCAGCAAAGGCGCCAAAAGGCATCATGCTGACGATTCTAACGCTGACCACATCACCAACCTTATATTTCTCGGCAAATTCATGCCAAGAGTTCATCTCTTCGGTTTTATAACCGAGGGATATGCGATTCTTCTCACGATCGAATTCTTTGACATAAACATCAACAACATCACCGATCGATACAACCTCGGAGGGATGCTTTATCCGTTTCCAGGAAAGCTCGCTGTTGTGAATCATGCCATCCACACCGCCGATATCAACAAAGGCGCCGTATGAGGTCATATTTTTTACTATACCTTTATAATGCTTGCCTTCCTCGATCTCAGACCAGAACTGCTCTTCCATCTTTTTGCGCTCGTCCTGCTGAGCCGCCCGGATCGATGCATAGGCATGGCGACGCTGCTCATTAATTTTAACAATCTTAACCTTCTGTGTTGTTCCGATAATCTGGGAAGGGTCGGTATTCTTAGGGATGCCGGACATAGAGCCGGGAATAAACACCTTCATCCCATGCAGCATAATAAAATAACCGCCCTTTGCAGCCTCAACAATCTTTCCCGATAGAATCGTACCATCAGCTGCGGCATCAACAATCTTCTTCCAATTGTTAATTATATCGACCCTCTTTTTAGACAGGGTTGCGGTGCCGTCAATATCGCTAACCTTCATTACATAGGCGCAAACTTCATCTCCGATCTTCAACAGATCCTCAATTTTTTCGGTGGGATCATCGGTAATCTGGTCATGAGTGATAATTCCTGTAACCTTTGTTCCAAGGTCTACATGTATCTCGTTTGACGAAATATATGTAACCACACCGGTGACTGTATCTCCTGTATTTAATGTTTTAATTGATTCTTCCAGCATTTGCGCAAAGTTTTCGCTAGTTGTTTCTTTGCTCATAACCAAAAATACCTCCTCAATAATACGACTCGGAGTAGAGGCCCCGGCCGCAATGCCAATTTTAAGATTCTGTTTATTAAAGTCAATTTTCAGCTCGTCCGCACTTTCTATCCACTGCGTATTTTTGCAGTTTACCCTACACAAATCATACAGCTTTCCGGTATTTGAGCTGTCCCTTCCTCCGATAACAATCATGATATCAGAGTTTTTCGACAGTTCTTCCACCTCAAGCTGTCTGTTTTCGGTAACACTACATATTGTATCAAAAATAAGCGGTTTTGTATATACCTTTTTGATAATTCCTTGACATTTTTTCCATTCTGAAATCCTTTGTGTAGTCTGAGCAACCATTACAACCTTGCGCTCACTATCGGTTTCCTTATCAACAAACGCCTGAAGCATGGTGCTATCGGCAAAAACATGACAAGGCCCCTTGACATAGCTCATGATCCCCGCAACCTCTGGATGATCAATACTGCCGATAATAATAAACAGAACATCATCACCGGAATTTTCAGCGGCAATTTTATGAATACGCTTAACATACGGGCAGGTTTGATCAGACACCTCAAAATTTTCATGAGAGGCGGAAAGACTTTGCAGCCTCTCTTCTACCTCTCTGGAAACCCCGTGAGTTCGAATGACCACCACTTTTCGTCCCTCTGTATCAGAAAGGGCGGCGATGCGGTCTGTATCTTCTATGGAAATTTCCTCAATCCCCTGCCGACAAAGCTCCTCGTTGTAAATTCTGTTGTGTATCAGCTTGCCGAGGGTGTAAATTTTAGCCTCTCCCTTCGTCTCGCTAATCAAACCTTCAACATAATCGGTCGCTCTTTTCACCCCAAAGCAAAAGCCCGCATTTTTCGCAACTGTTATTTTCATCTTTCGGAATATCCTTTAATCATAATACTATGTTCGGCTGCTCATGAAGGATTTAACTCGCAGATCTCCTCAAGAATCCTGCGAGAAACATCCATATATTCCCCCGAACCGCCGCCAACAAAGCCAAGAGACTCAAAGCTAATCGGCTTGCCGATAATAACCTCTGTCCGGCGGAAAGGCGCATATTTGTAATTCTTAAGCCGAATATAAACGGGCAGAACGGGAACCCGGGCATGATAGGCCGCCATCGCAACACCGCTTTTAATCTTAGTATCCTTGGGGTCTATTCCCTTATACCGAGTCCCCTGGGGGAACATGCAGACCAATTCACCCTCCTTTAGGAGAGAGATAGTTTTTTTCATAGCGCCCACATCGCTTTTCCCTCGGTCTACAGAATAAGCACCGAGCGCACGAATAAGGGAGGATAGAATGGGAATCCTGAAAAGCTCAACCTTTGCAAGATAGCGCAACTGTCGCTTAAATGATGCTGACAACGCAAATACGTCCAGCATAGAGGTATGGTTGGCGCAAACGATACATCCTCCCGTCTGCGGTACATTTTCGGCACCGGTTATCTTAACCCGTAGCAGAAAGCGAACAAGTCCGGCAACCAGGCGATGCGCTCTCATGTAAAAATTCATATGCTTTTTCCCGCAGCCTCAAGGCCCGATTTAATAATCTTCATTGCCGCTGCAAGGGTTTCTTCCTCGCTGTAGTTCGAATTGTCAAGTATAACGGCATCCTCGGCAGGAACGGCAGGGGCAATGGCTCGTCCGCTATCATTGGCGTCCCGCTGCTGCATTCCGCTGAAAATCTCGTCATAGCTGACCGACGCTCCCTTTTTCACAAGCTCGTTATAGCGGCGAAGAGCGCGTGCCTCCGCAGATGCTGTAAGAAAAATCTTCACGTCGGCATCGGGCATGATTACAGTGCCGATATCCCGTCCGTCCATGATAACACTGGTTGTGGCTGCAATATTTCGTTGTGTATCAAGCAAAAAGGTCCGTACCGCACCTATAGACGAAACATCTGATGCATATTTTGCGACAGTAGGAGTTCTGATTTCCTCGCTGACATCCTCTCCGCAAAGATAAATACGCTGTACCCCATCGACAAACTTTAATTCAACGGTAATATTGTTCAATTGGCCGGTTACAGTGTCAGCATCGGTCGGGTCTATGTCGGAACGCAGAATATAAAGGCCAACCGCTCTATAAAGCGCCCCCGTGTCAACATATACAACACCAAGCTGCTTTGCAATGGCCTTAGCGAGACTGCTTTTGCCGGCCCCACTCGGACCGTCTACTGCTATTTTTATCATATCCAACTCCGTGCAGGTTAAGCGATACCAAAAAACCGCTCAACCTCTTTCCTTTTCTATATATTAAATATTAATTTATTTGCAAAAAACCTGCTAAAATTATATAACAAACAACTCTGTTAAGCACAACACAGGTCAATAATCAAGGATTTTGTACTGCTCATGGAAAGGAACAACCGTTCCAACCTTTTTGGTAAAGTGTTTGCTATCTAACCTAAAAGATATCCAAATTTAAAGATTTTACCCGCTTTTTAAATAAAGCAGATTGATCACCATATATCACAGGCGGCGCTTTTACCGGCCAACATACCGGTAGAAAAGGCTATTTGCAGGTTAAAACCGCCGGTATAAGCATCAACATCTATGACTTCTCCCGCAAAATACAGCCCCTTTACCTTTTTGGATGCCATATTCCTCGGATTTATCTCCTTAACCTCCACCCCGCCGGAGGTGATAATCGCCTCCTCAATAGGCCTGAATCTCAAAAGCGGTATGGTCAGCCCTTTCAGCAATGATAACAAGCCTCTCCGCTCTTCACGGGTCACTGTGTTCACCTTCTGCCGCGGATCAATCCCCGAAAGCTCAACCATCGGTCCGATCATCTTAGAGGGCAAGAGATCTGACAGAGCATTAATAAAATCTTTATTCGCATATTTCGCAAAATCGGAGAGAAGCCTTGCGTCAAGGGTTTCCTCATCCAGAGCAGGCTTGAGATCAATGCTCGCCACACAGGTATCCAAGGAGTAATCGCGCAGATGAGCTGATGCGCTGAGCACCATAGGTCCGGTCAGCCCGAAATGGGTAAACATCATCTCGCCGAAGTCCTCAAAAATAGTTTTCCCCGTTTTTGTATGAATAATTTTCAGAGAGACATTTTTTAAGGACAATCCCTGCAATCGGCGACAGAGATTACCCTTTGCCTCAATCGGGACAAGAGAGGGGACAAGAGGGGTAACGGTATGTCCGCACTCCGATGCAAATCGATAGCCGTCCCCCTTTGACCCGGTCATGGGATAGGATTTTCCGCCCGTGCAGACAATGACCGCATCCGCCGAATATACCGATGAGCTCCCGGCAACACCGGTAACCCTGCCATCCTCGACGATCAGTCTCTGAACGTTCTCATGACATAGCTTTGCCGCAGGAAACGCAAACTTTTCAAGAGCCCTCACAATATCAGATGCACGATCGGAAGCCGGAAAAACTCGCCTCCCTCGCTCGGTTTTAAGGGGAACACCAAGGGATTCAAAAAAATCTATGGTATCTTCAGGGGAAAATGCGGTAAGGGCGGTATATAAAAACCGTGGGTTCCGGGGCACATTTTGTATAAACGTTGCTATATCACAATTGTTAGTCACATTGCAGCGACCCTTGCCGGTAATTCTAAGCTTTTTTGCTGTTTTGTTCTGCCCTTCAAAGACGATAACATCCGCACCGGCACCTGCGGCGCTTCCGGCAGCAACAAGCCCGGACGCACCGGCGCCAATAACGGCTATGCGTCTTTGCCGCCCCTCATTAATGGGATTTTGCGTAAACGTCATATTCCTCCCAAATCCGCTCGAGCTTATCAAATTTCTGCGTCAGCTCGGTCTGTTTTTTTCTGCCGATAGCAACAATCATCGCATTAATAATGCTCAAGGGAGCCACAAGAGAATCAACAAAGGACGCCATATCGCTCTGAGCAATAAGAAGCTGATCGGCATATTCGGCAATAGGAGACAGGGTGCTGTCGGTCAGCGCGATCACATCCGCCTTCATTTCCTTAGCATACTCAACCGCATTGATAATACGCTTAGAATAACGGGGAAAGCTGATGGCAAGCATAACATCATCCTCACCGATATTGAGTATCTGCTCAAACATCTCGCTCCCGCTCGTCGTTTGCACAAACTTCACGTGGTCAAAAATTAAATTAAAATAAAAGGTCACAAAGGATGCAAGAGAAGAAGATGATCGCACACCGATAATATAAATCGTTTTGGCAGCCAGAATAGCATCTACTGCGGCATTAAAATGATTGCGGTCAATGGTCTCAATGGTATTTCTTATCTTCTCCACATCAGACATCAAAACCTTCTCAAGTAAATCGCCCTCGCCAATACGCATATTGGCCACCTCTATCCGCTGATTAGAGGTCAGCTTTGTTCGAATCATCTCTTGGAGGGCGCGCTGAAGCCCGGGATATCCGTCGAATCCTACCTCAATCGCAAAGCGTACCACCGTTGATTCAGATACTCCAATGCTTTTGCCAAGCTTTGATGCCGTCATATACGCCGCCTTATCATAGTTGCTGATGAGATAATTTGCAATCATCCTCTGCCCTTTGGAGAACGTATTCATCCGCGACTGTATGCTTTTCATTAAATCGACTTTCACAAAATCCTTCCTTTCGATAGGTCGAGATCTAATCGAAGTCTCATCCCCTATTTTTTTATACCGATATCCTTTCTATAATGCATATTCTTAAAATTAATTTTCTCAATTGCACGATATGCAGCAAAAACGGCATCATCAAGGGTGTCTGAGACAGCCGTCACCCCAAGCACCCGTCCGCCCGAAGTAAGGATTTTCCCGTCCTGCAGTGTAGTCCCCGCATGATACACCATAATATTCCTAGCTTTTTCAATCTCATCCAGTCCTGTAATCTCATATCCTTTTTCATATTGCTGCGGGTATCCGCCCGATGCCGCAACCACGCAAACAGCCGCGCCGTCCTCCCATTCGATGTTTATCGACGCTAGATCTTCCTTCTCAATCGCCTCGATAATATCTAAAAGATCGGTTTTGAGCCTGGGCAACACCACCTGGGTCTCCGGGTCTCCAAATCTTGCGTTATACTCAATGACATATACGCCCCGATCCGTGACGATTAAACCGAAATAGAGAACCCCACGGAAGGGACGTCCCTCTGCCGCCATTGCCCGAATCGTCGGGAGATAGATATGTTCCATGCAATAATCGGCAATCCTTTGCGTATACACCCTGCTGGGTGAGAAGGCGCCCATGCCACCGGTGTTTGGCCCCTTATCATTGTCAAAAACGCGCTTATGATCCTGTGCGGAGACCATTGGAACTATCGTCTTCCCATCGGTAAAGGCAAGCACCGACACCTCGGTTCCCACAAGAAATTCTTCAATAACAACACGGCAACCGGCATCTCCGAAAATTCGATCACACATTATGCTTGAGAGAGCACGAGACGCCTCATCCTCATTGTGCGCAATAATTACGCCCTTTCCGAGGGCAAGACCTTCTGCCTTAATCACCGTCGGATAGCTGTTCTGCTCTTTAATATAGGCAAGAGCTTTATGGTAATCGTCAAAAACCTCATAAGCAGCCGTGGGGATGCCGTACTTTTTCATCAATTCCTTAGCAAAAACCTTGCTCCCCTCAATGAGGGCTGCGTTTTGCCGAGGACCGAAGGTGCGGATTCCAACCGCGTTCAAGCGATCCACCATGCCCATCATCAGCGGATCATCGGGAGCCACAAAAACAAGATCGATATCATGCTCCCGAACGGCCTCTATCACCCCGTCAATATCGGTTGCCGATATCGGCAAACATTGGGCGATTTTTGAGATTCCCCCGTTTCCGGGCGCGGCATAAAGCCTGTCCACCCGCTTGCTCTGAGACAACTTTGTCAATATTGCATGCTCACGTCCGCCACCGCCGACGACCAAAACTTTCATAGTTTAACCTCTTATTGTCCGTTTTTTACTACTTTACCGGCCAATATACTTCCTTTACTAATATTGTGTTTAAATTGTTGTTATTCTAACCCCAAAAAATCGGGACCTAATATAAATGAGAGATTTCATTACAACATCTATATAAATTATATTTTAAAAGATGTTCGGTGTCAATAGCAAGCAGGAAAACTAATCCCCTATGAAAAGTCTTTTATACAAACAGCCTTTATACATTGCTTTTGTATTGCTCTATGAAGGAATGTTTACAAAAAGATATTGCAAAAACCATGACTTTCGTATATAATATTATTCTATTAGGATACAAATTCATTGGAGGTATTATAAATTGTTAAATTTCTTACTTGATGCCGGCGCCGAGGCCGCCGCAACACCTGCTTCATCTGGATGGACAACCATTCTCATGTTTGGCGGGTTATTGCTTATTATGTATTTCGTTATGATCCGCCCCCAGAAAAAGCAAGAAAAGCAGATAGCTGCGATGAGAAATAATCTTCAAGTCGGGGATGAAATTACCACCACTGGCGGTATAATAGGAAAAATCATCAGCATAAAGGACGAAACTATCTTGATAGAGACGGGCAGAGATAAGACTAAAATAAGACTGCTTAAAAGCGCCGTCCGCAATGTTGATGTTCACGCCGAGGATGCCGAATAAGCAACTTCATTCATAAACAAACAACCCTCTGAATAAATATATAGCAATGCTATTTACTTTTCGGAGGATATATAATTTATGAATACCAATGCCAGAAGAAAGCAGGCAAAACCACGCTTGCCAAACATTTCTCGCGACGGGGAGAGCTCTGCGTTCCGTTCGATATTGCGCAGTGCCCTCTATGCGCTTTGTGTAACCCTTACTGTTGCGATTGTCCTTCTCGTTGTGCTGAGTATTATTGCCTACAACAACCCGGATCCTGACGCTTTAGTCGCGCCCTTTGCCTATGGAACCCTATTTTTAAGTGCGCTAATCGGCGGGATTGCAGCCGCTAAAATCAACCGATCTGCCGGTCTTCTCTCGGGTGCAACAACCGGCTTGCTCTTACTTGTTGTGCTGTTTATCGCCTCCCTTTTCACCGGCAACAGCGAAACGAATAACAGTTTTGGCGTTACCCTCGCTTTTTATGTCGGCGTCATCCTTGTCTGCGCTATCGGCGGGATTATCGGATCCTATAAGCCAAAGCGTCGCCGTCGTCGCATCACACCAAAATAATATTATTCTGAAAGGATCTTCATAAAATGAAAAATGTAAAAACTCTCAACAAAACCACCTATACAAAGTCATCAGTCGGTGCCGGTTGCGGTGAGTGCCAGGCGTCCTGCCAATCCGCGTGCAAGACATCCTGCACAGTCGCTAACCAAGTCTGCGAGAATACTAAAAAGAACAAAAAATAGATTTTCTCCTAAGTACAAATCTATGGGCAGACAGCAGCGTCTGCCCATAGATTTATATAAAATGGAAAAAGGCCGGCTTACGGCAAAATTACACCGGACACCCTTCATATCTCTTTAACTGGGACAAGCCATTTGCTTTTGCCGATCCCCAAAATTTTTCAATAAAGGCCGATTGAACGAATCCTTCTCTTCAATCGTGATTTAATCTATGGTACATCTGTTTCAAAAAAATGATTTTAATATTGCCCTTGACAGTGCAAGCGGCGCCGTTCATCTACTCTCCGATATCGCCTATGACCTGCTTGCAGAAATAACGCCGCCAATGCCTCAAATTTGTCCGCAAAAGCTTCTTTCAAGGCTTGCCCCGGTCTATGGGCAGGAGAAGGTCAACGAGGCATACAACGAGCTTTACGAGCTCTTTCTTGACAAGCAGCTTTTCTCTGAGGACATACCTGTTCAAGACAGCTTTTTTAAAACAAAAACCATTAAAGCCCTCTGCCTGCACATCTCCCACGACTGCAACCTGCGCTGCCGCTATTGCTTTGCCGACTGCGGCGAGTTTCATCGAACCCGCTCTCTGATGACCGGTGAGGTCGGTCGTCGTGCGCTCGATTTTCTTATTGAGCATTCAGGCAAAATTAAAAATCTTGAGGTTGACTTTTTCGGCGGGGAGCCTCTGTTAAATTTTGATGTCGTGCGCGAGATTACCATATATGGACGCGAACTGGAGAAAAAACATAACAAAACCATCCGTTTTACCATGACGACAAACGGAACTCTCCTAAACGACGAGGTCATCACCTTTTTAAATGAACATATGTATAATATCGTTCTCTCTATTGACGGCACCCCCGAAACAAATGACGCTCTGCGTTTTTACGCCGACGGCAGCGGCTGCTATCATGACATTCTGCCTAAATATAAGGCCCTGGTTGCCGGTCGGGGGAATAAGAGCTATTATGTAAGGGGAACCTTTACACGAGAAACCATGTCCTTCACCGATGATGTTCTACATCTTGCTGACTGCGGCTTTGAGCATATCTCTATTGAGCCGGTTGTTTTGCCAAACGACCATCCGCTAAGTCTTCGACAGGAGGATCTCCCCCGAATTTTTGCCGAATATGACCGACTGGCCGAAGCCATTATCAAAAGAACACGTCAGGGACGTCCCTTTAACTTCTTCCACTTTATGGTGGATCTCGATGCCGGCCCCTGTGTATATAAGCGTGTAAAGGGTTGCGGATCGGGCTGTGAATATGTTGCCGTTACCCCTGAGGGAGATGTCTATCCCTGTCATCAGTTTGTTGAACATACCGAATGCAAGCTTGGCAATATTTTCGAGGACGAGTTGCGAAAAGATCTGCGAGATCGCTTTTCCGAGTGCAACATATGCAATGTTGAGGAATGCCGTACCTGCTGGGCAAAATATTTTTGCGGTGGGGGCTGCCCGGCAAACAATTATAAATACAGTGAGGGCATCTCACGCCCGTATAAAATCGCCTGCGAGCTTCAACGCAAAAGGGTTGAATGCGCCCTTTATATAAAGGCAGCGTTAGCCGAATAGCCTCGGTTTTTATTGACTTGCAAGAATGTAAATGCTATAATACTCCTTATAAATAATATAAAAAATTTCCGTAATACGGAGGACACTACACCAAATGACATGGACATCATTAAATGATCTGCGTGAAAAATTTCTCTCCTTTTTTGAATCAAAGGGACATTTGCGCCTGCCGAGCTTTCCGCTGGTTCCGATAGGGGATAAATCGCTTCTGTTAATTAATGCAGGCATGGCTCCCTTAAAAAAGTATTTCACCGGAGAGGAGACCCCTCCCCGCCGCCGCATCACTACCTGCCAAAAATGCATTCGCACATTGGATATTGACAGGGTCGGCAAAACTGCACGCCACGGTACCTACTTTGAAATGCTTGGCAACTTTTCTTTCGGCGACTATTTCAAGGAGGAGGCCATTACATGGGCATGGGAATTCCTAACCGAATGCCTTGGTATACCCGGCGAATTGCTATATCCCTCCATATACGAGGAAGACGAGGAGGCCTTCAACATCTGGTCAAACAAAGTAGGCGTTCCTCCAAGCAAAATAACACGGCTGAGCAAAGAGCATAATTTTTGGGAGCTTGGCGCGGGTCCCTGCGGTCCCTGCTCGGAGATTTATTTTGACCGGGGAGAAAAATATGGTTGCGGATCTCCCGATTGCGCACCGGGCTGCGACTGTGACCGCTTTATGGAGATTTGGAACAACGTTTTCACCCAATTTAACAATGACGGCGCCGGCAACTATACCGAGCTCAGCAGCAAAAACATAGATACCGGCATGGGACTTGAGCGTCTGGCCTGTGTCATGCAAGATGTTGACAATCTCTTTGAGGTGGATACCGTACGCAAAATCCTTGACTCCGTTTGCAAAACCGCCGGTGTAAACTATACAGATAATCCTGAAAAAAATGTCTCCATACGAGTAATCACCGACCATATACGCAGCGCTACCTTCCTTATCTGTGACGGGGTTATCCCCTCCAACGAGGGACGCGGATATATTCTCCGCCGTCTGCTCAGAGGCGCCGCTCGTCACGGAAAGCTTTTAAATATCAATGACACCTTCCTGCATCAATTATGCCATGTCGTTATTGCCGAAAACATTACCGCCTACCCGGAACTTGCTGAAAAGCAATCTTATATCGAACGTGTCATTAAGACAGAGGAAGAAAGGTTTAATGCAACTATTGATTCCGGTCTTACCATTCTCGACACCCTAATAGCCTCAACAAAGAAGGCGGGCAGTATCGTCCTTTCCGGCGAGGATGTCTTTAAGCTATATGATACTTTTGGTTTTCCCATTGATTTGACGAGAGAAATCGCCGCCGAGAATAAGCTGGAAATTGACGAAGAACGTTTTAAAGAGCTTATGCAGGAGCAAAAGCTGCGTGCAAGGGCTGCCAGAGAAACAGGCGGCGGTTGGACCGATGATTCAAAGTCCCTCATCGCCACACTGCCCGCAACCGATTTTGAGGGTTATCTTGCCCATACCACACAGGCAACCATCGTCGCCATCATTGCCAATAATCAATTTGTCAATGAGATTGGGGAGGGGGATTTTACTCTTGTGCTTGACAAAACTGTCTTTTACGCCGAAGGAGGAGGTCAAGTCGGGGATATCGGCACCATTACAACGCCTACAGCCACGATACAAGTCATTGATACCAAAAAGCTAAACGACGTTTATCTGCATATATGCGAGCTTACCGACGGCAGTCTCACCGTCGGTGAAAAAGTGACCCTTTCAATCGATTCGACACGTCGTGCCGCCATCGCACGCAATCACTCCTCGGCCCACCTGTTGCACACCGCCCTGCGTCAAGTGCTTGGATCACATGTGGAGCAGGCTGGATCTTATGTGGATGAGCATCGCCTTCGCTTTGACTTCCGCCATTTTTCCGCTGTAACGCCTGAAGAGCTTGAAAAAATCGAAGCCCTTGTCAACTCCTATATTCTTTCGGGGGCGGAAATAACAGCGATTGAAACCGATCTTGAAACTGCGCGCAAAATGGGTGCCATCGCCCTTTTCGGTGAGAAATACGGCAGTACGGTGCGTGTGATGAAAATGGGTGATTTTTCCACCGAGCTTTGTGCCGGAACCCACCTTGACAACACCGCGAAAGCCGGTCTGTTTAAAATCCTGTCAGAAAGCTCAGTCGCAGCCGGAATACGCCGTATTGAAAGCACCTCCGGACTTGGTGTGCTTGAACTTCTGTCCGCCAAAGAGTCCCTTATTAACAATACAGCTAAAGAATTGAAAGCAAACAATCCTCAGGATATCGCTAAAAAGAGCGCACAGCTTCAGGCCGATATGCGCACCCTTAATCAAGAGCTTGAAGCAATGAGAGCGAAATTATCCGCCCTCACCTTGTCCTCACTGCTGAAAGACGCTCAATCAATAGGCAAAATTAAGCTGATCACCGCAAAACTGGAAATGAAGCTTGATACCGTACGTACCCTTTGCGATAATATTAAGGAAAGCCAGCCGGATACCGTTGCGGTTTTTGCCGTTGTCAACAACGACAAGCTAAACTTCGCCGCTTGCTGCGGAAAAGAGGCTGTTGCCGCAGGCGCAAACGCGGGCGCGATCCTTAAGAAAGTCAGCGCTATCACCGGCGGCGCCGGAGGCGGTCGCCCGGAAAGCGCAATGTCAGGCGGCAAGGATCTAAGCCGCATTGACGAGGCATTAGCAACCACTCTTGACATTGTTGCATCAATGGTGAAGGCATAGTCTATATTATAATTCAACATTATCTTGCGAATATTTAACCGCAGAAAGCCTTGAAGAGTGATTACCCTTCAAGGCTTTTTTATGACTTAAAATAATATTCTCTTTCTGTTTAACAGATCTTGAGTTGTTTGAATCCTCTCTAATAAACATTAGAGACTTATCCTGTCTTTGTATTTTCCCAAAGTATTAATAATCTTTTTCTGTTCTGCTGCCGATAAATGCTGTTGAAAAAACAACAATCGCTATTTTAATTCTATCGTATGATAAAAATCTCAACAACCTTTAAAGGAGATCAAAGAATTTTCATTTCTTTTTTTACTCTTATACAAATATCATTAGATTTTTATCATGCAAAGACATTTTTTTCTAATATTTAGTTGCTTTATGTCAGATAAATTTGTCAATATAACGTTTTGTCCCAATTTTCTACCCTTGTATGATAAATATCAAAAAAACACCGCCGAGACATCTGTCCCAGCGGTATTTTTCTTATTGAGATTGTTTATTGGTTCGTTATCCAATAATACCCGAACGTTCTATACCCTGCACAAGGAATTTCTGACAGAAGAGGTATACGATAATCAGCGGCGCAATGATCATAAGACCACAGGTGCTGTTAATCGCAGCATAGTAAAGATTCTGTCCGGCATAGTTTGTCTGGAGAGAGTTGGGTATACCAACAATCGTCGGCATAAGCACGGTTCTGGTGGTTGTAAAGAAGAGAGTTGTGTAGAAATCATCTGTCCACTGCCAAGAGAATGAGAAGAGGAATATAGTAATCATCATAGGAACAGACAGGGGAAGAATGATCTGTATAAAGGTCCTAAATACACCTGAACCGTCAACATATGCGGATTCCTCAAGCTCATCCGGCACACCGCGATAAAACTGTCTCATCATAAAGATGTAAAGCCCGTTTTTAAAAGCAAGACCAAACAGTGACATAAGAATCAAAGGCCAGAAGGTGTTGGTCAAAGTGAGTGTTTGCCCAGAGATAAGCCTCATAAGACCGAACACGTCAAAATATCTGAACTTCATAAACAAAGCAAACTGTAAAGTACCATGAGGTATAATCATAGTGAGAACAACAGCAAGGAAGAGAAGGGTGTTACCTTTAAACTTAAACTTTGCAAAGCCGTATCCGACGACAGAGCAGATAAAGGTTTGAATCAGCGCTGTTGATACGGATAGGAGTGCTGTATTCATAAAAGCCTTCATATATTGTTGTTCGACAAAGATTGCTCTGTAAATATCGAATGTTGGATATTTTGGTATCAATCGAACCGTTACATCAACAAAGTCGTTTGGGCTCATAAAGGAACCCGAGATCTTCGCAAAAAACGGGAAAAGAATTACATAAGAAATACCAAGCAGGAGAACAAAACGGAAAACATACCAGACAACCCTTTGTGCAAAATATGTCGTACCAAATCTGGCCTTCATCCTCTCAAGGAAAGGAGTCCGTTCAAATTCAACCCTGATTTTATTCTTAGTTTCTCTTTTGATTCTCGGAGATGTATTTAATTTTTGTGTATTCATTTTTTCATCTCCTTCTCATCAGTGATCACGCCTTTGATAGAACACAAAGGCTGATGCGATAGCGGCAAAAACGGCAAGTATTATAATAACAAGTAAGAAATACATCCAAGACATGGCCGCGGAAATAACCTGACCGTTTGCCTGAGTATAAACTTCATTTTGTATATAGGACATAACCACGTTTGCTTCAGTTGTAAATGAATCGATAATAGTATAAACAGCGTTAACCAAAATCATCGGACTAATCATCGGGAAGGTGATTTTCCAGAAGGTCTCCCAAGCGGTCGCTCCCTCAATCTGACAGGATTCATAAATAGCTGGGGAAATTGATTGGAGTCCGGCAAGGAAGATTAGCATCTGAACCCCCGACCTATTAACAATGTCATATATGCTGTTTATTGCACTAACAACATAATCGACAATTTCGGTACCTACCTTCATATTGGCAAACAATCGCTCGACATCAAGCGCCGATACAATCTGCGCTGCGGCATTTTGCCCCGAACCGCTTTCAATGCCGCCCATCTCATCACCCATGTAGCTAAGCATTGTATTCCGGGCGTCGATCGATTCGATAAGACCGGTTGAAAGAATAACCGGGATAAAGAATATTGCGCGGAATGCGGCTCGACCAAGCATTTTCTGATTTAGCAGTACCGCAACGAAAAGGGAGAAAATTACAATAGCCGGAATGTCAAATATCAGCTGTTGAATACCGGAAACCAGCGTTCTGACGAAATTCGGATCAACAAAAAGCGCATTACGATAGTTTTCCCATCCGACGAAGGTTAGCGTAAAACCACCGCCCCCTCTGTTTGTCTTAAAATGATTGAAGCTAAGCCATATAGAGTCCCAAATTATCGGCAGATAAATTGCTATAAAGCCCACTGCAAAGGGGAGCACAAAAAACCAACCGGCACGCGCTTTGCGTTTGTCGAGAGATGCAATGCGTTTTCGCTTTGGTGCGGATTTAGAATTGCTCTTCTTTACCGCGGTTGTTGTTTTCGCGTTATTCATTACTTACACCTCTCTTTCATTCGATGACTACAAAGTCATACGAATCAATTTCATATGTTACCCCGTTATCAACAACGGTAATGGCAAATCCATTGTAGTTCAGGATAAAGGATACGCCATTTTCATAGGTAACTTTTATTATGCGACCGTCGTCCGATGTGTACTTTGTATAAACATATTCATCAGATCCGGGATTTGTCGGTTGTTCTGTCTCGTCTCCATTTTCTGTCTCAACAGGTGGCACCTCAATAGTCTGACCGGGCTGGATAAGTCCCGCTTCATAATCCTCTCTCTGCTTTTGGAGTGCCTCCTTGGCGGCTTGCTTTTCTTTTTCCAGCCTTTCGGCTTCAGCCTTTTCCACAGCTTCAATACGATCTGCCTCTATTTCATCAGGATCAGCAATGCGCTCACCTATCAAGAATGAATGATCGACAATCAGCGACGTCTGAAGCGGTGCCAGAATTTCGTTGAGAGTCTGATATCTTTGTACAAGCTCGTCAAACCATATGTCATATCTAACCGAATAGTATTTGCTAAACAGGGCGCTTTCCTTTAATTTTTCGATATTCTGATAAGATAATGTGAAATAGAGAGCCGCACCGTTCTCAACAGCCTTCAGCATTGCATGGTCAATGTCGGCCGCCATGTTAATAGGTGTACCGGCAAAGTTAACATATCCATGCAGCACCATCCCAAGGAAGGGAACAGAGTCGCTTGCATTAAGATAACGGCTGCTGTCAAGAGATACATTAAGAAGATGATCGACATATTTAAGGGTGTAAGCATTACCGCCGTCGGTCATAACGCTTGCGTAATCCTTGACCATTGATTCAAAGATGCAAACGGTGAAAGCCTTAGAGTCTTCACGGTTATACGGATCTTTCTTATCAAAGTCTGAGTTGAGATCGGTACCAAGCGTTGAAACGGAGATCCCGATCGGATCATATTCAGAATAATTGCTAGTCAGTTTAGTATAGAAACGGTTGAAAACCGAGGGAGAAATGCAAAGATTGTAATAGCTTACAAAGGACTGGAGAGCCGCGTCATATACCCGCTTACTCGAATAACGATTGTCAATTGTTTTAACAGCGTGCTTTTTAAGGGAAACACCGTCAAAAGCTGCTGTTTTGTTTATATAAGCAAAGTCGAAATCGGGGTAAATGCCAAAGTCGTTCTCCTTTGCATAGGCAAGCAGATCCTTAAATCCGGATTTGCCACCAACAGCCTTTTCCCACTTTAGCTTATAGGGCACTGTTGAGGACATACCTCCGTTTGCGTATCCGGTCAACCTGAAGTTAAGATTTGTAATGCCGGCTTCCTTAAGGTCGTTATACATATCCCGGACATTGTCAAAGGTGGTTAAAGGAACGCTGACGGTAACCGGAACGGAAAGGATCTTTTTCTGAGCATCAATGGCTCCAAAGGTTTCAATGTAAAGAGGCATATCCTTCTTCACATCATTCTCGGTCAGCCTTTTCAAAACGCCCTTGCTCTCAAGATATTCTCTGTAAGCCTTAGCCATGCCGATCCAGGTTGCTTCATAGGCATTGGTAAGAGATTTTTCTTCAATAATATCCGGGTCAGAGAGCATAATGAAACGGATTCGGTAGTTACCGACATATTTGCGCGAGGACTCTACCGTCCACTCCGCGTTTGAACCGACAGATATCGCATCACGAAGATTGTATTTATCCTTTGGTCTTGGGAAGAAGGCGGTGTAAACCGAGTTGTATTTGTGAACGATGCCTCCATGAGCCGACGTAATGCTCGCTAAGGCGTCACCTTCTTCAATAATTGCCAGAAAACCTCTGTCTTCCTTATAATCTACTGTTTCTTTTTCGATAACAGTTTCGGTTTCCGAAGTCTCCTCACCGGTCTCCGGATCGATTATAGGTACTTCCCGGCTTGTTTCTATCGTCTTCTTGCCTTTATAGTTTTCAACAACTCCATAGACAGGAAGTCTCATCGTTTCAACATGGGCGCCGGTGATCGTATGATAGGCAAAATCCGGACCATACAACCGACCAGTTATCGTTGCATTCTTGCCGGCCAGATCCTCCGAGCGAAGGAGAGCGCCGCTGCCATCGGGTATAAATGTATATCCCTTGCACTCGGCTCTGTTTGCTCCCATATAAGGAAGAATGCGAACCTCGTTCAGCTTATAGGTTGTTTCGTCAAAACGAATACCGTTTGCGGGGAGACGAACAGACATTCCCCATTCGTCAACGGTATATTCGAGAGAAAGCTTGAAGAGAGGGGGTGCTACATCTGTCCCTGTATACTCTGTGAGCATATGGTCTTTTTCAAGCTCTTCATATGAGTACAGCGGGCAGTATGTCTTAATATAAGCCTCTGTCTGACGGAACTCACGCGGCTTGGTATCACTGGCTATTACGTAAACCGCCATTTTCTTAGTGATAGGAAAGTTGATTTGCATCTCTTTCTGAGCGCGCTCCGAAAGACCTTCCTCAAAGGGGTCCATCAACGTGTAAAGAGCGGTCACCTTTCCTCTGTCAAAATCATTCGTGATATTGGCGACAATCAGCTCTTCGAATCTTGATTTCTCGATCATACGAGGAACAAGATATCTTGTTTCCTCACGACCGAGGGTATATTCTATACGAATACCGTTCTTGATGTTTTTAATATTGATTTGTTCTCTGAGAGCTGCCTCGGTATAACTGTAAAAGAATTTTTCAGTATCATTATCAGTATATTTGATAATAATTTGCGAGAGCAACTGCTCCTTTGTCGATGTTGACGCCTGATTCGAAGGATCGGCAACATCATAGGGATTGGTAAATAGAATCTGTCCGGTTTTCTTATCTACTGTTGCTACTTCTCCGGTTATCTCATGAACCCAGAGCTCATAACCGTGTTGGTCAAGCTTTTTAACCATCGTAGCAAGTTTTTCTTCGGGAGTCTTATATGCATTTTTTGCATCGGTATAATCAGGGATTTCCTCTTCTTCAGTCTGATCATCTGCGGCACTGATCTGAAGTGTACCGCCGAACACACCGAAAACTCCGAATAGTATCAGTATCGCCATGAAACCGGATAAAAATTTGTATTTATTCATAGTATTATCTCCTATCCTGTTTCTAAATACGGAAACTGATCTCAGTAACAATTTGCGTCACAAATGAAAGCACTTTCGACAATAAGCTGGTAAAGAGTATCCCTACAAACATAATGAAGCCCATGCCAACAATTGTTCCAAGTGATGTAATGATATTTTTTCCAAGGGTATAATCATGTGTAACCATCATACCAAAGAATATCAAGAAACCTGTCCAAACAAAACCAATTGTTACAAGGAAACCAATAATCTGTGATTCATCAACGGTAACAAAGTTTGAAAGTATCGTTGACGGTATGATGAAGAGCGGGAGAGGAACAAGGGAATAGGATACCGCAACAAAAACATCCTTAAAGCTTCCTTCGCCATCAAAGAGGGTGGTCAAACACCAGTTTGCAATTACCCACAAGAGCATCGGTACAATAACCGACAAAGCCTGAGCGACAATTGTAGAATAGGAGTTGCGGGGATTCAAAACATATCCCTGTCCAATGGACTGATAGAAGAAAGAGAGAACAACAACAGCAATATAGATAAGTGATGCACGAACCGAGCCTCTCTTTTCATGCTTCAAGTCCCAGAATCCGTCAAAGGGATGGAATATCAAGTGGAATCCGTAAATCAATTCCTCCTTAAAGGTTCTTTTACCAACCTTGACCGCTGTGCGAGCATTAACCTTCCTTGCGTACTTCAAGAATTTAGTCCACAGGAAAATAATAATTATCGCACCGATCGGTATAGTCAGGATATACTTAGAAATCCACTCTTTGCGTATCTCTCTGAACGCGTCAGAGTAGTTTTCTGTATCGTAAGCCGAAACGTAGTACTTAAGCGCTTCCCTATAATTAGCCTCGCGATAAAGGGATCTGCCGATACCAATATAGGCGGCATCAAAATTACTGTTTCTCTTAAGTATCTCGGTCCAATACTCAACAGCGATGTCGTAATTGTTTCGATTCTCATTTGCAAGGGCGCTGATCAGTATATCACCATACTCAGTTCGATTGTAAACGGTGATAACATCAGCGGTCTTATCAAGCAGAAGAATTCGATCTCCTTGATAAGCAATAGCCTTCACGCTTGTCATGTTGCCAAGCTGACTTCCGAGGTCACCAAAAGCAAAAAGCAGGTTTCCGTTTGAGTCATAAGTGAAAACTTTTTGACGCTTTTCATCAACAATTGACCATGTTCCCTCAGGACCGACTGCAACGTCAATAATCCTTGATGCACCGGTAATTTGAGCCGTTGAGCGATTGGTCACATAAACCTCCCCATTCGGGGCAAAAAAGCCGTTTCTCTTCATAACCTCGTCGCCATTGGCGTTGAGCTTTTTAACAGGCGCATAGTCAGGAGACTTGCTTGTTATTGCGGATTGCTGCTTCGACTCGGGAATCGAGGAAGTGGTAACATAAATCAGATTGTTACTGTCAATTGTTATATTGTTAAACTCAGTTGGAATATTCTGGATTGAAGCCTTTCTCTGCTCCTCTGTCTGGAATCGTCTCCATATTATATCAAGGATGTTATAGACAACCTTCTGAGCACCGATAAAGCCGGTAAAATCTCCATTTTCGGTCATGACAATAACACCTTGATAGGTTGTAGAGGAAATAACATATAGTCTGCCGTATTCGTCAACAACCATGGAAACCGGCTTATAAATAGCATCGGATCCAAACAGTTTAGACACCGGTTTGGGGATGATTTTCTTAAATTCACCCTTATGGTCAAACAGGACTATACGATTCGCATCGGTGTCACAAACATAAATACTGTCTTCGTTTACAAAAATACCGGAGGGATTGGTCAGCTTATCCGGAACACCCTGATCATTAATAAAATCAGAAATTACAAACGAAACCTTATAATATTTATCCATAACAATGACCCGGTTGTTTTTCCCGTCGGATAAATATACCCTCTGATCCTTATCAACGAAGATATCTCTCGGGTCATCAAAAGGTGTACTAAGCCCCATATAGTTTGAGTCAACATTCATAAGAGGGGCATATGCCGCCGGAGAATACAAGGGCACACCATCGATAGAGTAGGTATAGGTCTGATAAGGTTCGGCTGCGCCAATCGGAAAATGCGCCAAAAGCATGATTGCGCAAACGGAGAGAAGCATGATTCTTATAATTTTATTCATATATATTCCCTCCTTAATCTTTCATTCCACTGGAGCCCATTGTTTCAATAACATTGCTCTGGCAGATAACAAATACTGTAATGGGTACTATCATCATAACAACCGTTGCCGCCGCACCGGCACCCGCACGGGCAATACCGCCCGAAACGATCTGGTTAATAGCATAGTTGAATGACTTGAGCTGCTCACTCTGAATATAGATGGACGACCCGGAGTTCCAAAGACCCTTAAAGGACTCTATCATAAGGGTAAGCCATGCGGGTTTAACCATCGGCATTGCAATAAGCCAGTAGGTCTTAAATTCGCCGGAACCATCCAAGCGCGCACTTTCAAGCACCTCGTCAGATACGGCCGACTCCATAAATTGCTTCATAAGGTAAAGGCCAAGCGTTGTGCTAAACGCAGGAACTATAATAGCAAAATATGTATCAACCCAACCAATTGCGCTCATCGTAATGAAGTTTGCAACCGAGGTTACCGTAGAGTGGAACATAAGGGACAAAACGATCATTTGGAACATTACATTACGCCCCGGGAATTTAATCTTAGCAAGGGCATATGCAGCCATCGAAGAAAACAGAAGGTTGCCGAATGTTCCTGTAATCGAGATAAAGACTGTGTTAAATACATACCGCGAGAACGGAACCCAGTTCTCACCCATAAGGGTAAACAAATCACCAAAATTCTGAAATGTCGGATTAATAACGTAAAAACGCGGCGGGAACATCCAAAGCTCATCCAAAGGCTTAAGTGACTGCATCACAACATAAAGCATCGGAAGGAACATGAAGGCTCCCATGAGAATAAGGAAAAAGTTAATTCCGATGTCCCCACCTACAGAGCGGTTGAGAACAACTGCGTGTTTTCGAGTTCTTAATTTTTTCATCGCATTACTGACCTACCTTCTTAAGCATTTTCTTAACGAGAAGGTTTGATCCCAGCATGATGGCAAAGAGTACAACGGCAATCGCCGACGAATATCCAACCTCAAATCTTTGCCCGCCATAGTCGTCAAGATGGTGCATAATTGTGTGAGCAGCATATTCTACCGATGGAAAACCGGCAAGTGCAGTAACAACAGAACCAAATCCGAAGGACTGAGTAATCGAAAGAACTGCACCGAACATCAACTGCTGTCTCATGTTCGGAAGGGTAATGTACCACAGCTCCTGCCATCTGTTGCGAATACCGTCAACCGATGCAGCCTCATACTGGCTGCGGTCAATCGTCTGCAGACCGGCAATAAACGAAAGGAATGCGGTACCAAGAGATGTCCATAGAGCAACAACAATACACAACCACATAACGTAGTCTGCATCATTAAACCAAAGGATGGGCGCATCAATAATACCGAGAGTCATCAATGTTCCGTTGGCAAATCCATAAGAGTCATTGCTGAAAAGAATCTGCCAAATCAAATACACCGAACCCGATATTGACGGCGAATAAAAGATCAGGGTAACAACCGACCTTATTTTCGGGGACAACTCATTGATAAACCACGCGATCATAAGGGACATAAAGTATGAAACAGGTCCTGTAACAGAAGCGAATATAAAAGTGTTCTTGATAGCTAATATAAAGATATCGTCATCAAGGAACAACCGGATATAATTGTCCATATAAACCGGTCGCGGAAACTGTAGAAGATTAAACTCTGTAAAGCTCAAAATAATCGATAGAACAACCGGGAATACCGTGAACAACGTAAACAGAATCATGAAGGGGGCCACCATCAGATAGGCGACCTTATTCCGCTTCATTTCCTTCCATGTCCACTGTGCCCGCGTCATATCCTTACGAGAAACAGGGCGCTTTACTGCCGTGTTCTGTGACATGTACATCTCTCCTTAACTAAGTATTTATCAACTTTGCCGAATCAGCATACCGCTGAGCAACAGCTACTATTTACCGGTATCTGCTCCGGCAGCCTCGCGGGCTCTTTTCTCTGCAAGGGTTTCGCCCAACTCAAGGGTTTCGAGGTTAAACTCCTTGCGTTTTCTGGTTATTTCTTTATTTATTATGGTAATATAGCTTAACAATTCTTCTGCAGGGTTCTTTTTATCGTTATATGCCGCAAGGAAGGCAAAGTTTACATAGCGCGCTACAATATAGCTTCCGGGATAGTTGGGAATAGCCGCAAGGTTGTCAAACTGAGCCATCAAATTCTTATATTCATTGGTAGTCCAGGGCATTTCCTCAAGCGCAAACTTGTTCGCCGTATTGTGCTTTGCGGCAGGCCCGATAGTGGTAACGAGGTCGTTGGAATATCTTGCCTGTGCCTCAGCGCCGGTAAACCACTTCATAAACTCCCATGATTTTTCGGGATTATCAGCACCGTTCAGCATAACGACAGCCGAAACGCCCGCAATCGAAACGTTGTTAATAGTGCCGTCCTCCCTGAGAGTACCCGGAACAGGTACAAATTCCCAAAGTCCGCGAATCTCGGTTGCAAAAACGGTTAACTGGTTATACATGCTGGTATAATCGGAAATGATAATAGGCATCTCACCGGTTCTGAAACGGTTAGCCGCATCATAAGTAACCGGGAAGGAATACATGGTGTAGAAGCTGCAGTAATAATCAAAAGCCTCAAGGGCAATGTTGGATTCAAGACCGATTCTCATACCCTCATCGGCATAACGGTCTCCGCCCATCTGATATAGGAACATCTCATACTCACGCGCAAGACCGATCATCATATTGTTTGCCTGAAGAATCGGAACGGCAGCGAGAACATCTTCCCAAGTCTTAGGAATTTCGATACCCAGATTTGCAAGAATGTCCTGACGATAGAACATCATCGGGAAGCCCATCTTCTCAGGCAAACCGTATGTTTCTCCATACAAAGTAAGGGGAACCATGGCAGCCTCGGTAAAGTTCTTTGTCGTTTCCTCAAAGCCGTCAAAATCATTCAGCGGTTGAACCGCGCTGCGTATTGCGTAGTTAATGGTGTCCGCACTTCCGAGACCAATATAAACATCCGGTCCCTGTCCGGACAAAACAGAGGGTAGCAATGTTCCTCCGGCAACCAGTTTCAGGTTAACAGCAATGCCAGTTTGAGGCGTAAACATACTGTCAATCATATTTCTGATAACCTTCGCCTGGTCTCTTCCCTCGGCAATCCATACCTCAACGACATCATCGGTGTCAACCTCAGCGGTTGCTCCCATTACACTATAGTCAACCCAGAAGCTGTTGAAGAAAGAGCGGATCTCAAACCAAATAGATTCAAATACGCCGGCCTTGCCCTTAGGAAGGGGATCGCCCACCGGTTGAATCTGGAGATAGTCAAGTGTCAATGGCTGGGTTTTCGAGCTGTTGAGCCAGGTGCCAAGAGTACCAATATAGGACTTTAGATTTGACAGGTTTCTTGCGATTTGATCTTCAGAAGATCCCATCTTTTTAAGCAGAAAAGAAATTTTGTCAAGAGTCGCAACATGAGACCCCTTCTCGCCTGCCAGCTCGGTCAGATATTCCGAAACCTTATCAAGGTTGCGGCCTTCAACCAGCAGGTCAATAATGGTATTGGGCATAATGCGGAAGAAACCATAATCGCGATATTTATCCGGCGAAGAACCGGTCAATTTCATAATTTCAAGATAAGAATCGTTGATAACCGAAAGAGTATTTTCAACCTGGTTGAGTATAGTGGCAAGTTCTCCGAGCCCAACCTCAAGCTCGATAGTGTGCTTCCCCTTTTCCAGATAAAATTGGAAGGTGTTTTCACCGTCACCCAGGGCCTTCACTTGCCATTCCTTGGAGTACTCAAAGCGGGCATTATAAGCCTCTTCAAAGAGAATTTCACCATCAATCTTGATAACCCTGGAGGTAAACATACCTGCCAGCTTATCTTGCTTAAAGCGGGCGACAATCTCATACAGTCCGTCCTTCTCAACTTCGAATTCATACCGAATCCACTGTCCAACGGTCCTGTAGTTGCCCTGTCCGCCTATAACGTTAAACAGCTGGGCCTTTGCCGACTGAGGCTCAGTAATTGCCGAGGTACGGTCGTTAGATGCATAGATGGACTCATCCGAAATAGCAACCGGAAATTCGGCAGGAATATAAATAGGATCAACATCGGTCGCCGTGTTGTTCTTCTTTTCGATTTCCTTTAGATAATCTTCATATTTAGGAAGCTCCGACTGGCGATAAAGCTCAATCGATTTTATAACAACAGGCTCTCTGACAGCTTCCAGAGAAATGATGTTAGTGCCCTTTTCAAAATAAAACTCAAAGGCTCCCTTATAATAACCGCTGGAATCGGAAAAAACATAGGTGCGCCACTCAGGAGTCTGATTGGTTTGCACACGAAGATCGTTCCCCCCAAGATCCTTGCGGTAGGCCGGGTTGCCCTCGTCATCGGTAAGATATGAGTTTGTCCATACCTTAGACATTACAAGATATCTCGCCTCAGCGAAAGGAACCTTATTATTAATAAGGAAGACTCTTTCGATTGACGATGATTTTGCAACAATCGGATAATACTCAATTTTTATGTTATAAAGTGAGTCGGCAGGAATATCAACCGACCAGGAGACAGTGCCGCTTTCAGGAATAAAAAGGGAATCGCCCGACTTCCCCTCATAATTGCTGCGCACTTCAACCTCTGCAGTCGTATTTTCCTCATCGTAATCGGCTGCGTCGATTAAAATGCTCGATGTAGCCCTTGGCACATTAGAATATTTAGCTAAATACCCGCTATATGAGATGGTATTCAGCAATTCCTTTAATTCTTCGAGCGTGCGAGTTGACGACGATGCTTGCTTGCTATCTTCAGCCGCAGCAGCAGGCAACGCATAAAAGCCGCCGACCATTAGCAGAGACAACAACAGAGCTGTTAATCTGATAAATTTGTTTCTTCCCATTAAAAATCTTTCCTCCTACAAAGATATCCGAAGCACATCGATGCTCCGATAATAATCGGCAACGAGAACGCTCCATAGCGTTGAGAGCGTGTTGCGCTATTCAACGATACTCCCTCAGAGTTCCCGCGCTTTTCCCGTATAAACAGGAGTAAAGCTCATGTCTTGCACGCATCAATACAGGCGACTTCGCATTGCAAAACACAAGCTACTTAACCATTTAATAAACAATACAGGCAAGGGCGGGCTGTCTGCGGGCTAAAAGCAAAATTCTTACGCCACGCGATATCATACCGAAATTGCAATAATATGGCGAATATAGGCAATGTTACAAAAAAAGCACAAGAGAATTATGTAAAATGCTCGTTTTTGTATGATTTTTGCACATGATAATAATAGCACACCCCTTGGCAATTGTCAAGAGACGTCGTTCTCCCCAAAGCCCTTGACAAGCTTGATAATCCGCCCTTTCCCCCTTGACATAAGCCATTAAAAACTCATATTATTTCAATCGGAAGTCCGTTTTTTCAAATGGTAAGCCACGCCAAAACAGGGTGAGTAAATTTAGCTTACTATTTTTATATAAAATTGTATGCGAATACAGCATTTTTATAACATTTATTTGCCTATTTGACGTTGTTCGCTTTTTTCGCTAAAATTAGTAATTGTAATTTACCTTTTCGGGATTTGAACTATACAGCGATTTAGACTAATTCTGGCATTTAACTTTGGTCTATTTGCACAATAAATCTGTGAAAAATTCTACATTTGGGCATATTGCACAAACTTGCGGAATAGCCGCCGGATTATCAAAAAATCAATCCTTGGTTTCAAAATCAAGAATTGATTTTATCAAGGATTGATTTTCAAGGATTTTCATCAGGAATGGATCGATTTCCGGAAATGATGCCCCCAAATGCAATTCTATTATCCTCATAAAAAACGGCAGATTGCCCCGGGGTCACCGCCCGAGCCGGCATATGAAGAAAAACATACGCTCCCCCGGAACAAAAAGTAACATCGGCTAAAACAAGGGGCGCGAGATAGCGAAGCTTGACATATAGTTGTTTTTTCCCCTTTTGCATCGGATGCATTCCTGAAAAATTAAGCTCTTCGACAAAAAGCCGGTTAGAATAGGTAAATTCGGAGGGCACAACGGTCACCGTATTTTCTATCGGGTCAATTTTACCGACAAAAACCGGCTCTCCCATAGAAAGACCAAGCCCTTTCCTCTGACCTATGGTATAGCGGATGATGCCTTTATGCTGTCCGACACGCTTTCCGTTAATATCAATAAAATCCCCCGGTGTGAAAGGACCCTTTTTCTGCTCAATAAATTGAACATAATCACCGTCCGGGATAAAGCAAATCTCCTGACTCTCAGGTCTGTCAGCCGACGACAGCCGACGTTCCCGGGCTACAATACGGACTGCCTCTTTTGTTTGAGTACCAAGGGGGAATATAAGACGCGCAAGCTGTTGCTGCTCAAGACGCCAGAGTACATAGCTCTGATCCTTGCGCAAATCTGCTGCCCGCTCAATGCAATATCGTCCGGTTTCTTTAATATAGGCAAGCCGGGCATAATGTCCTGTTGCCACATAGGGAATCCCCGCCTCATCGGCAGTCCGGCACAAAAGATCAAACTTTACCTCGCTGTTGCACCGAACGCAGGGATTTGGCGTTCGCCCTTTCGCATATTCCTCTATAAAATTGTTGACAACGCAATTCTCAAATCGCTCCCGGCAATCAATCACCCTAAGAGAGATCCCAAGAGAATCGGCCACTTCCTGCGCTGCCGCCACATCGGTATCATCATGCATTTTAAGAACGGCACCCTCTACAGTGTAACCATCTTCGGCAAGAACCATCGCCGAATAGCTGCTGTCAAGCCCGCCGCTCATGCCGAGTAAAACACGCTTTTCCACAGTCTTTACTCACCGGTTGTCGTCTTATGTGTATGGGTATGTGAATGAGGACACGCACAATTATCGCAGCTGCTGCCGTCCTTGAGAATATCGGTCTCGATTCCCCGACGCTTATAATAGTCGGAAATGGCGCATTTTACCGCCTCTTCAACCAATACCGAACAATGTATCTTAGCGGGGGGAAGTCCCTCCAACGCTTCAACCACCGATTTGTTTGTCAGCTTAAGCGCCTCCTCAACGGTCTTTCCTTTTATCATTTCGGTAGCAATCGACGATGTCGCAATAGCGGCGCCGCAGCCGAATGTTTTAAAGGTAACATCGGTAATAACATCATCCTTAACCTTTATAAATATCTGCATAATATCGCCGCATTTGGCATTTCCCACAGTTCCGATGCCATCGGCGTCCTCAAGCTCACCAACATTCCTCGGATTCAAAAAGTGATCCATTACCTTTTCACTATATTTCATCTTAATTCTCCTAATTTATAAAAACCTATTTACTGTTTCCTCGGCTGTTATAAAGCGGGCTCATGTCTCTGAGCCGCTTTACAATACCGGGCACTGTCTCAAGAATATAATCTATATCCTCTTCGGTATTCTCATGAGACAAGGATAAACGTAACGAGCCGTGTGCCTTCTCGTGAGGAAGTCCCAGAGCAAGCAGCACATGCGAAGGATCAAGGGAGGCTGTCGAACAGGCAGAGCCTGTTGAGGCATAAATGCCGGCTCTGTCTAAGAGCAAAATCAGGCTTTCCCCTTCAATAAATTCGAAAGCGACATTTACATTTCCGGGCAAGCGCTGACTTCGGTCACCATTCAGAATCGTATGTGGAATTTTCATCAGACCGTCAATCAGCCTGTCTCTCATGGCGACAATCCGATCGTTCTCCGGCAATTTCGCCACCGCAATCTCAAGCGCTTTCGCAAGAGCGACAGCCATTGCAACGTTTTCCGTTCCGCCACGGCGTCCGCGCTCCTGCCCGCCTCCATCAATAAGACTTTGCAGCCGCACCCCTTTGCGGACATAAAGGGCGCCAATTCCCTTCGGCGCATGGAATTTATGCCCGGAAAGCGCGAGCAGGTCAACCCCCAAATCCTGTACATTAACCGGAATGGCACCCACCGCCTGAACAGCATCGGTAAATACCAACACCCCTTTTGAATGAGCGATCCTTACGATTTCCTTAATAGGCTGTATTGTTCCGATTTCATTATTAGCCATCATCACTGCCACAAGGGCTGTATCATCATCAATAGCGGCCTCAAGTTCGGAAAGCTTTACAATTCCCCTCTCGTCAACCCCGATATAGGTAACCTTATAGCCCTCTTTTTCAAGAGCCTTACAGGTGTGCAAAACCGCATGATGCTCTATTTGAGTGGTGATCAAATGTTTTTTCCCGCCAGAACGTCGCATAACACCCTTGATCGCCCAATTGTCCGATTCGCTCCCCCCTGAGGTAAAAAAAATCTCATGCCGGGAACAGCCGAGAAGATCGGCAATTGACTGTCTGGCATTATCAAGGGCCGGCACTACCTCCTGCCCTTTGGAATGAAGGCTTGAGGGATTTCCCCATTTTTCAATCCAATAGGGCATCATGGCATCGATAACTTCCGGCAAAACAGCGGTAGTAGCTGCATTATCGACATATACTTCTCTCATATTTCTCCGTTATTTATCGTTATATGATAAATCACCTTTCATGTAGATAGTTTCATGATATAATAATCTCATGAGTAAATTTTTTTATGATACAATCGTTAATACAATAATTATATAATCAGATGTATCCTTTATTTTATACCTTTTTCATCCCAATTGCAAGTTTAGCCCTATCGAAAAATGTTAATTTTCCATGAATGCCCCCGAAGAGAAACTTTTATGTTTAAATTGACATCGCAATACTATTTATATTATAATGTCATATAAAGATATTTGTATATAAAAACAATTCAACAGGAAGGTAACAAAATGTATAATTTAGGAATTGACCTCGGCGGTACAAATATTGCCGCCGGTATCGTTGACGACCATTATAAAATTCTTTTTAAAGGCAGTGTTCCCACAGGCGCCGACCGCGCTCCGGAGGATATCATCGCCAGCATGGCACAGCTGATCCAAGACTTGCTAAATAAGGCGGGGCTGACGGCAGATGATATCTCCCACACCGGTATTGCAACTCCGGGAACTGCCAATCCGGCAACCGGAACGGTTGAATATGCCAACAATCTCCCCTTCATCAATTTTCCGATAGCGAAGATACTTCAGAGTTTTGTTCCCCTAAAAAACATATATATAGAAAATGATGCCAATGCCGCCGCATATGGCGAGGCAATCGCCGGCGCTGCAAAGGGCAGCAAAAACTCGGTAATGATCACCCTCGGTACCGGAGTCGGCGGCGGGATCATTGTCAACAACTCCATTTTTTCCGGCTTTAATCATGCAGCCGGAGAGCTTGGCCACATTGTCATTGAGTATGATGGTTATCCCTGCTCCTGCACAAGAAAGGGCTGCTGGGAATCCTACAGCTCGGCAACCGCATTGATCCGCATGACCCGTGAAAAAATCGAGGAATGCGAGAAAAACGGGCGCAAAACCATCATGTCTAAGCTTGTCAAGGAGAATAACGGGAGAATAACCGGAAGAACATCCTTTGACGCCTTAAGACAGGGGGACAAAGCAGCGGCGGAAGTTGTCGAAAAATACACTGGCTATCTGGCGTGCGGTCTTACAAACATCATCAATATCTTCCAGCCGGAGGTATTGTGCATCGGCGGCGGTATCAGCAATGAGCGCGAACATCTGATAGAACCGCTGATCCCCATCATAAACAAAGAGCAGTACACCCGCCTACAGCCAATAAAAACTCAGATTAAAATAGCAAAGCTTGGCAACGATGCAGGCATCATCGGCGCCTCTTCCCTCTATCAGCAGTATGAGCGGGCTTAATGCCTGCCGCAAATGATATCATCGGAGGCCGACAGCAAAAGTGTTTTTTGCAAAACACTCATTCAAGCTTATATGCAAGAAATCTACCTATAGCCTGTGTCTCAAACCTTCCCACATATATAGAACGGGCTTTAGCCCCTTATTATCGACCAGGTGTCGATCAATCTTTCAAGAGAATAGACCGCATTTGCCGGACTGGTTGAGGGCAATGCGGTTATTTTCTTGCCGATTTTCCCTTCCAAATGCTTTTTATAAAGCTTTTCTGCCATTTTTCCGTTTGCATACAAATCTTCGATCGGACTGTTTCTTAAAACAAAACCTACATCAGCGGGGATAACATTGCGAATGCTGCTGTCGCTCGACCCGACAATCTCGCAGCTCTCGATAACATCCCAAAGAGCGACCCCGTTATTCAGCAACAAGGAACGTTTTTGTTCTATTGTCCTGGGCAGCTCACATTCAAAAATTGCCGCCAAAACCCGCCAAAATCGATTTTGAGGATGTCCGTAAAAAAAGCCGGAGTCCCTCGATTTATCAGAAGGAAAGGTCCCTAGAATTAATACCCTCGATTTTTCATCATATACGGGACCTAAAAAATGTGATAATCTGCGTTTTTGATTCATTTTGCCTTCAATCTTTTGATTTATTATAATTTTTTAGCAACCATCGAGGAACGGCGTCGTTGCCATTATCCCCGATAACACCGGTTGCCCTTGCCTTCACCTCAGGCTTCGCATTCTCAACGGCATAGCACTCATCACTCGCCTCAAAGAGGGAAAGATCGTTATAATTATCCCCAAAGCTCACCACTTTATCAAAGCCGTATCCTCTGCGCAGGCGTTGCACCGCATGAAACTTTGATGCAAGTCTTGAGCAAATTTCAAGATACCAGTGTTCAGGATAGTAAATATCACGATAAAACTCTACACAAATCCGACTGTCCCTCTTCAGCCTCTCATATGCCGATTGCAGCCTTTCCTTGGTATCGACAACAGAATAATAAACAACATTTTTATCAGCGCAGCTGTAGAAGGAATCGACCTTTACAAAGCTTTTTCCAAAGCGGCTCACCCGCTCCTCAACAAAAAGCTTTGCGTGAGGGGAGTCAATCTTCTCATAAAAGGTTGACAGCACATTGTCCTCAATTACATATAGAAATCCCTCCAGCCCCTCCGATCGCAGCACCTCAAATATAAAAGCTCGTGATTGCTCAGGGATATTGTTTGTCTCAACATAACAGCCCTGCGCCATATCATAAATCGCAACACCATTCATCAGAACAACAGGCACCTTCATTGCCACATCGGCCAGCATATGGGTAACCGTGGCGCTTGTTCTTGCGGTTGCAACGGTGAAATGCATACCCTCTTCAATGAGGCGATTGAGTGTTTCTATCGCAAAAGGAGTCAAAGCCGCGGATGAATTAAGCAAAGTACCGTCAAGATCTGAAATATACAGGGTTTTCATAGATTCTCCGTTTCAGCTATATTTTATAAGCTATCGTCACGCTTACTAATACCATAAATTTGCAGCCACTCACAGCTTTACGCTACTTAGTGCGGCAAATTTCTAAATTCGCCAGCGGCGAATTGCGTTATCTTTTCTTGGGATCATTATACCATATATTCTTCCCTATTACCATACAAATAAACCCTCGAGAACAGCCGTCATAAAAAAGCACGCCCCTCAAGGTCTATACAGACCTTGAGGGGCGTGCTGTTTGCTTGCCTCAAATAATCAAATAGGAGAGACCGTCCAACGAATGACAGCAATTGCAGTCATTCATACTGATCGCATCCAATTCGTTCAACTCAGCCAACACCTTACGAGAGGCATGGTGACGCTTTGCCACCTCCCAAAGAGTTTCTCTTTGCTCCGGATAATAAATTCTGAGGGAGGCTCCATCCTTTTCGACAGGCATATCCTTATTCAACCGTGCTCTGGCAATCGTACGTATCTTCTTCTTTTCGATTATTCTCGGGCATAGGGCAATCTCCATGTCAGCATAAAGCTGATTGCCGTCCAGCCGCCCTCTTCCGGTAATAATCTCCGCCGGACAATCCCATTCATATTGTCCGCCGACCTCGACATTCTCAAATTCCACCTTAAACGGGAAGATAAACTCCGCATTTGTCAGCTCATTTGAACTGTTGCTCTCCGGATTTTCAGGAGCACATAAAAGCAGCGCGTTTATTTTGCATGTTCCGCTAATAATACAACGACCGTGTGAAAGATCCATGCTTTCTACCTGTGCGCTCCCTCCGATATCAACAACGGCCACAGCACGTGCGGCATCCCCTTCGGTGCGCTCCATGCTTCCGCTTACCGAGAAATTCCCCTCAGTACAGCGGACAAGGGAGGTCAGGACAACATCACGATACTCACAATCGCATTGATATTGGGTAGAATACAGATCCTCCGTCAGGGTAATGCCCTCATTTTTCACAGCCTCGGTCTCCAGATCAATTGTTACATCGCAGGTCATTCCCCCCGCCCCTTCAGGATCGCAGACAATATCAATAGCCGAGCAACGTCCGATGGTCCGGCTCTCATAATCCTTTGTAACCCCTTCTATCTCCACAAATTGATCAAAAGGGATACGCCTGGTTATCAAAAAGGGATGAACTTCTTCCTCCCCTTGCTCATTGCACAGACACCTGATCCAAACCTCGCCCCGAACATTTACCCCACCGTTAGTTGCCTTAGATTCTACGATATGCACAACGCCCTCACACTGCACCGGCTGCACATTAGCGGCATCCCGCCCGTCCAGCTTTATATTATCGCTAAGCTGGATATCCTGCATCGCGCCATATGCCGTATGCATTGTTTTTTCATTCCTTGTCAATCGCTCGATAGAAAACTCATCCTCTGCGGTTTCCCGCCCTTCAATCCGCTCCTCAAGGGATTGCTGACACAGAATATGCGGGCATGCCTTAATTTTTGTCCGAATACTCAGTTTCCTCGGTCCGCCGAGCCGGCAAACAACCGAATCAATCTCGCTCTTCGCATATACGATAGGATCGCAATTTTGCGCCTGCTCGCCGAGGGGCACCGAAAACTCGTAATCGGACGATAAATTTGCCGCCGCAAGGGCTCCTGTCTCACCGGTATAAATAACCGAATGCACAACGGTACCGGCAAACTCGGCCTTCGCTCCTCCTATGTATTTCCCGGCCGGCAAAATGCGTGAGCTGACACGCAGTATCCGCCGGATTTCAGGTAAATAATCGGGCAGCACAAAATCACCGACACTTTCGGTATAAATACAATCGTTAACGATATCGTACTGCACCAGAGCTTCATCGGGTGAAAGGGTAAATCCCCGTCCCGGAATATTTGATGTTTTGTCCATATTTAGTGCTCCTTTGCGGTATTTGTTTGCTAAATTATATGCGCCGGGATACAATCATATGCGAATTTTTTTGCAATAAATCTCCTTAAGTCTAAGACTTATAACAAACGGACAAAACCGGAGAAACCGTCGTATCGGCAATTTCTCATTTTCCTCCATCGTCGGCAATGGCTTTTCAACAGCTTTATACGAAATCGCCGCTCCTTATTTTCTGAACAAAAAACCCCCCTCAATGAGGGGGGCGGAATGTCCTTGATCGACATCCTTTTATTATTAATTTAGCTCTATGCTACTTTATAGTCTATCAGCAGCAGCAGCAGCAGAAAACGATAATCAAAGCGATTATGATTATCCAAATGCATTCATTGTCAAAGATATTGCACAGGCAGTTGTTCATTAGAAGTTTTATCCTCCTTTCAAAATACGCCAATCACAAAGCATTCCGCAATGTGGTGATGCAGAGGGCATTTCGTCGGGCTCTTAACCTTTGCTTTCTGCCCTTCTGATATCATATTATGAAAGGACCAAATAATTGTGACTTGATTGATTAATATTTCATCCTTAAATTTCGTCCTCTGCAATTCTACCCGCTGTTCGAAAGGAGTGATAATTATATTGAAGATCCATCTGTGATTATGAATTTTCCCCGGTAGTATCAGGTACATATCCCTCAGGGAACTCAAAGGCCACAATCGCCCGCAGCAATTCTACATGATGGCCGTGATAGGCTTCTGTCCTTTTTTTTCCCTTGATGAAGGAAAATGTGGGAATCGTCCGAATGCACAGAATCGTATCCCCGGGCAGGGTGTTGACCCCGTCAAAGTATTGACCGAATTCGGTATCAGAAAGAAGGATGCCATACTCATCAACCGCACTCTCGGGCAACTCGTCAAATATCTCAGAAAGAGGAATAAATCCGCCGCTGTCCAACACCCGGTTATAAAGAAACGGATCAAGCAGGCACAAAAGGGAGTCACCTGCCATGATAAGATTGTCGAATTTTTTCAGCTCTTCACGCATGAACTGAGCGTTTGCAAAGTATTCCTCTCCCCTTTTTTCAGCCTCGTCATAAGCCGCCTGAATTTGCTCGTCAGACATCAGCATAAGAGAAACAAATTCCACAACAAGCTTTCCGTCTTGGTTATAGTCTTCCATCACCTGTCGCACTGCCGACTCAACAGCCCTCTGCTCGGCAAGTGAAAGAAGCCTTGGTCCGCCATAAATAACACCTACATCAGCCGTTCCCTTTGACACAACCTGAGATATGCCCACTATAACCACAATAATAGCAAAAACAGCAATAATGGTATGCCACTTATAATGGTACCAAAAATTATCCAACCACTTGAAAAATTTGTCACCCGGATCTACGGGCGGTGCAGGTATCTTTTCTTCCGATCTCATTTTTTGTCCTCTACTATTAAAATGCAGTCTTCCTTATACCAAAGAACAATCTTCTCCGGTACAAGCTGCTTTTCGGCAAAGCTGATAATCAAAAGGCCTCTTGATTATGTCAGCGGTCTCATCGTCGGGAAAAGAAGGACGTCACGAATAGAGGCGCTGTTGGTCAAAAGCATAACCAGACGGTCAATACCGATACCCAACCCTCCGGTAGGGGGCATACCGTATTCCAGAGCACAAAGGAAGTCCTCGTCAACTTCATTTGCCTCATCGTCTCCCAATGCCTTAAGTCTTGCCTGATTCTCAAACCGCTCTCGCTGGTCGATAGGATCGTTTAGCTCGGAAAACGCATTAGCATGTTCACGTCCGATAACAAAAAGCTCAAAACGCTCGGTAAAGCCAGGGTCATTCGGCTTTCCCTTTGCTAGAGGAGAGATCTCAACGGGGTGCTCGGTAATAAAGGTGGGCTGAATAAGATGATCCTCGCAGTATTCCTCAAAGAACAGATTGAGGATATCCCCGTACTCATGCCGATCTTCAAACTCAATATTATGTTTCTTAGCCAATTCCTTTGCCTCTTCAGTGGTTGATATCTTCGAAAAGTCAACATTGGCATATTTGCGCACCGCGTCAATCATGGTCAGCCGCTCAAAGGGCTTGCCCAGATCAATAACATAATCGCCGTATTGAATAGTGGTTGTTCCGAGAATCTTTTCCGCAAGATGCCGGATCAGGGACTCGGTAAGCTCCATCATTCCGTGAAAATCGGTATAGGCCTGATACAGCTCAAGAAGGGTAAACTCCGGATTGTGGCGTATCGAAATGCCCTCGTTACGGAAAACTCGCCCAATCTCATATACCTTGTCAAATCCGCCCACAATAAGCCTTTTTAAGTAAAGCTCCAGTGAAATTCGAATATGCATTTCAAGACTCAGCGCGTTATGATGAGTAATAAAGGGTCTAGCCGCAGCACCGCCGGCGCAGGTCTGCAAAACAGGGGTTTCTACCTCGAGAAAACCACGCTCGTCCAGATAATTTCTGATCTCCCTGATAATCTGCGAACGCTTAATAAAAACGTCCTTAACCTCCGGATTTACAATTAGATCAACATAGCGCTGTCGATACCTGAGGTCGGTATCCTTTAGACCGTGATATTTTTCGGGCAAAGGCAAAAGTGATTTTGCTAAAAGGGAAATCTCCTGCGCATGGATAGAAATCTCCCCCTTCTGCGTGCGGAAAACTATGCCCGAAATACCGATAATATCACCAATATCCCACTTTTTAAATTCGGCATAGGTGCTCTCTCCCACGTCGTCCCGGCGCACATAGACCTGAATTCTGCCTTTTGCATCCCACAGATCGATAAAGCTCGCCCTGCCCATAATTCTACGGCTGGTCATTCTGCCGGCAAGTGTAACCTTATCCCCCTCGCAGGAATCAAAGTTTTCTATAATCTCAGAGCTGACGGTCGTCACGTCAAATCTGGTAATTTCAAAGGGATTTTTACCTTCCGCCTTCAATGCCGCCAGCTTCTCTCGACGTATTACAAGCTCGCTTGAGCTCTGCTGTTCGTTTCTTTCTGTTGTGTTATCTGTCATTCCTTTTGACCTTAAGCCGATTTATATTAAAATATTACAAATCAGCCGTTTTTCCTTATCAAGATTTCATACAGTCGCTATTTTAGCGTTGTTACACATTTTTTATTATGATATATTTACAATTGTGAATCTTATTGTTTTGCTCGGCTGACATCTAAAATTTTCATTTTAATATCTCCGCCGGGCGTATGTGCTACCACCTCATCACCGGTGCGCTTGCCCATCAGAGCAACACCAATGGGAGAATGGTTGGAAATTTTACCTTCCATAGGATCAGCCTCATTAGAACCAACAATGGCATACTCGATTTCCTCATCAAAATCCAAATCCTGAACCCTCACTATCGAGCCTATGCTGACCACATCCTCCTGTACCTGAGATTCGTCAATCACCTTTGCATGCAAAATAATATACTCAAGCTCGTTAATTCTTGCCTCAACCTTCGCCTGTTCATTTCTTGCCTCGTCATACTCGCTATTCTCCGAAAGGTCGCCATATGAACGTGCGGTAGCAAGGTTTTCTTTTACTTCGCGTCGTTTTATGTTTTTTAAATAGTCAAGTTCTTCTACCAATGCTTTGTAACCTGTCTCGGTGAAGAGCATCTGTTTTGTCATCATTCTTCTATCTCCAATTCAATCGTGTTAATATTTTTTCTTGATAAACTCTATGCAAAATGCATCGTTTTGTTGACACCTTTCACGAAAAGAAAGTATCTATTGTTTCCCTCTGCTCTGTTTACTACATAATATATGCAAAATGAACTATCCTGATCTTCTTTTTTAATCAGGACAGTACCTTTATCGCCTCAAGCAGTTGGGTATCTTCCTCGTCCGAGATTTTATAGATGTTAACATTTTTAAGGTGCTCCGGCATTTCAATCTCTATATCCGGCTTTACTCCGACTCCCTCATAATTATCGGAAAAAGGCGGATTGTAAAGGGCTACCGAAATGCTGACGGCGCTGTCATCGGCCAACTTGATAATCGATTGCATGGTTCCCTTGCCATAAGTGGTAACACCTACAAGGGTCGCCTTGTTGTAATCCTTAAGCGCCGATGCGAAAAGCTCACCGGCACTGGCGGTACTGCCGTTGATCAAAACCGCCATGGGGTACTTAAACTCATTTGCGTCTGAATTAATGACATTCTCCTGCCCGTTTTTATAAACAGTGCGGACAATGGGCCCCTCCGGGAGAAGATAGTCCAACACCTTGCAGATCGCCTGCAAATCTCCCCCGGGGTTATACCGAACATCAAGGACAAACTTGCCGGCGCCTTGTGACTGAAGGGTCTCAAGAGCCTCGATAAACTGACCGGGCGTGCCGGCATCAAATTGAAGGATACGCACAATACCGATTGTCGGGTCGGCTTCATACAGTCTCGATATTACCGTTTGTTCGGTCACATAGCCCCGTTCAATGCTAAACTCCTTCTGTTCTGAATAGTCATCCCCACGCAAAACGGTAAAGACCGCATAGGTTCCGGCATCCCCGCGCATGGCACTGACCGCCCCATAATAACCGAGTGTAGCCACGCTTTTATCGCCCACCGAGATAATAATATCCCCCGGCATAACACCGGCCTCAAGGGCAGGGGAATTAGGCATTACATTTATTACCTCAATTGCACGAAAATCAGCATTATATATCACATGAACACCGATTCCCTGAAGCTGTGCGTTATTATCACTGATAAAGGCGGCATAATCCTCTTTATTAAAGTAAGCAGCGTATTTATCTCCGCTGCCTGCGACATATCCGGCGATAATTCCGTCGATTATGCTGTCCTCATCCATTTCATTGATATAATAAGTCCGAAACAAGTCATCCACCGACCGCAGTTTATTATACAGCTCCGAATTGCCGTCGGCAATCCCGGAGCTTGATTTTGACCAGATTCCAACCCCGACAAAGGTAGACAAAAAAGTGACAAGCGCAGTGAAAACAATTAGCAATAAGGTCAGCCCCAGCGGTACTTTTTTCGACATAATACAAACCTTGCTTTCTTTGTAAATAGAGATCTGCCGACATTCGAAAAGATCCGGCAGATAATAAATTGCAACCCCAAAAAGATTTGCCGGCAACCGATTTTATTCAAGATGCGCGGCTTGGCTTTTGCAGGGTTGTTTTTTTCATATGCTATGATTTCCCATCGCACAACACGATGGGAAATCATAATAATAGTATGTATCAATTCTGTAAAATATTCAAGTAAATTTTATTTAGGCACAACTATAAGTCCCGATGTCAAGGGATCCACGGTATAGCCGTTAATACGTATTTCAAAGTGGAGATGAGGACCTGTCGAATTACCTGTTGATCCGACATATCCGATAACCTGCCCTTTTTTAACCGATTGTCCGGCCTTGACAGCCAAGCTGCTGCAGTGAGCATAAAGGGTAGCGCGACCGCCGCCGTGGCTTATCAGAACATAATTGCCATAGCTATAATGCGATGTCGCTATTTCCACCGTACCGTCATTTACGGCATAGATAGGTGCGCCGAAGATACCATAACCGGCAATATCTATCCCAAGGTGGAAGTCATACATACCGTATAAGGTTCTCCCTCCATATTTGCTGCTGATATATGTAAAATTAATCGGAACCGGCCACATAAATTCGCCGCCGACATATTGCTGCTTGTTCTTTTCCTCAAGCTCCTTGAGATATTTCTGAAGTCTGGCGTTTTCTTCGTCCGCCGCTTTTTTGAAATTCTGATACTTGGCACGCAGTTCAGCCTCTGCTTGTTTAAGATCAGCTATGTATGACTCGTATTTTTTTATCTGCCGTTCCATCTCCTCTTGCTCGGCAATCAGATCGGCGTGCGCCTCTTGCTGCTCGGCAAGCTTTACTTCAAGCGCGGCCTTTGTATCGGCAAGATCCTTTTTTTCGGTTTTATATTGTTTTATAAGCTTTGCATCATATTCCAGCATGCTGCCGACAAGTTCGACCCGAGAGAGGAAATCGGATAGGCTTTTTGCCCCCAAAATCATTTCAAGGTAGGTTGCTTCTCCGCCCTCATAGGTGATGCGCATACGCTCTAAGAATTTCTCCCGGAGGTTGGCAAGTCTCTTTTCTTTTTCATCAATGGTCTTAAGGGTCTCATCTATTTGACGTTCATATTCGTCAAGCAAAGAAAGGGTGACTGCAATTTTTTCCTGGGTCAAATTGAGTAGCTTCTCCACATTTTTGACTTTTTCTTGTGTGGATGCCTGTTCTTTCTCCGCCTTTTTAATATCACCGTCAACTTCGTTCATCTGTCTTTTAAGCTCTGCAATCGTCTCCTCCATTGCCTTCGACTTTGCGTCCGACAAATCAGAGGCGGCTTTTACTTGGTGGTGATTAAAACAATTAATGTTTACTAAAAATACTCCCACCAACAAAATACAGAAAACTTTTGAGATAATATTAACAAAATGACGTTTCCTACTGCTGGATTTTGTCTCCATCATTTTACTTTCCATCCTTTTTTCTAAAGCATTATACTTCAATGTATCTGCGAAGTGATATACTGCTTCCTACTATCCCCGTTAAAACGCCGATCCCGATAAAGCCCAGCAATACCGGTGTTGACAAATTATCATAAGGGATGATTTCAATCATCTTAATATCGGTAATAACCATTTTTTCAACATAGGAATAGATGTAGCCTTCAATAAAAAAGGCAATCGCGCTCGAGACAAGGCCGATTATAACCCCCTCGAGTATAAAAGGTGTAAAAATAAACCACCTGGATGCTCCAATATAACGCATGATGCTGATCTCATCACGACGTGCAAATACAGCAAGCTTTACTGTGTTGATGATAACAAAAATGCTGACGATAAAAAGAATAATCAAAAACCAGGAGAATATCAGGGTAACCCCGCTTTTAAAATTTTCTATTGTCGCGGACAGATCCTGTCTGCTTTTTACCTTTTCGATCCCCTCCATATGGGTGAGATGATACTGTAAGGTGGTTACCTTTGAATTGTCCTGATAGGTGATAACAAATGAGTCCGGAAGCGGGTTGCTAAGCTCATCCGCCTCTTCCAGGATTTCGCCGTATTCGGAATACTCTTCCATAAATTCTTGAAGAGCCCTTTCCTTCGAGATAAATTCAACCTTTGCGACATTTTCAAGACTATTAATCTCAGCGTCTATCCGGGAAATATCCTCTTCGGTGACATCCTCCTCCAGAAAGACAACAATCTCATTCAACAATCCGATTTTTTCAAGGTTGAAATCAATATTTTTTACCAGTAACGCAAAGCCGCCCATTACCACAAGGCAACTGAGAAGCACGGCAATAGATGCTATACTCATAACACTGTTGCGCCACAATCCCTGGAAGGCCTGTCCTATAAAATAAAAAGGGCTGTATCTTTTCAACTGAACATTCCTCCCACTCTATCCTCATATATCTTGCCGTCACTTAGCCGAACGACCCGCTGCTGATAATAATCGACAAGATTTTTTTCATGGGTAACCACTATCACAGTTTTGTTCAGTTTGTTGATCTTTATAAGCAGATTCATAATTTCAAGACTGAGCTTCGGGTCAATGTTGCCGGTAGGTTCGTCGGCAATAATCGTTTTAGGATTGTTGGCGAGAGCACGAGCCAGTGCAACGCGCTGCTGCTCACCCCCCGACAGCTCGCTAGGGAAGCGATGCTGCTTATCGGCCAGATTGACAGTGCTCAATATAGCAGGTACGCGTTTTCTTATCAACTTTGCGGGAACGCCAAGAACGCGCATGGCGAACGCAACGTTTTCATAAACAGTTTTATTTTTGAACAGTCTGAAATCTTGAAAAACAACTCCAATCTCCCGCCGATATCGGGGAACTCTAAAGGAGGACAGTTTTGCGAGATTGTGTCCATTTACGATAAGCTTACCCGAGGTCACCTTCTCCTCGCGCAAAAGCAGCTTCATCATCGTGGTTTTTCCTGCACCAGATTCCCCAACTATAAAAACAAATTCTCCGTCGTCGATTTTCAGGTTTACATTATCAAGAGCAACTGTTCCGTTTTTATATACTTTTTTTACATTTTTGAATTCAATCATAGTACCTTACCGATACATTCATTTATTATACAAAACCGGAAAAGTCTCCAATGTTTTAATGGGCATCTTTATATAGCAATCCGGTTTTTGAGAGCTGTACATCTCTCAACGAGCAAGGCAAGGGCACATAGGCAAAGCATGTACCGCTTGTCCGATGACAAAGTGAAATTCAGGCTAAAGTCGTCCTACATACCCGACCGGCGGGATTAAAACTTAACCGGCTTTGATGTGAGATATTTTTTAACCATCAAGGCTACTTTAAAGGTAATCGCATGTTCAAACTCACGCAAATCAAGCCCGGTCAGCTTGCGAATTTTCTCCAGACGGTAAACCAGTGTGTTCCGATGGACAAACAGCTTACGGGATGTCTCTGAAACATTAAGGTTGTTTTCAAAAAAACTTTGCACCGTCATTAAAGTTTCACGGTCGAGAGAATCTAGGGACCCCTTCTTGAAAACCTCCTGCAAAAACATTTCGCAAAGGGTGGTGGGAAGCTGATAGATCAACCGTCCGATACCCAGGTTCTCATAGCTGACAATATTCTTTTCGGTATCAAACACCTTTCCAACCTCAAGAGCCACCTGCGCCTCCTTAAAAGCACGGGCAAGATCCTTGATGTTGTCTACAGCGGTACTGATACCGATGGATACCTTGGTATAAAACTCAGAGTTAAGGGTCTCCGCTATTGTTACCGCGATGTTTTCAACATCCTTCATGTCAAAGCCGGGTTGAAGCTCCTTGACAAGAACTATGTCATATTCACCAATGCTTATGACATAATCCCGATTTTTGTCCGGGAACATATTCTGTACCATCTCAAATGGGAGCATGTCCGTTTTGCCATGAAATTTGATCAGATAAACAATCCGTATTTCCTCTGCATTAAAGCGAAGCTCTTTACTCTTAATATAAATATCGCTCGGCAAAATATTATCCAGGATAATATTTTTTATAAAAGAGCATTTGTCGTATTTTTCATCATAGAGGTTTTTTATGTTACTGAGGGAAATGGCAAGAATGGTAGTAATCTTTTCTGCCATCTTGTCCTCGCCTTCAACAAAAACGATGTTATCTGCTTTTGTTCCTCCGGTGATTGAGCGATATGTGTAACCAGCACGCGTCACCGTTTCAGAGGTGTATGATAATTCATCTCTGACGCCCTGCCTTGTTTCACCTATTTTAACGAGCTCACTGCAAGCAATTATGACGCCATTTTCGTCAATAACGCCAATGACTCTATCCACAGCATCCTTCATTTGATGAATGACCCCTTGAAACAGCCGATTCGACATATGGCGCCTCCTTTCAATAAATATTTATATATTAATAATTGATATAGAAATTTGTATATACCAACCTACATTTTAAACTACTTTTTGTTATTTTTCAATAGGTTTTTGAATATTTTTTATATATTTTTCGGAAAATTCCCATATATAAGGGAAAAATTCATCCAAAAATATGGTTAAATTTCAAATTCATATGAAATACAGGCCAATACAAACAAAGAGGCCGTCTCACATCTCAAAATTCTTTTTCCCAGACCTACACAAGGCAGCCCCGCCTCTTTCGCTCTTTTAACCTCGCCTTGACTGAATCCCCCCTCCGGTCCGACAACAATCGAAATATCCGGGGCGTCCCCAGCCATATCCCGCCTTTGCTTATATCCCGCCAGCACGAGGGATAGCGGCTCGGTTCCCTCACCTTCATAGCAAAAAAGAGGAATGTCAGTCTTTGCGGCCTCTGTTAACATCCAATCAAAGGAAAGAGGGGGAGTAACCGACGGAATAATACCCCGACCGCATTGCTTTGCGGCCTCAAGGGCGATTCTCTGCCATCTTGCAATCTTTTTTTCCACCGATCGCCGATCCGGCTTTGAAACACACCGCTCACTCTCGAAGGGAACAATCTTACATACCCCGAGTTCAACCCCCTTTTGAACAATCAGGTCAAACTTATCACCCTTGGCAAAGGCCTGATAAAGGGTAATCACCCCGGGCGGCTCGGCTGATATGGCAAATCGCTCAACAATCCTAGCAACGACCCTCCCCGTCTCAAAAGCTTCGAGTGTGCAGTGATATTCCCCTCCACGCATATCGAAAACTACAATTTTCTCGCCGGTTGTCATACGCAGGGAGCGGGAAATGTGAAGGGCGTCATCTCCGCTAATTTCAATCCGATTGCCGCTGATTTGTTCAATCGGTACAAAAAAATTCGGCATATGCTCAAAAAACCTCACTCGGTTTTGTCATAACTGACATCGCATCAATACAAATATGTTTTTGAAAATGCCAAATTATTATACTATATTTTTATTCTTTTGTCAAAGTTTTTTGTTTTTTCCTTTGAAATCTTTACTCTTTTAAATAAAAGTATGTTTTTTTATCGATTGCACATAATAAAAATGATATAAAAAATCTAATTTCAAGATTTAGGCGGTTTTACAAATTAACAATCTCTATTTGCAATAAAGATAAAAGGATGAATGTTTTTATATGAATACAGATTTATACCGTCATATTTACAAAAATGCAGAAATGGGCTATGACACCATCGCAAAACTTTTGTCAAAGGTTACCGATGATCGATTCCGCGCTGAGCTTACAATGCAGATGGAGGGCTACAAAAGAATATCGGACATGGCAGCTTCTCGATTAAAGAGCATAAACCAGCCGCCAAAGCCAATAAGCATCGCAAAAAAGCTTCCCGTAAGAGCGGGCATCGCGGTAAACACCCTCTTTGACCGTTCGGTCAGCCATATCGCCGAAATGATGATCAACGGATCAAGTATGGGTATTGTGGAAATCACAAAAAAACTAAATTCTGTTAATCTCCGGGACTGTGAAGAAGAGGCTCTTAATCTCGGCAGAGATGTCGCCGGCTTTGAGCAGCAAAATATCGAACGGCTGAAGTCATACTTGTAGAGACGTTTCAGGATCAGGTTTCAGACTGCACCCGCTTTTATTGTATGTCCTGCCTATCATTGCACCTGATTTCCGGTTATATAAAAGGGCGGTCAAGCCTATACTATATCTGTCGTGAGTTTTCTTATGAAAACCTCATGACCGTAAGACTCAATGTGAAATACAGGTTATCTCCAACAAAAAATAGCAGGAGGATAATAATAGTGGCACAGATAACTTCAAAAGAGTTAAGCGGGATTTCCGACCAACTCGCCATCGAACAAAACCTTATCGCAAAATTCAAAAACTATGCCGAGACAACACAGGATACTACCCTAAAGGCGAAGTACAATGATATCGCGCAAAAGCATCAAAAGCATTTTGACGCGCTTTACAGCAATCTGAAATAAATTCCAGTCAAAGAAAAGGAGATTCAAAATGAGCAATCTGCCCTACAATGACAAGGAACGCATGATGGACTCCCTCTCCTCACAAAAGTTTATCACCGATTCCTATAACACATTTTCAAACGAAGCGGCAACCCCTGAGGTAAAAACCTGCATGATGAACATTTTAGCGGAAGAGCATGAGATTCAGCATGATCTTTTTACCGAAATGAAAAACCGGGGTTGGTATACCGTAGAATGTGCCGATGACCAAAAGCTAGAGCAAACAAAGCAGAAATTCGGCAATGTAACCGGTTAAATTTACCCAAAAACAGCGGGCATACTTTTTTGTATGCCCGCTGTTTTTAAGCTGAAAAGGTATAGTTTACAAGATTTTTTATCGAAGCGCCGACATAAAATGTTCTCTAATAAGCATAGAATGACGGGAAATTTAATTTGCGCCGAGATATGGTCATCTCTTTTTTTTATCGATATGAAAGAATTTCCTCAGCAGCGACGCCAGCAGCCTCGGTGATTTTACAACTACAATTTTCATAATATTAAACTGCAATTTTCCACCGCAATGATGAAAAGTTCTCCTTAAATTATTAATAAATGCAGACTAGCATCTTTTCGAAAAATACAAAAATCCAACAGCGATGATAATAAGGGCCTCGATTACTACCAATACCGCCTCAGGAAGAAAAAAGGATGCCAATATTCCAAGCCCGAATGAAAGAATAGACACTCCCAGGATTTTAAATATGCTGTTTGCCCTATTCATATGCATATGTAATTTATCCCGCTCGCGCCGGATAAATGACCCCTTTCAAATAATAATGTTATTGTAAAGCAGCTATATAGCGACCAAATTCCTTAAAATATCATCGCAAACACTAAGCGACAGTGCCTCTACTAACATTATATTCAAATATTTAAATATTGACACAAAATTTTGCATCTTTTTCTAAATTTTATATTCATAGGAGCCAAAAGCGCAATAAAGATCCTTTTTGTCACTTATCAGTCTCGGCTTTCGATTACAAAAAGCGCTCCCTCATCAACCGAAAGAGTTGCCTCATCGCCCACAATCTCATTGCTGACTGCATACCCTTCCTCTCGAAGCAATACAGCATCTGACAGAGGATATCTGCATCCTGCCACTGTTACTCCCCGGCAAACCGTATCGACAGCTAAAAGGGAAAAAAACCGGTAATCTCCTCTCTTAAGCGCGACAGTTCCACCCCGCAGAAAGATTACCCGATTCTGCCCATCGGTCAGAACCCCTTTACACCCTCTATTGTAAATATATTCAAGGATATACAAATTTGACAATGAATGATCTACCCGACCGCCCAGACCGCCGATTATAAAAATTTCACCAAAACCTCTCTCAAGGGCCAATTTTACTGCAAGCATGGTATCGGTATCATTTTTTTCCCGTGGAGAGGTTATATATTCCCCGTGAAAGGATTCTAAAGACAAATCCTTCACCGAATCCATATCCCCTATCAAAACATCAGGGACAATGCCAAGCCGCCGGCAAAGATCATAACCGCTGTCCGCCGCAATAATCAGGCATTCTTCCCCGGCTCTCGTCTCATCACGATTCGGAAAAACCGGCAGAAGGTCTGTTTTAACCTTACCGCCGGTATAAATAAAGGCAATTCTTTTTTTGCTCTTTTCAAAGTCCATGGATATTCTCCGTAATTCTTGCTGTTTCATCTGATTTGTAATTATTTCTTCCAAGCCTTTTTGTTTTTCAGAATCTCATAAAGGCTGACAAAGCTGTCATGGCGGCTTTTTGGAATCTTACCGCTGCGAACCTCCTCCAAAATAGCGCAGCCATCCTCCTTTGTATGCGTGCATTTTGTATATTTGCAGCAGCCGATATGTTTTTCAAACTCGCGAAAAGTATAGGGAAGATCCTCGCAGGTGAAAAAATCAAATTGTTCAAAATCAAGCATGCTAAAGCCGGGAGTATCGGCTAAGTAACCGCATGTCCCGTCAGCAACTTCATTAATAGGATAAAGCTCCACCCTTCGCGTGGTATGTCTCCCTCTCCCCAGCTTACGGCTAACCTCGGAGGTTTCAAGCCTCAGTTGCGGAAAAAGCTCGTTCAACAAGGTGGATTTCCCAGCGCCGGAAACGCCGGCAAAGGCGGCACATCGCCCTTTTATCTGCGTTTTAATAAAGGCGTGCAGCCACCCGATCCCCTCCGAATCTCCCTTGCAAATTGCAAAGGAAGGGATCCCGACCTTTTTGTACACCCTGACGATATTGTCCGCAGCGACAGCATCAAGGTCCTTTTTGTTGACAATAACAACCGGCTCTATTTTATTATACTCGGCAATTGAGATAAGCTTATCATTTATAAGTGGTTGCGGGTCAGGATTCTTTGCGGCAATAATCAAAAACAGATAATCAAGATTAGCCATCGGCGGTCTGATAAGCTGATTTTTCCTCGGCAAAATCTTATCAATAACAGCGCCCCCGCTAAGCTTATCCGCATCGGCAGAACCCTCAAAAACAATCTCCACATCATCACCGACAAGGGGCGTTATCTGATCATAACGAAAAATACCCCGTGCCCTGCAGGTCACAATCCGATGACCGGAAGATCTCTCTCCCGCCGCTCCGCATGAGGTGTCAACTTCATAAAGTCCGCCGACACCTTTAATAATTTTTCCCTTAATACGCTCTTGCATATAACTCTCTTATCGTATGAGACGAAATTTTTTTAATTATTTGCAATCTTATATCTAAATGCAACAACATACCACCCCTCGGTTATCTTCATTATCTTCTCTTTAATTAAAGCTTGTCCTATTGCTATTTATCCGTTTTTTCAATGAGGGAATGAGACTCATGTCGTGTCATCGGTTGTTTCATCCGTTGTGTCCTCAGGTCCGCTGCTGATGACAAAGTCAATCTTAGTCACCCGAACGGGCACCGACTCAAAAGGTGTGATACTCTGACTGAGTATCGTTCCCTTTGCCTTGTTAGACTGACGGTAAGTGATTTTACCGATTCCCAGCTTGCTCTGGACAAGGGCACGATAAGCGTCTATCTCATGCATATCGATAAAATTCGGTACAATAGTTGTTTGAATCTCCTCACCTAGACTGATATATACCTTAACTGTATCCCCAGTTGTGACAGGCTCTCCCGGTTTTGGATCGGTGGTCACAACATAACCCTCCAGAATGGTGTCATGGTGTACCGTTTCAAAGACAACGCCAAAGCCCTGTTCACGCAAAAGAAGCTCGGCTTCCCTCTTTTCGCGTACCGTATAATCAGCCATAATAGTTGTTTGAGCCCCCATGCTCACATACAAAGTAACATCGGCAAACTGCCTGCCGTTGATTACACGTCGTTTTTCACCGGCACGAGGTTCCTGATCAACAATAGTGTTCGGCTCGCTATCTCCGTTGTAAACATATTTGACCCGGATCCTAAAATAATCCCCCTCAGTCTCTTGTTCCTCCTCAAAGGTTTCTGTATAGGTCTTTCCTATAAAATTAGGAATGTCAATGTCAATCGGATCATTCGCAGTTTCATTAAGAAAATGACTTATAACCCAGATCCCGCTGACAATCAAAACGCCTAAGAAGGCCGTCGATACGCCAAGGATAATAGGCAACATGGTGGTAAGTTGGTTTGTACGCTTGCCCTTGCCGGTCTTTGAGTTTGTTATAGGTTTGAAGACAGCGTCCGGATTTTGGCGAAGCTTCGCAATTTGCTTTAACATTTGAGAGGCACTCTGAAAGCGCCGCTCCGGATCCTTTTCAATTGCAGACAGAATAATCTGCTCAAGCCCCTGTGGAATCTTGGGGTTTATCTCCCTCGGCTTTTGCGCGGTATTGTTAATCTGCATCAGCGCAACCGAAACCGGACTATCGGCGGTAAAGGGCAGTCTTCCCGTCGCCATTTCATAAAGCAAAACGCCAAGAGAATAAATGTCGCTTCTTGCATCGATTTTTTTACCGCTGGCCTGCTCCGGGCTGATATAATAAACGGTTCCGATCGCTTTGTCGGTCATGGTAACCGTCTCCGCATTCGGAAGCTTTGCAATGCCGAAATCGGTAACCTTAATTAAGCCGTTTTTCAGTAGCATAATATTTTGCGGCTTAATATCCCGGTGGATAACACCCTTGGCATGGGCATGCTCAAGAGCCCGCAAAATCTGCTCGGTATAGCTTATTAGCTCCTTAAAGGAGAGAACTCCCTTCTTTACCATATAGCTCTTTAAAGTGATACCCTCTATATACTCCATAACAATAAATTTGAGGGCTTCCTTAACCGAAACATCATATATATTGACAATATTCGGATGAGACAGCATAGCAACGGCTTTAGATTCATTAATAAAGCGTTTTACAGACTGTGCATCGTTGTTGATCTCGTCGCGAAGAAGCTTGACAGCCACCTTCCGCTTCATCAGAAGATCCCACGCTTCAAAAACCACAGACATACCGCCCATGCCGACAATTCGCTCTATTCTATATCGACCGTCAAATACTTTTCCTATATGTTTGTTGAATTTTTCCATTATCTGCAAACATCCTTCCATGCCCTTTCAATGATATATAGCCAAACAATTGAAAAACGATTAAAAGGGCTTCATTCATGACCTTTATACCACTATGTTTTTCTGATTGATTGACTATATGATCTGTAAAACAGTTCGGTTAAAACGCCAACAAAACGGCGGTAATATTATCGGTTCCGCCCCTTTCGTTCGCTAAGGCAATCAAGGTCTCCACCCTTTGCTCCAACGATTGGTCGGTCTGTTCCGCAATTTGTGCAATCTCCTGATTCTCCACAAAGTTTGTCAACCCGTCAGAGCAGAGCAGAATATAGCCACCACTATCACCGGACAGACAGGCAACATTGATATCTGCCTCCACTTTTTCATCGATCCCGACTGCTCTTGTAATTATATTTCTGTTAGTGCTTTTCCGAGCTTCGGCAGGTGTCAATTTGCCGATATCCACAAGATATTGAACATAGGAATGGTCATGGGTCTGCTGTACGGCTTCCCCATCCCTGATTATATACATGCGGCTGTCCCCTATATTTATGCTATAAAGCTTGCCATCAATAATTAATGCGGCAACAAGTGTGGTACCCATTCCGCTGAGAGATTTATCGGAGGAGGCCATTTTATATACTTCATCATTCGCCTTATCTACTGCTTCGGTCAGCACCTGTCTGATTTCAGATTCAGATGCTGATCTTGGATCGGATTTTTCGATATATGCAGCCATTTCGGCATGGAAAACCTTCAAAGCAATATGACTAGCTTCACTGCCGCCGGCATTTCCACCCATTCCGTCGCAGACAGCACACATGACAATATCATCTGCCAAATTGCACGCAATAAAGCTGTCCTGATTGGTACTCCTTACCCTGCCGATGTCACTTTTGCCGTACCAAATCATCTATGTCACCTCCAAAAAAATCCTTCTTGTCAAATTTCATGCCTGTATAGACCATTATTTCCGCATCACACACTTATTATATTATATGAATCAAAATGAAGATTTCCGTTTTCTGCATAATTACATTATAATAAATTAATATTGATAAGTAAAGGCTTGTATTCCGATTTTTTTCTAAGAAGCGTAAATTAACGAATATTTTACACTTTTTTCTTATTTTGACGCCGCAGCTGTCCACAAGCGGCGTGAATATCAGAGCCCAGCCTCCGCCGAACAGTGGCGCTTATCCCACGTTTCTCTAGCACCTTGGCGAAGGCCTCGGCAGCCGCGCGTGTTCCCGACGCAATTCCGCATTCAGCAACGACGTTCACCGGAATCAAATTGACATGCAAGGGTGCGCCCTCCGGTTTCATATATCTGTGCAATAAAGATGCTAGGGCATCAGCATCCTCCGCCCTGTCATTTTTACCGGGCAAAAGAGTATATTCAAAGGAAATCCGCCGACCGGTTTTTTCAAAATAAAAGGCGCAGGCTCTCATAAGAGCATGAATATCCCATTTGCGGTTGACAGGCATGATCGACGATCGAATTTTATTATCGGTCGCATGAAGGGAAACCGAAAGAGTAATAGGAAGGTTTTCCTCGGCAAGCTTATAAATCTTATCCACAAGACCGCAGCTTGACAGTGATATATGCCGATATCCGATGTTCAGTCCCTCCGGATGATTAACGAGACGAAGGAATTTGAGGGTATTATCATAATTATCAAGGGGTTCTCCGATTCCCATCATAACAATGTTGGATATCCGCATACCGCTATCCTTTTGCGCGGCGATAACCTGCCCTATCATTTCGGAGGGAAGCAGATCCCGCACCTTACCGCCGATAGTTGAGGCGCAAAAGGCACAGCCCATGTTGCAGCCCACCTGAGAGGAAATGCAGAGGGTATTGCCGTGTTTATACTGCATCAAAACACTTTCAATACACTCGCCGTCTATCAGACGAAACAAATATTTAATAGTGCCGTCCAGCTTAGAAACAAGCTTCAGCTCTATCTCAGGCAGTCGAAACTCACATTCGGATTCCAGGATTTTTCGAAAAGATGTAGGCAGATTGTTCATTTCTGCCGGCGGTACCCCGCGACAAAGCCAGGAAAAGATCTGATCCCCCCGATAGGATGGCTGCCCAAAGGTTTTCGCAAGGGAGCAAAGCTCCTCGGGAAAAAGGGATAGTAGATCCGGTTTTTGCTTGGGGGCAGCACTGTTCATAAGAGTTTCCTTTCTTTCCTTCTTTGGTGACCAATTATACTATCATAGCCTGAATCATTCAATATGCTTTTTCATTTTTGCTATAAAAAAACCATCGGTATTGTGCAAATGGGGCAGTAGAGTCAGCATTCCCCCTGCAGACAGCGGAAAATCACACAGAGAATAGCCGGGCATCTCCTCTAAAAAGCGCCCTACAACCTCTTCGTTCTCGGCAGGATTGATGGTGCAGGTGGAATAGACAAGTACACCGCCAGCCTTTACATAGGAAGCGCTTGCACGCAGTATTTCAAGCTGTATTTCAGGAAGTCTTTGTATCGATTCCTCTTCCTTATAGCGAATATCCGGCTTCTTTGCTAAAATGCCAAGTCCCGAACATGGAACATCACATAATACGGCATCGGCTTTTCCGAAAAGACTTGCTTGCGGCTTTTTTGCGTCGCAATACTCGGGATGAATAATGGTAATCCCCAGCTTGTCCGCCCCTTGACGAATCATATCAATGCGCTTTTTATGGATATCAAAAGAAAGAACCTTTCCTTTGTTCTCCATCAGCAACGCCGCTGAAAAGCTTTTCGATCCCGGGGCAGCGCAGGTATCGATCACCACTTGCTCAGGCAGAGGATCGAGAACGTCAACACAGAACTGGGAAGCCTCGTCCTGAACAAAGTATAACCCTTCGGAGAAACCGGGCAATGCAGTCACCGGTGTCCTCTCAAGCAGACGGATGCCATGCTTTGACAGCTCTGTCAGAGCAGCGGCAACCCCCGATTTTCGAAGGATATCCAAGAGCCTGTCTCGGCTGACCTTTTGAGTGTTGGCGCGAAGGGTAACATCAGGCACCTCGCTCATACTCTCAAGGATTTCCTTTGCCGTCTGGATACCATACGATTCAATAAACAAACGGCAGATCCATTCCGAAACCGAGTATTCTACCGACATGGCATAGACGGGGTCCTCCGACGGATCGGGAAATTTTATCTCCTCGCCACACCGGAGATAAGCACGTAAAATTGCATTGACAAAGGCAGCCTCTCCACGGTTTTTCCCCAGGGCAACACTTTCATTGACCGCCGCGTGGGGCGGAATTTTGTCCATATATCTGATCTGATAAAGCCCAAGCCTCAGCAGATTGATAACCCGCCGATCTACAGTCTCAAGGGGTCGCTTGGACAACATCCCAATTATATAATCAAGGGTAATTTTTCTCTCAACAACACCATACACGAGAGCAGTCAAAAGGGCGCGGTCGCTTCCCTGCACCCCGCGCCGGTTTAGCTCGAAATCGAGCGCAATATTCGTATATTTTCCCTCTCGCTCAATATCGCACAAAAGATCAAGCGCATATCTGCGAACATTTATCTCATTCATCAAATCCTGTATTCCCGATGCACAACCGGTACATCGCACCTTTAAGATTTTTCCTATTTAGATATCTCATCTTCAGCCCTTACGCCTTTTTACCGCCGGCGGGAGCCGTTTGCCAGCACCAACAGTCTGAGAAGGTTGGCAAGAGAGACCGCAAGAGCAGCTACATAGGTAAGCGCAGCCGCACTCAGCACCTTCCCCGCCCCTTTTATCTCCTCCTCGCTGAAGCGGTGACTCTCACGCAAGGCTGAAAGCGCCCGGTTGCTTGCATTAAATTCTACCGGCAAAGTAACCAGCTGAAATATGGTAGAAAGCCCGAAAGCGGCAACACCGACATAGGCAAGGGTCGGTATCGCAAGAAAAATTCCCATCAAGAACAAAGGAAAGGCAAGAGTTGCCCCGAAATTAGTAACGGGAATGATGGCCGATCGAATTTTCATCGGAGCATATTCGACCGCATACTGAACAGCATGTCCGGCCTCATGGGAGGCAACGCCGATAGCCGCCGCAGAGGTTCCCTCGTAAACCGAGGAGGACAGCCTGACCGTATTTGATCTCGGGTCAAAATGGTCGGTCAATTCACCTCTTATCTGCTCAATCTGCACATGATAAAGCCCGTTCCTATCCAATATCATACGTGCACTGTCATAACCGGTCATTCCGCTTCTTGTTGGAACCTTGCTGTATTTTTTGTAGGTGGAGCCCACCTTTATCTGTGCCCAAAATGCAAGAACAATCGCCGGCAGCAGAAGATATATATATAAAGCATCTATTCGGTAGATCATATTTCCTCCATTTTTTAAAAGAGTTTATCGGTCGGACCAAATCTCACCGATGGACACCTGCCGTCCTCGGATAAATTCGGCCGCCGTCATTTTGCTCTTACCCTCAGGGATAAGGGACAAAATATCAACACAGCCGCTGCCGCATGCAACGGTGATATAACCCTCTCCCGAAGAATCCAGTGCTAAAATCTTTCCCGGATCCCCGCCTGAATATTCGGATGACAGGCGGGAACGCACTATTTTAATCATCCTTCCCTTCTCGTTTTTCGTAAAAGCAAGAGGTGCCGGAGACAGTGCCCGTATTTGGTCATAAACTGCTTTCGCAGTCTTTGAAAAATCAATAATACAATCGGTTTTTTCGATTTTTTTCGCATAGGTGGCAAGGGAGTCATCCTGCTTTTGCGGTAGAAGCTTGTTTCCCTTCAACAAAGACAGGGTTTCAAGCAAGGTTTTGGCTCCCAGCTTTGCCAAACGGTCATGCAAAGACTTAAAATCGTCCTCGGGAAGGATTTCTGTCTCATTTTTCACCAGCATATCCCCGGTGTCAATCCCCTCCGCCATATACATAGTTGTAATTCCGGTGACTGTATCACCATTCATAATAGCCCGCTGTATCGGCGCCGCTCCACGATATTTCGGAAGCAGAGAGCCATGAACGTTAATACAGCCGTGTTTAGGATAATTCAGCACCGATACGGGCAATTTCTTTCCGTATGCCACCACTACAATCAGGTCCGGATAAAGCTGGCATAGCAGATCGGCAAATGCCTCGTCACAAAGGGTTCTCGGCTGATAAACGGGGATGTTTTTTTCAAGTGCATAAACCTTTACCGGAGGCGGCGTCAGAACATAACCTCTGCCCTTCGGCTTGTCAGGCTGAGTCACAACCCCTACAATGTTCTCCCCGTTATCCCACAGGGCGCTTAGAGACCATTGTGCAAATTCGGGCGTGCCCATAAATAATATCTTCATTTAATCACCTTCTTTTTTGACAACACAGCAGCAAATATAAGTCATATATCTTATGTCTTTTGCCGCTATTCAAGCATCTCTTCAATTTCCTCAGGTGTAAGCATTCGCACAGCACAATCGGTATAAAGCTTTCCGTCAAGATGATCAATTTCATGACAAATCGCTTTTGCAAGAAGCTCGCTCCCGGTTAGCTCAAATGCCTGCCCGTTTCGGTCAAGGGCACGTACCGTCACCGTCATCGGACGCTGGGTAATGCCATATTTCCCCGGCAGCGAAAGGCATCCTTCATATTCGGTCTGTATGCCCTCGGCGGCTATAATCTCAGGATTAATAAGTTCTATAAGTTTACCCGGCTCGGTTTCGATAACAACAACACGACGCAACACCCCAACCTGAACAGCCGCAAGACCGCAGCCGTTCTCCGCTCGCATAGTCTCCGCCATATCATCAAGCAGACGGTGTATGCGGGGCGTTATCTCCTCAACCGGTTTGCTAATCTTCCGTAACAGGGGATTGTCTTCATATACCAGTTTTAATTTTGCCATTATTCCTCCATATAGTGGGTTGACATAAGAAAAAGCAGGCTTTCCCTCATGGTCTATATTATTATATTATATGATATTATATGCTGTTTGGATTAAAATCCACGGAAAGGGTAACCTTTCTGGCGGCATTTTTCCCAAATTCACGCAGAAGATCTGCAAATAAAAGACGCATTCTTTTGCAATTTTTGCATTTAACGACCATTCTCATGCGATATTTTTCATTAACTTTATAAACAGCCGCCTCAAAGGGTCCATAGGCAATAATCGGAATATCGCTGTATTCGGTCCCGGCAAGCTGCGAAAAGCGGGTCGCCAGAATGGTTGCCGCATTGCTAAGCTCGATTTCGTTATCCCCTGTCAAGGTCAGCTGGGCAATATCGCAAAACGGCGGGAAAACAAGGGCGCGGCGCAGCTCGATTTCTTTTTCGTAAAAGCTTTGGTAATCCTGAGCGCAAGCAAGCTTTAAAGCCTCGCTTTCCGGATTCATTGTTTGAATAATCGCAAGACCCGGACGATCTCCGCGTCCTGCCCGACCGATAACCTGGGTCAAAAGTGAAAAGGTGCGCTCGGCCGCGCGATAATCATCAAGATAGATAGACGCATCGGCAAATAGAACTCCTACCAAAGTCACCTTAGGAAAATCATGTCCCTTAGTTACCATCTGAGTGCCGAGAAGGACATCGGCCTCTCCCTGCCTGAATTTGCTCAAAAGCTCGTAATGGGCAAGCTTTGTCGCCGTTGTGTCGGCGTCCATCCGCATAACGGTCAGATCGGGGAACTTTGTCCTAAGCTCGTTCTCCACCTTTTGAGTGCCGTACCCTGTATAAGAAAGATATTCGCTTTTACAAGAAGGGCATATACGGGGCACCTCTCTTCGACCGCCGCAATAATGGCACATCAGATAGCCGGCACCCTCTCTGTGGCGGTGATAGGTGAGGGAAACGCTGCAGTGGGAACACAAAAGGGCTTCTCCGCACATTTTACAGCTTATAAAGTTGTTGTATCCTCGTCGGTTCAAAAAGAGAATAGCCTGCTCTCCCTTGCTCTTCAGCGTTCGGAGACAGGCCTCAAGCTCACTCCCTATCGGGGAGAACGATCCGGCTCGTGCCTGTTCTCTTATATCAGAAATATAGACCTCGGGCAATGTTGCATTTCCATATCGTTCGGTCAGCTCAACCAGGGTATATACCCCTGTTTGCGCTTTGTAATAGCTCTCAATCGAGGGGGTTGCCGAGGCCAATAACATCAGCCCGCCCACACGACCACACCGGTATCTTGCAATGTCCCGGGCATGGTATCGGGGGGACATATCAGACTTATATGTATGCTCCTGCTCCTCATCAATAACGATCATGCCGAGATTGGAAAGAGGGGCAAATACCGCCGACCTTGTTCCTATAACAAGATCAACCTGACCTGATCGGATCTTTTTCCATGCATCAAAGCGTTCGCCCGCCGTCAATCCCGAGTGAAGAACCGCTATCCGATCCCCATAAAAGGGGCAAAACAAATCCACCGTTTGGGGAGTTAAAGAAATCTCGGGCACAAGGACAATGACACTGCGACCGTCTTTTATCACCTCGTCTATCATCGCCTTGATAACACGGGTTTTTCCGCTTCCGGTAACTCCGAATAGCAGAGCCGCCTTCGGCTCTCGAGTACGATATAGAGCGAGAATTTTTTCAAAAGCAGCCTTCTGCGCCTCACTTAGGATATTGGGCAGGGGTTTCCTTTTAGCAATATCTGCATACGGATTGCGGTAAAAATCGGTTTTATCTATCTCAACCATGTTTTTTGCAACAAGCGCGTTAAGCTGGGCACGGGAGGCCCCTGTTGCCTCAAGTAAAGCGCTAACCTCGGTTCGCCCCATGGCACAAAGTGCCCGCAAAAGCTCCGCGTGCTTTTCGCTGCGTATTTTATATTTTGAGCCCGGCTCGCGGGTGACGGCGGCCTCTACCTCCTGCTCTGTAACCGAAAGGGAGGCGAAAAGTGTATATTTGTGATTTGTTGACTCTTTCAGCTCATAGTCGCGGACAATAAAGCCTTTTTTGCACAGAGAGGAAAGAATCTCTGTGCTACGCTCGCCAAACTCCCCCTTGATTTTGCCCAGAGAGGCCTTTCCGGCAAGCTTAATAGCGTTATATACACAAGTCTCCTGCTCGTTCATTTGATGATTTTCGGGAGGGGTGTCTGCACAAATAAAGTATTCGCTAAGCTTTGCGAATGCCGAAGAAGGAAGCATCGCCCGCACGGCATCTCCGCAGGTGCACAAAGTATAGTCCATGATAAACAAACAAAGCCCGAGCATCTCCTCATCAAGAGAATAGCGGTCACTTGTAACCGCCAGCACAGGCTTAACTTGTTCAATATTGCAGCTGTCCGATAAAGCTGTTACAAGAGCGGTATAACGACGATTCCCACCGCCAAACGGAACAGTAACAAAAGAGCCCGGTTTTACCTCGCCGCAAAGCTCGGACGGAAGATAATAATCATAAGAGCGGTCAATATGATAGGGCGCGTCCAATATGAACACCTTGGCATATTTACTGCCATTCATTTTATACTCTCCCCTCCTTTGGCCGCTTAAAGGTCAACCGGTTTTTTCAATCCTCTTCTGCATTGCGCACAATAACAAATTCTCCGTCATTAATGCGATTTATTGCGTTTTTTACCGCCTTCTCATCCCTGAATTCCGTCTTAATCATAGCTGCCAAGCTTTTATCCGTCTCTTTATTGGCAATCATTTTTTCGGCCTGTGCGCGCTGCTGTACATACTCATCTGTTACAATTCTTGCACACTTTGCAGTGGCAATCACAAGCTCGTATCTGTTAAATTTACCCTTGGTTAAATCGTCAATGGATGGTTGTATCATAAAAGGTATGTCCTCCTTTGTTGGTTAATTATCAAAAAAACTATCCCGAATGTTAAGATTTCTCTTTACAGACAGGGTTTCGGCATGAATAATAGCGAAAATATCCGAGGCGGCACGATCCATCTCTCCGTCATGATTAATCACCACATAATCGTAATTGTCAAGATATGCGATCTCTCGTTTTGTCACTTCAAGACGACGCAAAATCTGCTCCTCGGTGTCCCTTCCTCGTGTGCGCAGGCGCTCTTCCTGCTTTTTGTAGCTCGGAGGCAATATCATAATGAGCAGCGCATCAGGAAACCTTTCCTTAATCTGCATGGCGCCGTCCACCTCAATCTCAAGGATGAGGTGCTTGCCCGATTCGATTGTTGCCACCGCCTCCTCAAGAGGGGTGCCGTAATAATTTCCGCAATACTCGGTATATTCCAGCATCTCGCCCCGGCTGATTCTACCCTCAAACTCTTCCCTGGTGAGATACCAATAATTTACTCCGTCCTCTTCGTTGGCAAGTCGTGGTCTTGACGTTGCCGATATCGAATAGGCGAACCTGTCACTGCTTTTCATCAACCGCTCGATCAAGGTGCCCTTACCGCTTCCGGCAGGTCCTGATATAACGATCAACAGCCCTCTCTTTTTGTTGTCCAAATCCAATCCCCTTTTGCTTTTTATAAGTATATCCTTCGTTATTCCTGCTCCTCGGCCGTCTCCTCAAGATCGGTGTCCTGACTGTCATCAAGTCTGTTTGATATGGTTTCGGCCTGAATGGCAGACAATATAACATGCTCACTGTCGGTAATGATAACCGCACGTGTACGGCGACCGCAGGTTACGTCAATCACACGACCGTTGTCCCGCGCCTCTTGAATAAGACGCTTCATCGGCGCAGAATCGGGGCTTGCCAATGCCACTACACGATTTGCCGCAACCATGTTTCCGAATCCGATGTTAATAAACTTCATAAATAATCCCCTGTCCGGCGGTGTCGCCTGCAATAATTATTCGATATTTTGTATCTGCTCTCGGATTTTTTCAAGCTCGCCCTTCATATCCACCACAAGGCGGGCAATTTGAACGTTATTCGCCTTTGACCCGATGGTATTGGTCTCCCGGTTGATCTCCTGAAGAAGAAAATCAAGCTTTCGCCCAATCGGTCCATCGGCGTTCAGCATCTCGCGAAAAGCATCAAAATGACTATTAAGCCGTACAAGCTCCTCATCTATGGAAATTTTATCGGCAAAGATAGCACATTCGGTCAAAATGCGCTGTTCGTCTATCTGAATATTGTTGTCTCCAAGATATTGTTTTATTCTTTGTTCAAGCTTTGCTCCGTAATCGGGGATATCAAGGGCGGACAGCTCGCCAATCTTTTTTGCCGTCTGAGCAATGATTTCCATCTTCTTGCGGATGTCGATCGAAATTTTTTCTCCTTCCGCTTTGCGCATAGATACATAGCTTTCCAACGCCTCATCGATAACCGAACGAAGTTCCTCCCATTCTTCCTCTAAGTCCTCCTCAGGCTTTTTCTGAGTAAAGATATCCCGATTTTGCGCCACAGTCATCACCGAAATATCATCCCTCAAGCCAAAGTCGTCACGCAAACGCTCAAGCGCGGCAATATAGCCGGCAGCATACGCGGTATCAAGGGCAATTTCTATCCCTTGGGAAGAAAGAATGTCAATCCCGATATAGACATCGATCTTGCCACGGGTGCTCCCCCTCTCCTGAATATATGTTTTCACCTTGTCCTCAAGAAAGGAAAACATTCGCGGAAGCTTGACCGAACAGTCGAAATAGCGACCGTTGACCGACTTTATTTCTACGGTGATGTCCTTGTTACTTTCAATTCGCCTTGCCCGACCAAAGGCGGTCATACTTTTTAGCATTGTTTTCTCCCGAAATATTGACATTCATTCAGCGCAATTTATATCTATATTTTATCTCTTTTTTCGATATTTGTCAATGTTTATAGACTGTAACGGTCAGAATAAATCCTTAAATCCAAGCCTTCTCCGCAATTTTACAATATAAAGGGTAATCAAGCGAGTAAGGGCAATGTCGTAAAGGAAAAATGTAAGGTTGGCAAGCCCGAATACCACTACAGTAAAATCAAGCCCGGTATCGGGCAGATGTAATATATATCTTGATACAACGATAAGCAGCAGAAGCCCCGTGTTGAAAAGGGAAAATTTAAGAATCCATGATATGACAGGATGTAGCCGCTCAAAGGCAGCCTTTGCAACAGGATAAATGCCCGAAAAAAGAGCATAAAGCAACGCCGTAAATTTTTCCGGCAAAAGCAAAAGGGAGAGCACTGCCGTAACAAGATAAATTGCATACGGGTAACCGCCCCCAATCTCAATAACGGCAAAAACCACGATAATTGACGCAATTGCCGCCATAGTTAAATCCAGTATATTAAAGACCGACCCGATATAGAGAAAAATAACCCCAAGGGCGCTCAGCACCGAAGATAACGATATTTTTTTCGTCTTATTCACTGTGTTATCCTCATCACAAATCAATCACTTAAGATCAGCAGCAGCGAATAAGGTCGCCGCCGCAGCACTCACACAAACAGTCCGCACAAATAAGACCGGTGCAAAGACTGCATACCGAGGAGTTCCCGTCCGTTCCCGACCGGCGATACCCTCCCCCAAATCGATTGGCGTTATACTGAAGATTAATCCGTGCGTTTCGATATTCCTGATTATGCGGGTCCATATAACAGGCAGTTTCAATATATTTTTGTGCGTCAAAATACCATCCGCGGCGAAGCAGCACGCACCCCTTCAAAAAATTCCACTCGGCATTTCTGCTATCGGAGGGTTTTGCGTCAAGAATCAATTCCGCCTCCGCATAACGTCCCTCGTTGATAAGCCTGCGCACCTGAAAATAGCTTGTGCTGCCGGTTTCCCCGGAGGAATAATATCCGTTGCCTGCCTGACCGTTTTTCCCCTTTGCCCGATCTTTTTGTATGGCGTCGTATGCCTCGTTGATTTCCTGCATTTTTTCGACAACAAGATCGGATAACGGGTTGTTGGTATAATTATCGGGATGATACTTTTTTGCAAGCTCACGATATGCTTTTTTTACTTCTTCATCGGTCGCATCTCTTGAAATACCAAGCACCTTGTAAGGATCATTCATTTTTTGCGCTTTTACCTTTCGTTATTACTCGCTCGGCAATTGCCGGCATTCCTAAATATATAATGTTTTGAATAATATCCACAATGCCGGGGCGAAGGCTGACATCTATAAGATTGACTGCACTCTCAACAGCATAAAGCTCCATTTTCAGAGAGTTTTTTATGTCCTCTTTCCTCGAATCGGTGAGCCTGTCACCGTCATAAAGAAGGAGGAAGGGATTATATTGTCCTCCTTTTGCATCCCGCTCGATATCGTCGGCGGCATCAAGCGCATAGATCCAACGCCCGGTATGGCGGCCGATTTCTCTCGCTATGCGCCGCTCGGCGCTTCCGTCAGAATCCCCGATTCCAAAGGAAAAAACCTCTCCAAGCATCTCCCCGAAGATCCCTGCCGGAATATCTACCGAGGCTGTCTGCTTTTTCTCCACCTCCGAAAGTGCGTGTATGGCATCAACAATCTTCCCCTCAAGAAGAGGCAGATCGGTGCGCCTAGCGGCTGCATTTGCAAAGAGCAGCCCGCCTCGCGCAAGCAAACGGGAAAACCCCTTATTGTCGGCAACATCATCACGCAATTTTGAGACGGTGAGAAGCGCTGACACCTTTGCGCAATAGCTTAGGGATTCGTTTTGAAGCATGGTTATCCGTTTTTTAAAGGGGTGAACAAAGCAGCGTCTTTTTTCGGTATGATAATCCTCTCCTGTGATAGCAAGCCGCACTAATGCCAAAAAAACAAAGTCGTAGCTCAGCGTCAGACGGGAAAGGCAGCCGGTGCATTTTCCCATACACCGACAAAGCCCGCAATACACCGACTTGTAAAATTCGTATTCCTTAACCTTCAGCTCGGGAGGCAAGGGCTTT
>JAAYQM010000023.1 GCA_012519315.1 Clostridiales bacterium | reverse complement strand
TGATTGACGGCCGCCGATGTGCGATTTCTCCGTTCGGGCTTCGCCCTCTCTCCGTAATCGCACATCGTTCTACCGTAATTCGTTGCTGAAATTAAAACTAGTGCAACTTGCTATTGCAATTTGCGAACAATTAATAATATTATTATATAAGCAGTTGTAAATAATGTCAATACAACAAATGCCGATGAATAAAAATATTCGGGGATTATTTGACGGATTGACAAAAAAGTGATATAATAAGATGGTACAGATTTTTTTGTCTTTTTTTGCATTTTGCAAAGGATAATTTTATATTGATATTACCAAAATACTGTAGTGCTGAATTTCTGTGCAGACAGAATACGGGGGAACTATTCTTTGGGGTGAATCCGGACGCTTTTTTATATAAAAGTCCGGTAGAGCTAATTACCTTTCTGCTCGAATCCGTCAACTAACCTCGGAAGCTTTGAAAGGAAGGGGAGTATTTTGCCTTTAAAGCGGTCTTCACATTCAGTGGGATCGCTTTTTCATACACCGGTAAGTAATATTTTCATAATTTGGAAAAAGGAGGGTTTTGATGAACGTAAAATTTAACGAAAACAATCGGATGATGGAAATTGAGTTTCAGTACAGGGATGTGCCGGAAGCGAACCTGTTTCGCAACATTTTTCCGTATAAGGAGGTACCGAGGCTTGTATTTAATCAACGTGTCGTTCCGATGAATATCCCTGAAAACCTGTATATAACCGACACAACCTTCAGAGACGGGCAGCAATCCCGCTCTCCCTATACCGTCGAACAGATAAGCACGCTCTTTGATCTGCTTAACAGGCTTGACAACGGCAGCGGCATTATCAGGCAAAGCGAGTTCTTCCTTTATTCAAAAACCGACCGGGATGCGGTCTGTAAATGCATGGAGAAGGGCTATAAATACCCCGAAATTACCGCATGGATCCGAGCGAAAAAGGAAGATTTTCAACTGGTGAAGGACTTAGGAATAAAGGAGACGGGAATTCTGGTTTCCTGTTCCGATTACCACATCTTTAAAAAGCTCAAAATGAACAGGACCCAGGCCATGAACCAATATCTGAGCATTGTGTCCTCGGCGCTTGAAGCGGGAATCGTTCCACGCTGCCACTTCGAGGATATCACAAGGGCGGATTTCTATGGCTTTGTTCTGCCCTTCGCCGACAAGCTGATGGAAATGTCAAAGGAGGCCGGCATACCGGTAAAGGTTAGGGCTTGCGATACTATGGGCCTTGGGGTAAGCATTCCCGGGGTTGCTCTTCCCCGCAGCGTACCTCAGATTATTTACGGGCTTGTCAACTACGGAAACGTGCCCTCCGAATATCTGGAATGGCACGGCCACAACGATTTTTATCGTGCGGTTACCAATTCAACATCGGCGTGGTTATACGGCGCCGCGGCTGTCAACACCTCCCTGCTTGGCATCGGAGAGAGAACGGGGAACACCCCCCTTGAGGCCATGATTATGGAATATGTGCAGCTCCGTGGAACAAGCAACGGGATGAACCTGCGTGTCATTACAGAAATAGCCGACTATTTTGAAAACGAGCTGAATTATGAGATACCGCCCCGCACTCCCTTTGTGGGCAGAGCATTTAATTCCACCCGCGCAGGAATTCACGCAGACGGTCTTTTGAAGGATGAGGAGATTTACAACATCTTTGATACCACGAGGATTCTTGGGCGTCCCCCTGTTGTCGTTGTCGATTCTCACTCAGGGCTTGCCGGAATAGCCGCTTGGATGAACAACTACTTCCACCTTAAGGGGGATAAAGCAATCGACAAAAAGGATGAAAGAATCGCAAAAATCAAGAAATGGGTGGACGACGAGTATGCCAACGGCAGGACCACCGTAATCAGCGATTCTGAGCTGGAGCAGCTCGCGAAGGAATATCTTCCCCATCTGCTTTCACTTAGGCAGAGCAGAGTGGAGTAAAACAGTCCCCGTTTTGTCAGTCAGTTGACAAATGGGTCATTTAACACAGTTTAAGGAGCGTGATTTAGTCAAATCTTAGGTTTTGAAAAGAGGTGTTATTGATTCAATGAAAGTTTCAGCAGCAAAAACATCACATCAAACAAAAAACGATCGATTTCTTCAGCTAAAGAATTCTATAGCCGACTACTTGCATCAGAAAGACAAAATCCTTACAGGTCTTGAAGATGAAAAGAGGATCGATGCCCAAAAGAAAAAAATTATGCACCGGCTTGGGGCTACCGAGGAGCAATGGAGTGACTATAAATGGCAGCTGGAAAATCGGTTTACGAACATTCGCGATTTTGCAGACCTTATAGGAATTTCGTCCGAATGCATAGCAGGCATTGAAGAGGTGGGCAGAACTTATCGATATGCCATATCGCCATATTATCTGTCCCTGATTAACCCTGACGATTTAAACTGCCCTGTTCGGCGGCAGGCGGTGCCCTCCCCGAATGAGCTGAATCCTGACGGGGATTTGGATCCAATGGACGAGAAGGGCTCTTCCCCTGTTGAGCTTGTGACAAGGCGATATCCCGACCGGCTGATTATAAAGGTGACAAATATGTGCGGAATGTATTGCCGTTTTTGTCAGAGGCGGCGCCTAATCGGCGAATCGGATAAAAACGTGTCCTGGGATCAGATTAAAGCGGCGATAAAGTATGTGAGGGAAAACAGGGAGATTCGGGATGTGCTGATCACGGGGGGTGACCCCTTTATGCTCAGCGACAGTATGATCGAAAGGCTGCTAGGTAATTTGAGGGAAATTGACCATGTGGAGATTATCAGATTCGGAACGAGGACGCCCGTAACTCTACCCCAACGCATCACCGAAAATCTGGTCAACATATTGAAAAAATATCATCCTATCTATGTAAACACACACTTTAACAGTCCGCGGGAAATCACGAAGGAATCAAAGGAAGCTTGCGAGCGGCTGGCCGGTGCGGGGATCCCTCTCGGAAACCAAATGGTGTTATTAAACGAGGTTAACAACAACCCCCACATTGTAAGAAAACTAAATCAGAGTCTCCTTAGAATTCGGGTGAAGCCCTACTATATTTTCCATCCTAAGACGGTTAAGGGCACATCGCATTTTTGGGTTCGTGTCGAGGAGGGTATGGAAATAGTGGAATCGTTGAGAGGACGAACCTCAGGCATGGCTATCCCAACATACATTGTCAACGGACCGGGAGGGCTCGGAAAAACTCCGATTTTGCCGAATTATTTGATGTACCTCGGAGCGGAAACGGCGGTATTCCGCAACTGGGAAGGCAAAACCTTCGAGATTGAGAACAGATAGAATAAATCCGAAAACCGACATTGATAAATTACCCCCCTGTTGTAGAACATCAGACAACAGGGGGCAACTCATCGGTATCGAGATTCAGCTTGACCGTTGGCGGGATATGTGATATCATGCAGTAAAAGAAAAAAGGAGTGGGTTTTTATCCGATTATTTATAGCACTGAATTTCAGCAACGAGATAAGGGCTCAAATCAGCGAGATAATCCATAAGATTAAATCAAATTCCCATATGGGCAGGTTTGTTGCAAAAGAGCAGCTACACCTCACGGTAGAATTCCTGGGAGAGGTGCCGGGCAGCCGACTTGACCTTGTCAAGGAAGCGATGAATGGGCTGGAGCTTGGAGCATTTACCTTGAATTTAACGAAAATAGGGTGTTTTAAGAGACGTGAGGGGGATATCTGTTGGCTGGGCATCGAGAAAAGCGACAGGCTTTTCAGCATACAAAAAAGCCTGCATGAGAGCTTAGCCGAACGGGGCTTTAAGCTGGAGACGAGAGAATACAGACCTCATATCACCATAGGCAGGAGGGTTAAGCTTAAAGACGGCTTTGACACGAGCGGCCTTGACGACGTCGTGGGGAAAATTGCGATTGGGATAGATAAGGTTGATCTGATGAGGTCCGAATTTACGAACGGGCGACCGGTTTACTCTGTCCTTTATTCAAAGTATTTGCGCTGAGGGGATACAGGGCGGCTCTGCCCCGCCACGGGTCTTATCCGCTCTTTTTATAGTCTCGGTAGAGATTCTCAATTGACCGGTCATAGCTACTTTCACCTGTCGGAGAAAAGAAGCATCCCGGCACCTCCCCCATTCTGCGGTGATAGGAAACGCATTCACAGCATTTGCCGTGACGGGAGCATGTGGTATATGTGCAGACGCATTTTACTTTGTTGCTACAGGTCATATCAAATCCTCCTAAATATCCTTTCAAAAGAACTGTACATTTAATAAATCTGCGGGCATGGGCTGCTTTTTTGGGCTGTGGCAACTATTCGGTTGCCTCCTCAATTTCGCTGATGTTCCATTGAGTACGGTATTTTTCCATCATCGATTTGAAGATCTCCGCACTGGAGGGAGGTGTGTAGGTGACGGCGTTCGCCCCTGCCTCAATGGTGCGGCGAATGGTCTCGTCTGTGGGTCCCCCCGTGGCAATAATGGGAAGAGTGGGATACCTTTCCCGGATATTTTTCACCATCTCCGCCGTCTTGTGGGCGCTGGAGATATTGATAATATCTGCCCCCGCCTGCAGCCTCGCCTCAATATCCGTTTGATCGGATACAACGGTTACCACAATCGGGATATCAATCCGCTCACGGATCATCTCAATGGTCTGATTCGAGGTGGGGGCATTAACCACAACGCCGATAGCCCCCTGAAACTCGGCATCCATGGCAAGATTGGCGACCCGCTTGCCGGTTGTCGTACCACCGCCCACCCCGCAAAAGACCGGCACATCGGAGGCGCTGATGATAGAGTGGGTAATCACCGGCTGTGGGGTGAAGGGATAGACGGCAATGACCGCATTGGCATTGCAGTTTTTTATAATGGCAACATCGGTGGAGAAGAGTATCGATTTTATCAATCTGCCGAAAATGCGGATTCCCGGCGCTTTGTTGATAATTTCGGGAACTCTGATCATATGCTTTCTAAGGTTGCCTTCAATCTCGGGTATGCCGACTTCTCTGACTATATCCATACTGTACCATCCTTACGTATTTATATGATAAAAACGGGCAAAAGCGGGGCTTTGCCCTTTTTTGATTCTGTCTAAAGGGGGAATCCCCCATTGACCCCTAAAACCTGACCGGTTATAAAGGAGGCGCCCTCCCCTGACAAAAAGAGGGCGACCGACGCAATCTCGTCGGGCTGACCGATTCTGCAAAGGGCGGTCATTTCGGCAAGGGCGGAAAGGTCTGCAACCCCGAGACCGCCGAGCATATCCGTTTCGATAACGCCGGGGGTGATGCAGTTTACCCGTACACCCGAGGGACCCAACTCCTTTGCCAGCGCCTTTGTAAAGCCGATCACCGCCGCCTTTGACGCCGAATACGCCACCTCACAGGAGGCGCCGACCTCCCCCCAGACCGAGGCAATGTTGATAATGCTGCCCTGCTTGCGCCTGACCATATCGCCCATGACCGCCTGGGTCACGTTGAATACTCCCTTGACGTTGACATCAAAGATTCTGTTCCAATCGGACTCGCAAAGATCGCAAAACAGACCGGCGGAGGCTATGCCCGCATTGTTTATCAGCACATCTATCTGACCGGCGGAGGAAAGCACCTCTCCGGTCATCCGCTCCACCTGCTCCCGGTCGGTCACGTCACACCGATAGGCGACGGCAACGCCGCCGGAGCGGACAATTTCCGAAGCTAGGGAATTTGCCTCATTTTCGCTGTTTTTATAGCAAAAGTGGACCGAACAGCCCGCCTGCGAAAATTTTCTGACGATAGCTCGTCCGATCCCCCGGGAGCCCCCTGTGATTAACACAACTTTTCCAAACATTAAACCGCTACTACCCTGCCTTATCTCGTACAATCGGAACAATCCATTATACGCAATTTGTTAATATGATATACTTATTATACTGTTTTTCCCCCGGGGACGCAAGTACCCGGAGCAAAAAAACAAAGCGAAAAACTTCTCCCCCCCGCCCCAAAGAAAGAACAAAGGAAACGGAGAACGGGCAAATATCGTCGATGGAATCGTCGGCGATATTTGCCCGCCATTTTTGGGAATTATCTCGATTTATCAGACCTTCGCAACGACGAAAATCCCGCTTGCCGGAGGGAGCCTTAAAAGAATCTTTGTATAGGGCTGACCATTTTCAACGGTATGCTCACAGGGGCAGCTCTCGATCTCGCCGGTTCGGGGGTTCCACAGCTCAAGCTCCTTCCTCCCCCGCAAAAGCACCCGATCGAGATACTCCTCCTCGCTCCGGGAATTAGCAAAATAATAGATATCCGCCCCTTCAGCTTCCTTATGAATATAGCTGACGGTGCCCGTCTTATTGATATGATAATACTTATCCATAGCAAGGTATTCATGAAGAGGAATGTTCAAAAGCCCGCCCGTCTCTCGGTGGGGAGGATCTGCCAGCACAACATCATAGGGCAGCCTGAAGGATTTGAATACCTCCTCCAAAAGGTTGCCGCTGACGGTATAGGTGCCGTCAAGCGCGGACATGGTTGAGTAGAAAAAGTATGCCTGACCGCCCCTGTCATTCTGATTCTCGCAATATTTCCTGATACTGCCAAGATTAAAGCACTCGGTACCGAAAATATGTAAAATGGTGCGGACAACCTCCTCGTCACTACCATACTCTCCGTCAAATTCAAAAGCGGCGGCGGGCAACTCGCCCGTTGCTACAATCTTGCCCCCCTCGTCATAAAACCGCTTCAAAAGGCGGAGGGTGTCAATACCGATAAGGCATCCCGCCGGAAGGACGACTACCCGATACTCGGCGGTGCCCGCCACCGTCTCAAGGATCAGACGCCCTCCCTCGGTGCGGCAGCCCTCCTTTATAATCTCAGGATGAAGAACGGTAAGGTCAAGCCCCACATATTCTGTGATGGCATTGATTACATTCATATAATCGGCATTCTCCGGGATGCTGGCAAATTCGTAGCCGTGGGTGTGGTTATCCTCATATAGATAGGCCTCTTCATGGAGGGAATAAATCGGATACAAAAGGGCAATGTCGCAGATCTGACGCCCCTCGGAGAGAAGCGCCTGTGTTCGGGCAGCCGGCCAAAGATGACTCCCGTCCCCGTCAAAAAAGGCTTGACGCAGCCTTTCCGAAAGGGTAGTTACCCCTTTTGTCGGCGGCAGATGGGCGAAAATGTGGTTTATCCTTTTAGAATAGGAGAGAATCATCTCCCGATACAAAAGCGGGGGGGTTGATTCCTCATATCCATCGAACATCTCGGCGGCAACCGTCTCCCCACCGACTCCCGCAGCGGCGCCCTCGGCGATCTTCAGGGAATTTTGCCCGTAAAGATAGGCTCCGCTCATCTGAGCGCAGGGGGCATCGGCATAGCGCGACGCCATCATCCCGTCCCCGTGCAAAAAGGAGCAGGCAGGAAACTTTGCCCCCGACTGAGTGCCTACGCACCAAAGAGAATGGGTCTTGCAGAAGTCTGCAATCGCCTTTAAAAACCCGTTTTGCAGCAGCTTTGCCCGACAGTGGAAAAAGAGGGCCTTATAATGGGAGGTATCGGCGCCGATTTGGCGAAAGAGAGCGGGATAATAGGGGGCGGGATCATAGCCGAACTCCGCCTCAAAGACACGGTTGAAATCCTCATCCCACATACGCCGGTTAGGGGTGACATACTGCACATCATGATAAAACAGGCAGTCGATCACCCTGCCCATCTTATTCTGAAACCTCTCAATAACAGGACGATAGACAGACTCTATATAATCGTAGGACGTACGATAGCTGAGATAATTCACATGGGGGCTGACATAATCC
>JAAYQM010000022.1 GCA_012519315.1 Clostridiales bacterium | reverse complement strand
TTATCGGCGACTTGTCAAAGCCGGACACAGCGGTCTTGTTTGCATTACCAATACTGACGGTTGAAGGGATCGAGTTGCAGGAATGAGTGTCTTCTTTTATTTGGCCCTGATTTTGTTTTCGGGGCTTATTTTTGGGCGAATTGTAAAATTAATAAGGCTTCCGAATGTCACAGGCTATCTGATTGCTGGCCTGCTGATAGGTCCCCACATATTCAATCTGCTGTCGCTGGAGACTGTTTCTCAGTTGAATATTATATCTGAGATGGCGCTGGCCTTCATCGCCTTCTCGATCGGCTCCGAATTCAAGCTGTCTTACCTGAAAAAAGCGGGTATGACCCCTATTGTTATCGCATTATTCGAGGCACTTTTGGCCTCGGTATTTGTGACAGGGGCGCTGTTACTCTTTGGATTTGATTTTCATATTTCATTGCTGTTAGGCGCTATTGCGGCGGCAACGGCACCGGCGGCCACTATTATGGTGGTTAAACAATATAATGCAAAAGGACCTGTTACCAATACCCTTTTGAGTGTTGTTGCCTTGGATGATGCTGTAGCTCTTATGGCTTTTGGATTTGCGATGGCAGTTGTCAATGCTATGCTGAATCCGGGACAAAACTCCGCCGTAGTTACGGCGATTATGCCCCTTTTAGAGATTGTCGGTTCGGTTGTTGTCGGTGTAGTGCTCGGCTTTTTGTTCAATATACCGCTGCGCTTTTTTAAAAAGCATTCGAACAGATTGATAATAACCTGCGGCTTTGTCTTTTTAGCTAATGCCCTTGCCACCTTTGCCGGGCTCTCATCTTTGTTGCTGTGCATGAGCATGGGTGCGAGTTTAATTAATACCGCCTCATCGGGAAGAGAAATATTTAAAATTGCGGACAGCATCACTCCACCGATTTATTTGATGTTTTTTGTCGTCTCGGGTGCGGAGTTGGATATTTCAATCATACCGAAGATCGGCGTTATCGGAGTAATATATGTTGTTGTCCGAGTGGTCGGAAAAATTTCAGGGGCTACTCTGGGTGCTTGGCTGATGAAGGCGCCGGAAACGGTGAGAAAATATATCGGTCTGACCTTAGTGCCACAGGCGGGAGTTGCGATCGGTCTGTCTCTTATCGCTTCAAATACTCTTCCTGAGCACGGAAAAACGATTCGCGCCGTTATATTATGCGCGACATTGATTTACGAGTTGGTGGGTCCTGCCATCACTAAAATCGGATTGAAGAAGGCCGGGGAAATAAAAGAATAGGATATTCTAAAATTTTTGATATACGATTCTCAAGATTGTGAAAAAGGACAACCGCTGACACTGATTTGTCAGCGGTTGTTCCTATTATCACAGAGAGTAAATAATACAAAGAGGTGTTAATGTCTTTATCAATATAAAAAAATTGTGAATCACAGCATTCAGGCAGAAGCTATCACTTTTTTGCAATACTCAGCAAGAGGCAGGACATTTTTCGGTTTTGCCCTCTTTGCAGAAGCTGTGTGTGGGATTTGCTAATTATCCTTTGTAAAGCGTGCCCATTTTTTTATACATATCAGGCAGGAGGCAGTGCCGATGAAGATGATCAATGCCCAGGTAAGAATAGTCATTTGCCATCCGAACAGCTCTGCAATTTTTGCAATACTATACATGGACAGCGCGCCGCCGATATGGGCAAAGAAGTTTAAGATGCCGGAGATGCTGGAGACATTTCCGTATCTGTTAAACTGCACCGGGATATATGAAAGGATAATAAGGTTTACACCGTGCATACAGCCTGTAATAATGCTTGAAAGTGCTATTGAGAGCCACGGGTTGGATGAATGAAAGACTGCCATTAATAAAACCGCAAGAAATGCTACGGAAAAAACTACAGCAGCGCAGGTCATTTCGTTTTTGATAAGCCGTTTGTTTAAATAGGCGGTAGTTTTTATTGCGATAATACCGAAGATCGGAATCACCACGGCGGAAAAGATTGACAGGGTACTTTTTATATCAAAGGTTTCTGATATATATGAGGGCATCCATGTTGTTACACCGTCTCTGATGATGCCTTGAGAAAGAATGCCTATTATAATAAAGATAATACCTGAGGATGCAATAAGTGCCTTGAGATTAGCGTTAGAGTTAGATTCCCCACCGGCGGCGGACTGCACCGTTTTTTGTTTAGGAGAGCTGTTATTCGAGTAATGCTCAATTCTATTCATGCAGGCTATCCAAACAAATGCAATTATAAAGGCGAAGGTGCCGGCTATGACTAGCACCATCTTCCAATTGAAGAAGTGAATGACCACAGGCGCAAATAAGTAAATCGAGATCGTGCCCAACAGCGATCCGATTAGGACGGTGGCACAGCTTTTGCTAAAGTCGGATTTTGAAAAATAGGTTGACATCACTTTTAGAAGGGTGGGCCACATTGTGGATTGAGCCAATCCGTTAAGTGTCCATATGATTGTCATCAGGATAAGAGATTTGCTAAAGGGAAGAACAAAATTTAACACCGCGGTGCAGATAAGCCCCACAAATATTATTTTTTTGGGATTTATGCGGTCGGCTATGAAGCCGCTGATCAATTGACCGATTCCATATGCGAAAAAGCCTGCCGTTATTATGAAGGAGACAGAGCTTTTTAGCAAGCCCTCGGCGGATACGATTTCGGACACGATGGCGCCCAGATTAACTCGTGTTATGTAGCTGGTAAAATAAACGGTAAAACAAAGTGCCGAAAGAAGTGCAATGTGTTTTTTCTCGATTAACATTTTAAGTTTTGTCCTTTTGGGTTGGTGTCAGGAGAAATCTCCGGTATTTTCAGAGTTATATATTTTAATGTCGTTGTCTCTATATAGCCTGCAGATGTTTTCGCTAAGGTCATTACTGGTAAAGATCCGCCAGCCGGTTTCTGTAGAAACATTAAACATATGAACAAGCTCGGAAATCGTGACCGCGCCCCTTGTCTTTATGTATTCTTTTATAATGCGATACCTTTCGTTGGCCAGCATTTGTGATCAACTCCTATCATTAACACATTTTAACACATTAACGCACAAAAATCAATAAAAAGCCACAATAAGAAAAAGGGGGCTGCTGAATCCATTTTGTCAGCCGCCTGTTTTAATATTTAAAACAAAAATTGAGGAAAAGGATAGAAATTATATCAGTTATTAATAAATTCTTATTTATTTATTATAAAGCTTGTGATATAATAAAGATAGGTCGAGGAGCCGGGCACTACTGCAGCATGGCTTTGATGACTGTATCGCTTTATAGAAAAAACATCAAAAAAAGGTGGTATTACGTCATGAAAACAACCATTATTGGCAGAAAAATGACAGTAAGCGACAGCCTGAAGGAGCTGGTGAACAAAAAACTAAGGAAATTTGACAAGTTTTTTGATGACACCGCCGATGCTACTGTGACTTTCAGTAAAAAGCGAAGCATGGAGATCATCGAAATTACAATAATTTTCCGCGGAATCTTATACCGCGCGGAGGAGGAGGACACAACCTTTAACAATGCCCTTGATGCGGCGCTGGATTCCCTTGAACGCCAGATCCGCAAAAACAAAACGCGTTTAGAAAAGCGGTTGCGTGCCGGTGCATTTGTCCGCAGTGCTAATGATATAGAAGTGGAGGAGGAGGGCGAGTTTAGAATTCGCACAAAGACCTTTTCCTTTAAGCCAATGAATGCCGAGGAAGCGATTTTGCAAATGAATTTGCTCGGACATCAGTTTTTCGTCTACCGGGATGCCGATACCCTGGATACCTGTGTAGTTTACAAGCGTAAGGACGGGGCATACGGCTTAATCATGCCGGAATAAATAAAAACACACAATAATATATAATACTGTGCTATAGTCTGAATATATAAGATTTGTCTTACCGATATACCGGTTTAATTGACAGATACTGTTATCCTATGTTGACATTTGTCGAAAATGATATAAAAATTGCCCGACAGTTTTTCTGTCGGGCAATTTTTGTCTGGAATTTTATCTTCAAAATACATATTGCACAAGAAGCATATAGACAGCTGTACCGACACCGATGCTGAGGAGCACATTTTCCCGCCAAAAATGCAGGATGGCGATGCAGAGAATGGCGATCCCCTCGGGTAGCCAGCCGGCGGGGGAGGAAAAGCTGATTTCACGCAGGCAATAGACTACAAGAAGACCTATTACCGCGTAGGGGAGTACCTTTCCGAGATAGATGACAAAGGTCGGGCGCTTTTTGTTGTCGGGAAAGAGAAAAAAGGGCAAAAATCTGGTTATCATGGTACCGAGGGCGACGGCAGCTATGATAACAAGAATCTGAATGGGGGAAAGGGTCATAGCGTCTCCCCCTTCTCAGCCCTTTTGCGATAGAGGGCAAGTCCTGCCAAAAGGGCGATCATGGCGGGAATAACAAAATAATCGGCACCGAAAACAACGAGGGCAAGGGTTGAACACAAAAGCCCGATGAGAGCGGGGGCGTGATTTTTTTGCTGTTTCCACTGATCGATAAATATTACCACAAAAAGAGCGGTTAGGACAAAATCCAGCCCCTTTGTGTTAAAGGAAAGGGTGCTGCCCAAAAGGGCGCCGGTTACTGAGCCTGCTACCCAATATGTATGATTCAAAAGGGCTACGAAAAACATAAACCATCTTTTTTCCACGCCTGCCGGCGGCTCTTTTGCGCAAAGGACAGAAAAGGTTTCATCACACAGGGCAAAAATTAGGTAGGGCTTGAGCCGTCCGGTGTTCTTAAAGCGATCCAGCATTGCAATTCCGTAAAACAAGTGGCGTGCGTTGATAATTAAGGTCATCAGCAGCGCATGCAATGGATTAAAAACCGAGGTCAAAAAGGTGATCGCTACATATTGTGCCGAGCCGGCAAAGACAAAAAGGCTCATCAGCAATGTCCATCCGACCCCATAACCCTTGCTGTTCATCAGCAGACCGTAGGCAATGCCGAGAAAAGCGAATCCGGTCAGTACAGGAATGGTATGCGGAAAGGCAGCCTTCAAAGCCTTAGTTTTTATTCTTTTGTCAGCAGGTTTCTTAGGAGAGTGCAAATTATCTGATTGCATAATATCGGTTATATAAATTTTACTCCAATTTTTTAGTCGGTCATTTAACGGTTAAAAGCCTTTTGATTTTGCAATGAGGGTAGGCTTTTACTAATCTACCATCGTTCTAAAAAGATATCGACAATCTCGGCGTCGATGCTCCGTTCAATAAAGGCTTCGATAGCGTCCCTTGTGCGGTCGGCTATTGCGGAGCTGTTAGCAAGAAAGGCGATGGCTATCACGATCGTTTGGTGAACATCCTGAGATTTGCTCTCTATCACCGATACATTAAACTTGTTTCGCAGACGCTCACACAAGCTTTTCACGATGGTTCTCTTTTCCTTTAGACTGTGAACAAAGGGGGCATAAAGCTTTACTGTCAAAAGGCTAACCGTCATGATGTCACCTCGTCTATTTAAAAATTTGATAGCATTGCTTTTTATTACATCATAAATTTGCAGTAACACACCGATGTGCGTTACACAGTGCGGCAAATTTTTGCCTCATCTTGGATTCATTATATCATATGATATCCCCCTTGACAACCATCCTTCTTCCCTAAACTGCTTATTTACTCGCTACTTTTCACTCTGCCGGTGGACTTTTTGTTGCCGGAGATGAAAATAGATAGAAGCCACGGGTATATATACGCCATCAATTGGAAAAATGGCGGATCAAAGAAGAAAAATCGCCCTATAGCCGACAAATCGGGCGACTTTTCTTGTGTTTTGTTATGAAGGTTAAGATTCTTTTGTACGGCGGAGGAATCTTCCGATTTCATATCCGATTACCTCGGCCATACGAACAAAACCGGCATCATTCGGGTGGACGGTGTCAACAGTGCAGGCGTCTCGGTATTCATCCTTAAAGAGCCGCTCCCCGTCAATGTAACAAAGATTTTTGTCCCCACGTCCGATTGCGTTAATGTAGGTGGTATAAACAACATCCCGACGGAGGATATTTCCTGAGATGTCCTTGTCAAAGTCGGGTCTTGATACAAGGATAATAGGGGTATCGGGGTGGGCGTCACGGATAGTCAGATACACTTTTTCATGAGTGGCCTTCAGGTGCGCAAGGCTTGGGGCGTTATGGTCATAATCACATACAAAAACACTGAAATCAAGGGACGCCATATAATTCACAATGGCATCCTCCCCTTTTGCACTGCCTGAGAAGCCAAGGTTTATATGGTCACAGTCAAGCTTTGCCGAGATGATGTTAGTGTAGCAGTTTCCCGGGCGGGAGGCGCATCCCCCTTGAGTGATGGAGGAGCCGTAATAGAGAACCGGTCTTTGATAGGCATATTTTGCGCCGTGGTCAAGGGTAGCGTCTCTTTGCAGACCGATGTAAAGAGAGGCCACCTCGGCATATAGCGGAAAATGGATGGTAAAGCTTCGCTTTTTCCGGCTGCCCAGCTTGATAATAGACTCATAGCCGTCGGTCATGGTGATCGGGGGCATAAAGGTGCTAAAATAGGTACTTCTCCCCCCTTCGTCTATATAAAGGTCAAATCCGGCTGTTCCTGCCAGCGTCATGTGGGGAAAGTGGCGGAATCCGGTGAAGATCGATTTGATTGCGATGTAGGATGAGTCGGTGGTAAAGCGTACCCGCCCGCCTGCTGTGTTTTTTGCAAGGACATGAACTTTTTCGCTGGTTGCCGCCGCTATATCGTCGGGCAGCCGCCGGAATATTTCCCCCTCGCGGGGATTGTAAAGGCCGTAAAGGTCGAAGGGTGCTTTTCGAGTATCGTACAGACAGAGATCATCTTCATTTAAATTGGTCTCCACCCTAAAGTTTTTGTCGATGTTTTCAATTGCAATACTTGACATTTTTATCTTTTCCTTTTCTGTTTTGTATCTTTCGTTGCAATTTTCTAAAATATTTCTATGTGCTATTATAGCACAATACAACAAAAAAGTCGACTGTGAAAAGATCGACTTTTTTGCCATATTATAAGAAGTGGTTTTAGTGGTATTCAGGCAACCAGCTGCCGTGGGCGTCTATCAAATCGTCGCACATGGCACGAATATCGTCTATGGATAATTCGGCGGCGGTGTGGGGGTCGAGCATGGCGGCATGGTAGATGGAATCCCGCTTTCTTGTGAGGGCTGCCTCGATGGTGAGGAGATGCACATTGATGTTGGTCATGTTCAGTGCGGCAAGCTGGGTTGGTAGCGTACCTACATAGCAGGGGGAGATACCGCTTCTGTCTACAAGGCAGGGAACCTCGACTATGGCCTCTCGGGGGAGGTTTTCGATAAGCCCGGTATTCAAAACATTCCCTCCCAGAGTAAAGGGGGTGTCGGTTTCCATGGCATTCATGATTTTTGAGGCATATTCTCTTGAGCGCTCATGAGTCAGTTGCTGATTTTCAACCAGCTCCTGTCGCAGTACCTTCCATTGCTCGATTTGCTTTTCACATCTGCGGGGGTATTCATCCAGGGGAATATTGAATCGTTCTATAAGCTCGGGGTATTTGCTCTTGATAAAATAGGGCAGATACTCGGCGTTATGCTCGCTTGATTCGGTGACATAATAGCCGAACTGCTTCATCATCTCGAAGCGAACCATGTCGTTGTGAGGAGTTTTCACCTTTGCTGCCCGCTCTTTAATCTCAGGATACAAGTCCTTGCCCTCTCTTTTAACCTCAAGGAGCCATGACATGTGGTTGATTCCGGCAATCTTCCATTGAACGTTTTCGTCGCTCATTTCCAGTTTCTTGAACAAACGGGGTACGCAAACCTGCACGCTATGGCAGAGCCCGATGGTTTTCACATCGGTTGCTTTTAACATGACACCGGTGAGGATGGACATGGGATTTGTGTAGTTGAGAAACCATGCGTCGGGGCAGACCTCCTCAATATCCTTTGCGATATCCAGCATAACCGGAATCGTTCGCAAGGCTCGGAATATGCCGCCGATGCCTAGGGTATCAGCAATGGTCTGGCGCAACCCGTATTTTTTCGGCACTTCAAAATCGATGACAGAGGAGGGTTTATATCCGCCTACTTGAATGGCATTGATTATATATTTTGCCCCGGCGAGGGCTTTTTTTCTTTCTGTATAGGGAACAATGCGCGCCCTGCCTTCGTTGATGTTTTTGTTTATGTTGGAAAGCATATGGTAAGAATCCATCAGTCTTTCATGGTCGATATCGAATAATGCAAACTCTGACTCCCGTAGAGAGGGGGTAAGCATACAGTCCCCGATAATATTTTTGGCAAATACAGTACTGCCGGCACCGATAAAAGTAATCTTTGGCATATCGATTCTCCTTCTTTATAAAATTCATACTGTTATTATATCAGATTTTATCGGGCAATCAATGGAATTATGCAATATTAATATGGCATAATGTTAGGTTGTAAGAGAGATAGAATAATAAATAAGCCTCCCTCTTCGGCAGAATAAAAAAGCTTAAAGTCGGTGGTGAGAGGGCAACAGTCGAGTTAATCAGGTATTCTTATAAGAAATTTATAAAAAAAGAAATATATTTCAAGCAAGATTATTTCATATAGGCTAAACTTTAGATATGCAAAAACGAATAAAAAGGAGTGAGTTTTATATGAATATGAAAAAATGGGTTGAGAAGATGCTGGCGGACGAGAAAAAAACGCCGATGCCGATCCTTTCCTTTCCCTCGGTTTCCCTTTTAGGCATCACGGTAAGTCAGTTAATCTCCGATCCCGATCTGCAGGCAAAGGGGATGAAAGTTGTTGCCGATCGCAATTTTTCGGCGGCATCTGTAAGTATGATGGATCTGTCGGTGGAGGCGGAGGCCTTCGGTTCGCAGATTCGAGTTTCGGATGAAGAGGTGCCGACAGTGATTGGTGCGATCGCCGCCACAGCGCAAGAGGCTGAGGAGTTGAAGGTTCCTACGGTCGGAACGGGGCGTACCGGGCTTTATATCGATGCTATCGCCAAGGCGGTTGCCATGATTAATGACCGCCCCGTGTTTGCCGGGACTATCGGTCCTTTTTCCCTGGCAGGAAGGCTGATTGATGTAAATGAGGCCATGATTAAATGCTATGAAGAACCGGAGCTGGTACATACCGTACTTGAAAAAGCGGTGCGATTTTTACTTGAATATATAAAGGCATATAAGGAGATCGGTGCCCATGGCGTTGTGATAGCCGAGCCGTTGGCCGGGCTGCTGTCTCCCGGACTTGCCGATGAGTTTTCGGTACCCTATGTGAAAGAGATCGTCGAGGCGGTTCAGGATGATGATTTTATCGTCATATATCACAACTGCGGTAACGGCACGATTCAACAGATCGCCTCCATACTTAGTATAGGGGCGGCTGCATATCATTTCGGCAACTCCATCAGCATGCGGGAAATGTTAAAACATATTCCCTCCGATGTTTTGGTTATGGGTAATGTGGATCCTGCCTCCCAGATCTGCCACGGTACACCCGAGTCGGTTCGAGAAGAAGTCTTGCGCATTCTCAACGAATGCAGTGAATATAAAAATTTTGTAATTTCCTCCGGATGCGATATTCCGCCCGCCAGCCCGTGGGAAAACATCGATGCCTTTTTTGCGGCAGTGCGGGAATTCTATGAAAAACAAGCTTGCGCATAAGGATGGGGGAAAAGAGGGGGGTACAGGGGACAAAAGCAGCGAGTTTTTGTTGGCAATCAGATGCGCATACGGCGTAAATTCGGCTATATGCGCACTGGATTCCCGGATATTTAACAGTGAGTTGCGCAAGGCTTGCGAATGCAATTTTTGCGGCAGCTACCAAAGCAATTATATGTGTCCCCCCCATATCGGCACCCCTGAAAGTTGCATATATGAGACAGCTCGTTATGATTGGGCGATAGTTTTTAAAAAGATATACAATCTTGAGGACAGCTACGACTATGAAGGCATGATGGAAGGTCTGAGAGACTTTCAAAATGTGGTATACGGTGTGGCCGATTTTGCCCGCGCTTTCTTTGAGAATCCCTTTGTTCTTGGCGCAGGGGGCTGTCTTTTGTGTGAACCGTGTGCCATTCGAGAGGGACAGCCCTGCACCTTTCCAAAAAAAGCCGTATCCTCCCTTGAGGCGTACTGTATTCAGGTATCCGAGCTTTCAAGGCTTGCCGGAATGAAATATACAGCCGGAGAGAATACTGTTACATATTTTGGGGCCGTTTTCATTATGAATGAGGATTGCCGGTGAATTTTCTCTTGAACTTTGGTATTGCGTAGGGTACAATTATAATTGGATATAATTATAAAGGATACGCTAATATTGAAAGGGAGAGTGGGCAATGGAATTTGAAAGGCATAAGACTGAACAATATTGCGAGGACATTAGCGTTGTATGTTCGGCTTCCTGCTCACTGTTAAAGGTCTATACGCAGCCGAAAATAGTCTATGTCGACTCAGACTGGTTTTGCGCCGGGTGTGGCGGATGCACAGTGGAGAATACGCTGCATTACGGCTGCTCGGAAGCCTATCGATGGAATGGGAAATATGTGTTTTATTGCCCGAAGGGGCTTGTCTTTATTTCATCGCCGCTGACCGATGAGCAGGGGCTTCTCTGCGGTGGCATGACGATTGGTCCTGTTGTGATGGGAGAGCTTGCCGATACACTTGAATGCATTGATGATGACAGCCTTCGTGAACAGGTTGCTCTGCTGCCCCAGTGGAGCACGGCCTTTGTGCAACATGCGACAAGGGTGCTTTTTGCGGTGGCATCTGCTGTTTCCGACTCGCCGCAGAGCTTGTACGGCAACTATGCGTATGAGCAGGAAAAGATGCTGTCCGACCTATATGCGATGAAAAATGAGTGGCAGCAAAATGCTGAGGACGCTGATTTTTTGATCTCGAGTGAAAAACAGCTTAACAGCCTTATTGTAAACAGGGATAAGGAAGGGACGCAGAAACTGCTGAACGAGATTCTGGGATATATTTTTTTTACCGGCAAGGCAGATGTTTCGATTATCAAAGCCCGTCTGATTGAAATGGTAGTGCTTTTGTCCCGCTCGGCGATTGATGCGGGGGCCGGCATTCAGGAAATCCTGCTGTTTAATGAGGCAAATATAAGGCAGGTTAAAGAGATTGAAAGCTTAGAGCAGCTCAGTGCGTGGATTACTGTAATTATACATAGATTTATCAAATATTCATTTGATTTTACGTCTGTTAAGCATTCAGACATACTGTATAAGATTATTCAATATGTCAAGGCGAACTATGACCAGAAAATCACCCTGGATGATATTGCCTCACATGTTTACCTAAGTCGTTCTTATATAAGCAGCCTGTTCAAAGAAGAGATGGGAGAAAATTTGTTTTCTTATATTAATCGTATTCGTGTTGAGAAGAGCAAGGTTCTCTTGCTTAACGAATCGATCCCGCTGGTAACCATTTCGGGTCTGTGCGGCTTTGACGATCAGAGCTATTTTACCAAGGTGTTTAAGAGAATTGTCGGCGTGTCGCCGAAAAAATATCGTGACAGCCGAGGCAAGATTGCCGGGAGACAATCGTAATCAATTACCAAAAATCTATATTCTTTTCTATAAAAACTACAATGGTTCGGTTAAACTAAATTTAAGCAGTAAATATTGTCTAATGTGAATGGAGGATGACTGATATGGCAATTTTAGAAGAAATAAGCGAATTTTTGCAAAAGGGCAGAGCAGCGGTTGTAAAGGAAAAGGTTCAGGCCGCTTTGGACGAGGGTATTTCTGCCAAGGATATTTTGGAAAAGGGTCTGCTTCATGGCATGGGCATTATCGGAAACAAGTTTAAAAATAACGAGGTATTTGTTCCTGAGGTGCTGGTTGCGGCTCGGGCTATGAACATGGGTGCCGCGATGCTGAAGCCGTATTTGACACAAGAGGGAGTTACTACTCAGGGAACCGCCGTGCTCGGAACGGTAAAGGGTGACTTGCATGACATCGGAAAAAATTTAGTAAAAATGATGTTGGAAGGCAAAGGTATCAATGTTATTGATTTAGGCGTCGATGTAGCCACCGATAAATTTATTGATGCGGCTGTGGAGCACAACGCGCAGCTTATTTGCTGTTCGGCTCTCCTTACAACCACTATGGGGGAGATGAAAAATGTGGTTGAGGCTGCGGAAAAGGCGGGTATTAGGGACAAGGTAAAGATTATGGTTGGCGGTGCTCCGATTACCCAGAGTTTTTGCGATTCGATCGGCGCAGACTGCTATACATCGGATGCGGCCTCGGCAGCCGAGGAGGCACTAAGGCTTATTTCGGAGCTAAAATAATCGGACAAACATAATAAAGTTATTTAGCCTACATGAGGACTCTTCTGCGGAAAAGCGGAAGGGTCCTTTTTTTGCTGTGTCAAAAAACGGTCATGTAACTCGTCGCTTTTCTTGAAGGTTTATAAAAAAGCTCCTGTTATCTCTGTCCGTAATATGCTTTGCCCCATGACTGTGTGATAAGATTGGGGTCTTTACGATTGACGAATATTTCTTTCTACCATAAAGGAATTTTCTGCTTCAATCAACTGTTTGCGATATAAATTGAGCATATTTATTCGTTTTGTGACAACGCTTTTTGGAACTCCAAAAAGCGTCACTTTTTACGATGTTTTGTGCTACATTGGCTTTTTGCCTTTGCGACATACCTGTATTTCGAATATAAAAGCGTAAAATTGAACTTGATTTTCGACATTGAAATCTATATCATTAGAATTGCAGTAACTGTTTGTAGAAAACTCACAATCATCTTGTGAATTTATATATAAATTCAGGCGATTTTTATAATTTTAATAGATAGCGCAAATATCTTTTTAGGAAACCAGCATGTTTTACAGGAGGTTTGTTTAATGAAAAAGCTGTTATCCGTTGTTTTATGTCTTACATTTATTTTTTCGCTCATCATGCCCTTTGCCACTCCGGCGGCTGCAACAGGCGAGATGGAGCTTATCTATTCTGAGGA
>JAAYQM010000021.1 GCA_012519315.1 Clostridiales bacterium | reverse complement strand
GGACATTTCCACCGGAATCCATGCCTTTCATGCACTTTGAAATAGACAAACTGGACATCGGGGGTTCCGTCAGGATTGATACTCCAGTTATAGAGGTATTTACCCTGTCGGCGCACATTTTTGTTATCAAAAGAAGGATGGGACAGCCACGCCTCCTCAAGAAAGCCTCTCCAGCCGGGCAGAAAAATTTCATCAAGATCGGTGCATACACAAACATCTACATCATCGGGAACATGACCGAGAGAAATGTTCCTCGCCACATCAAATCGCCAAGGCTTTATGCTCTCCTGATAAACAACAACGCCCTTTTCCCTGAGCTTTTCCACCGTTTGGTCTGTTGAACCGGTGTCGGTTACGACAATAAGGTCGGCCTCCTTCATAGATTCTACCCATCGATCGACAAAAGCCTCCTCATTTTTGCAGATGGCGTAAACGCATATTTTCAATTTATGCTTCATTATTCTTCTCACCCTTTTGCAGAGATTCATTTTTTGCGATATCAAGCCGCCACGGCGTAATCCTCTCTTCATAAACAATCGCTCCGCTATCACGGAGCTTTCGAACACTGTTATCTGTTAAGCCGGTGTCCAATACAGCAACCTCGTCGGCCTCGTAAACTGCGTCTATCCACCGGTCGATAAACTTTTCTTCGTTTTTGCGGATGGCATACACACTTGTTTTGTATTTTTTCACCATAACACCTCGCCCGGAATATAGTTAACCGTCAAAAAATATTAAAACACTTTATTATATAATTATATGTTTTCAGAGAAAGATTGTTACTCCCCCGTTTTATAAATTGCTGAACAGAGGTGTTTTTGAAGACCTCTAACCCTACTGAAAAACCCGCCGTACGGCGGGTTTTTCAGTAGGGTGACCTCTGTATGAGAGGCGGTTTTACGCTATGTTATGAATCTTTGGTGTCATTCGACTGTTTGGTTCTTTAGCAGAGTGCTGACAAGTTCCACACGGCTTGAAACGTCGCATTTCGAAAAAATATTTCTTATGTGTGTTTTAACGGTATTTTCACTTATATATAAGGCTTCTGCAATTTCACGGTTGGATTTACCGGAAAGAATCAATTGCAATACGTCCTTCTCCCGTTCGGTCAGAGATTCAAGAGTTTTTATCTGATGTATGATGTCTGTTTGTTGAGACCGGCTCATATTGTCATACGCCGCAAGATAAGTATGGCTTTTTAATAGCAAAACCAGTTGACGGTTCAAGAGAGGAAGCAGTACCAGCGTTACGCATACAACGCATAATGCAATCACCGCAATTTCGGCGCCGGGCAGTCCGGCAGAGGTTACGGCGATACCAAGCACACCACCGCAAAGGACGCCGAATACATTCGCCGACAACCCGATTCCAAAAACTTTAGCCGGATTATTGGTGTAAGCCAGCATTTCCCCTAAGATACTCCACCAGAACAAATCAAAAATACCGCAAGCACCAAGCATAAGAGTGTCTACAATCAGATAATCGGTTTCCTTCCGTCCGAGAAGCATAAAGGCAATAAAAGCTGCCATAATCATCGCCATACCTACGTATAAAACGGAGGAGCGTTTCCTGTTTAAAGGGATGCTTCTCAAAACGATAAGTGCCAGAATATACGGCACCGCCCAATACCAACTAACCAATTCGTTCAGGTGGTCGAAGGCAGGATTGATGACATGATACATCAGTCCGGAGTTGATAGTAATAATAAAAATAAACAGAGCTAAAATCCACAGGGGATAATCTCTCCTGAATAATGCGTTACGCTTATCGGATGAGGTGGTTTTCGATTCCTGAGTCACAGGTAACAACAGGATAAAAATGCAGCCCAAAGGAATGAATATCAGCGAAATGCTAAGTGCTGCAAAGGGAGACCATAGCGCGGATGTCACATTAATGGCGATCATCAGAAGATTTGAAAGAATCAAAACATCAGCGCAGGAGCGCAAACGTTCATTTTTCGGCGTAAAGGCTTTCAGAAAAAATCCCCATGCGGCTACTGCGCACCCGGAGACATATCCGGCGACAATCAGACCGACCGCCCATAACAGGGAGGGTGAAAAAAAGAACGGGATGGAAAGAAACACACACAGCATCATGGCAAAGATCATCATTTTTCGTGCAGAGACGGTTGTTTTTGCAACAAATCCTCCTGTAAACAGCCCTGCAAAATGCGCCGCAATCGCTCCGGTTATGTAAAGTGAAGCATCTGCATTAAAATGATCCAAAAGACCGTATAAAACCTGTCCCTCAAATAAAAAGGAAAGCAGGTAAGCAAAAATAAAAGCAAAACCGACGATTGAATATATACGGTATGCAATTGACTTTGTAAGCTTCATATCATAACCCTTCTTCCATCCGATAAAGCAAAAACGCCTCATTTATGCATATTATTTACAACGCTTGTAATTATTATATTAAATCATAAAAAGAAAGTAAAGAGTTGGCGCTGCATTTTATTTTTTAGGTTTCAAATTATTAAAACCGCCCGACCGGATTTCACTCCGAATCGGACGGCTTTTATCTTGCGTTTATAGGTTATATTGTGAACTTTATCCTATTTTTCCTGACGGAACAACTTCGCTGCGGAATCATCCTAGTCCTTCCCAGCATTCTAAATCTTGATATTAAAGTGAGATCAAGTATTATAGGGAAACATATTGCTACCGGCAGTGTATCCAAAACGATTCAATGAAATATCTCTTTACCTATAATCCTTATTGAGCAATCAAAAGACATAAACGACTGCTTATGTCCTTTGATCGCCCCTCACCCTTCGGGGTGAGGGGACTTAAGGTAAAACGGCAATCAGTGTTAGCTGGTTATACCCTGATATACCGTACCGATTTCCTCAACTACCTCAAATTGATACATTGTGTCGTCATAGAACTTGAGAGAGGTAATAGGAGCCACTTTATAAAAGTTCGGGTCAGCGTTGAATCCTTTAATAGTATTGTTTGTAAGATGGAGTTTAATGGTATTGCCGTAGTGCCTTGTTTTAAGTACACTAACATTTGAGGCTACCGTAATGTTAAAAGTACAATTGGTAAGTGTTAACTCGCAATTTTCGCTCATACCATAATTATCCGTTTCGATTGCGTAAGTATTACCGATATTGTTGAATGTACAATCAATGAATCTTGCAGTATATGTGTTGTCTGAATTAAATCCGCTGAATTCTACCGTTGCATTGTTAAAGATGCAGTTATCAAAGGTTGCGTCAACCGTAAAGTTTCCCTGCATATTTGCTTTAAATGCTGTTTTAACAAAATTACTGGATGTATCCGGTCTTGCAGCAAGTTCTTCCTTTGTTAGGTTGTCGAGATTTGTAAATATTACATTTTTTTAATTGACAACGCATACTCCGTCAGAGCCCTCGGCAGAGATATCGCCAAAGTTAGTAATATACATTGTGATATTGCCGGATACAGGATCATACTGATAGGTATCAGCAGCTCCGATATCTGCCTCGGTCATCAATGTATCATCGCGGTAAACGTAGGTCAGGTTAAGACCAGCCCCTATGTGTATTGTAACGGGTACAACTACCGTGTTGCTACTTGCAAGAGGCATTTCAATGTCAAATGCAATTGCGTAAGATGCCGGATTTAATACAGCTGTACTTGTACGTTCTGTTTCCTCAACTTTGACAGAGAAGTCGTTTGTGCCTGCAAGAAGCTCAGCACCGGCGGGAACTTCTATATACACCGGTTCTACAGTTGTAACTGCATCAGCTGCGCTTGCGCCAAGGGTTACAGGTGCAGCAACGATATTGCCACTAGTGGTGATGGGCTAATGGGAAGCTGAGCGTCTGCATCATAGTTGTCGCCAAAGCTGTCTCTCTCGCCTGTCATCTGGGTTGCAAAGAGATCTACCACAATATCAATCTGAAATACCCCGCCTGCTTTGTTGTAATCATTATCATTTGCACTAGGCACCCAATAAACAATAATACCGAAAAGTATCAGTTTCATTGCTTTCAATGCTGTCCCTTAAACTGAAGCTGTTAATGGGAGAGAAGGTTTGGCTCAAAGCGGCAGTACGGTCATCAGGAGTAACACCGCCGTCAACAAAGGCAACTTTTAGCACATCAGCTAAAGACACTCCTTCAACAACGGTTGCGTTAGTAACCTTTAAATTGAAAACATACTTAAGAGCAAGACTGCCGGCGTTTTCAACTGTAAAGTTCTCGTAAACCATTGCCCCGGGTTCCCAAATTGCTACGTCGGTGAAGAGCACTGTTGTTTCTGTCACCTCTTCGTCTGTTACCGCTTTCTTGCTGTGGAAAAGCCTAACATCAAGATTTCCTGCAACAATACGGTTAGTGCCACTGGTTACTGAATCCGTAAACCATGCGAAAGTAGTGCCAATTAGCATAGTTACACAGACTAGCATAGCCATTAGGGATGTGAATAGCGCACGTTTTGTGGTATTTTTGCTGTTCATGTTGCTTACCTCCTTGAATTTTTTAGAGTTTTATATTAAACGCCACCGTTTAATAACTACTGGGGTCTTCTACGTTAGAAGACGTTTTGCTACCGTTTTCTTTTTCTGCCAGTTGTTGTTTCAAAGCCAATAATTCTTGCAACATCTTTTGGTTCTCAAGCCTTTCAGCCGCTATTTTTTCTCTTTCTGCTTCCATTTCTCTAAGCTGTTCCTATTTATACCGCCGGAACAAAAATGTCTAGTGCAAAAACTCGCGTTTACAGGGGGTTGTCGACTATCTGTCAAATGGGCGCCGTTGGAAATATAAATATTTCCGTGTCAATGGCCTCTGTCAGTTTCTTCTTTGTAAGGGTCCAGAGAAAAGATGTTCGAAAAACAAAAAGAATATGTTGTACTAGCGGATTTTTTGTTAATCAAACAATCTTTCAGGGTTATTCTTGGCCTGAACAGCGTCTGCTTACATATCAAAGGAAAGGGTTAAGTTTTGGGCTTCATTACCTATTTCATCGGGAAAGAAGAAATATATAGACAGGGTTTTCTTTGCTCCAACCTGCAGCATTTCTTCTGCCGCCGTTATATTTGTGCGGGTTAGAGAAGAGGGTGTACCGGAACAAAGTACGGTGTCACCGTACTTAATTGTGACTTCTAGTGTGTCAGAAAGACTTCCGCTAACATTATCAAAATATAGCTTGTAATAAACCGACCAGCTACTATTATTTTCAATAAAGAAATCTTTTTTTACCGTCATGCCGGGCTCAAACAAAAACTCGTGTTCGCTGTTGACGGGTTTCCCGTCATTCAGCCTGATCGGGTGATTTTTCAATTCTTTTGCATTTTATTTTTTATTGTATTACCTTTATTTTTTATCCGAATACGCTGATAATTTTATAGTTGATTTAATCACCCATGATGAGGCAAATCTCGTCATAATTAGCAAATTTCTGACGGTTAACCCATTCAGATTTAAGAGTTAGATGGATGCATCTAATGACACAAAAAAAGCCAATAGCCACTCCCCATTCAGGGAGGCCATTAGCTTTCTTGCCTTCAACGCAGTCTATGGTGCTTTTTCTTGCGGATCTGATCTCGGACCCGCTATTCCCTCCTAAACATTCAAGTAGGATACCCTCTTGCTAGTTAAAACATGATGTTGTCAGGATCGAGACCAGAGGATAAATCTGCTGTGATATTTTCAATAACCCTTTGATCTTCCTCGCAAATCTTAACATCCAAATCACCGATGTTTTCATATATCCGGCTTTCGGTAACCGACTTCACAAGTGGAAGAAGGTTATTCTGCAAATACCAACTGATTAATATCTGCGATATGGAGCGCCCGTATTTTTCCGACAGTGACTGTAACTCCGGCAAGTCGAAAACCTTTCCCACCGCAAACGGCGCCCATACCTCCACCAGTATGTCATGCTGTTGGCAGAATGAAACCAATTCTTTTTGCAAATGGCCGGGATTGATTTCAATTGGATGTATACTAATAAAGTAGACAGCGGATAGTGAAATGCAGTATAATTTCAGTAGACAATAAAAAGGAGATAAAAAAATGAGTACTTATCGAAAATATGATGAAGAATTTAAGCAAAGTCTTG
>JAAYQM010000020.1 GCA_012519315.1 Clostridiales bacterium | reverse complement strand
ATTATACCGATTTATATAAGGAGGTTATGACAAGATGCGTATAGCGGTTGTTACCGGTTCGGGTCGGGGTATTGGAAATGCAATAGCCTCAACTCTCGAAAGGGAGGGGGTAACGGTGGTCTACTCGGATCTATCTGAAGAGCTGCCGGGGGTTAAAAACTATGTAAAATGTGACATATCTAGCGCCGAGGACCGGAAAGGTTTGCTTGAAAAGGTGATGGCAAAGTTCGGGCGGGTAGACATTCTGGTCAACAACGCAGGGGTATCACCGAAAGTGCGGATGAATATTCTTGACACAACAGAGGAGAGCTTTGACAGACTGATAAGAATCAATTTAAAGTCCACCTTTTTCATGTGCCAGCTTTTTGCCAATCAGATGATAAGGCAGGGTGGAGACGGATGCAAGATCATAAACATATCCTCTGTCTCAAGCTATGCTTCAAGCGTCGAGCGCGGAGAATACTGCATTTCTAAGGCGGGAATATCGATGACTACCCAGCTTTTTGCCCACAGACTGGCGGAGTACGGTATCTCGGTTTTCGAGGTGCGTCCGGGGATAATCAAGACCGATATGACCGCTCCCGTTACAGAAAAATATGAAAAGCTGATCGCTGAGGGGATCACTCCTATCAAGCGCTTCGGACTGCCTCAGGATGTGGCCAACTGTGTTCTCGGGCTTTGCAGCGGATTGTTTGACTTTTCCACCGGGCAGATAATCAATGCGGATGGCGGCTTTCATATCAGACGGTTTTGACGGCTTTATTGTCGTTTTGCCTATATTATTATTTTGATATTGCTAGATTCTGTTTTCCAAATGCAGAGAATTAAACAAAAACCCCTAGAGTTAATACAAGAGCAGGTGGCGGCTAATGTCCACCTGCTCTTGATTATTTTTATCAGGGAGATGAAAACTATTATTCCGACAGCAATTGCTGGGACGGCAATAACGGCTGTAATAATTATCGGGCTATTTTTATCGCCGTCATCCGAATATTAGTTTCAGCTCGGATGAACAAGAGTATAGTCTTTTAGTATTGTATATATTGCGCGGTATGAATTTTTGTGCAGATCTTTACCCTAAAACGGGTATAGACCTAACACGTCCTGCCAACAATAGGTATATCTTATTGAAAATGAAAGGAGATATACCATGAATCCATTTGAACAAAAACCGGTTTCTATCGGGGATACGATTATGGATTGGTCAACTGTATATCCGCAACCCTATAATAAAATGACTGTCGACCCCTATACAAAGGTTAGGATTATTTTGATGAATGGTATCGAGGTGGAGGCGGTGATGTTTAAGCATCAATTTCACCGCAACTGCCCAAATAACGACCTGCGCCGCGAACTGGCACTGTCCCGCCGCATTGAACAGCAGCAGCAAAAGCATATAAACTGGCTCAAGCCCATTGATGAGACACAGCTTGAAACAACAATCGGCTACGAGCACGTGGCGGTAGATTTGACGGCATGGCTTGCGCAAAACGAGCCGAATTCTTATGTAAAGCAGGCTTTGGATTTTGCTCTGCTCGAGGATTTTGATCATCTTTACCGTTATGCCAACCTTTTGGATCTGGACACTCAGATTCCGGCGCATCAGCTTGTAAAAAGTTATGTGGATAT
>JAAYQM010000019.1 GCA_012519315.1 Clostridiales bacterium | reverse complement strand
TTGTGGGGTTAGGTGTGGGTGTTCCCCCTTTTTGCTATAGAGTGGGAAGGTTTTTGTATCCGCAAACTATCGGGTCGGCATAGTTGCCGATGGGATAGTTCTAAAAAACTGAAAAAGAGGTTGGGTGCCGGCATTCCCCGTTTATTTAGCCGGGAAAATACAAACTACCCGCCGGAAAGTCGGCGGGTAGTTTTTTACTCGCCGGAAAGTCGGCGGGTAGTTTTATTCTCATAGCTTATTATTGATTGTCAACCCTGAAAAAAGGGGAATCAGTCAAGGACAAGGGTAGGGGCGGCGTAGACACGGGCGGCAAGCTCCTGATCCATCATGTACAGACCCTTGCCGTCCTTGCAGAAAAGCTCATACTTGCGGATAAGGTCGTCGGCGTTCTTCTCCTCCTCTGCCTGCTCCTTGACAAACCAGTTTAAAAACTCGGCGGCTCGGTAGTCCTTGACGCTGACCGCCGCGTCATAGATGTTGTGAATGGAGGCGGTAACCAGCTTTTCATGGGCGAGGGTGGCGTCCAACGGCTGGTCAAAGGCGGTGTAGCTGCCCTCCGGCGCGTCGATGGCGAGAAGCTTTATCCTCTTACCGTTGTTCAAAAGATAGGTCTGGAACAGGAATGCGTGGTCTCTCTCCTCCTGAGCCTGGATGTAAAACCAGTTGGCAAAGCCCTCAAGCCCCTCGGCGCTGTAGTAGTTTGCCATGTCAAGATAAAGATATGCAGAGTAAAGCTCCTTTTGAATCTGCTCGTTCATCAGCTCATATACTTTTGCGTCCATAGTAATCACCTTTCTTGAACCTGTATTTTTATTTTTTATTTTTTATAAAAGGGTTGTGAGATTTCGGTGTGCGGCGCTCCTGTCGGGGTTGTCCGGTCAACAGTGAAGTTTGGGTGGATTTGGTCATTTTGTCTGCCGGCGGGGCTTTTTGTTGAAACTATTATAGCATAAATCGGCTCCTTTGGCAATCTTTTTTCCGCTTTTGCCGATTTTTGAGGAGGGGGCGGTGGTTGCCCGGGGCTTTTTCTCTGTCCGAAAAACGGCGGATGTTATCAACGGATCGCATATAGTCAGTGTTTTCCTTCTTGGCTTTTCGGTGGGAAGGGGGGCGCCGTTTTTTGGTGGAAGTGTTATCAACAGAAAAAGGGGAAATCGGGACGGTGAGAATCGGTGAGGGGGAATCGGGCAAGCAAAATGCGCCTTTTGTACAAAAGGCGCATAAAATCGGAAAATCGGAAAATCGGGAGCCTTTCCCCTAAAAGAGTGCATCTGTCACACTCAAACACAGCTTAAATTTGTGGGGGCGGTGTAGCTATTTACTTCTCCTAAAAGAGTGCATCTGTCACACCCAGCCCCGGAGTTTGACCGCCTCCGCTACCCGGTTGATGGCGATGATATAGGCGGCGTCCCGCATATACAGCCCTTTTTCCGCAGCGAGGTTGTGAACGGCGTGGAAGGCGGAGGTCAGCTTGTAATCCAGCTTTTCGAGAACCTCTTCCTTCGGCCAGAAATAGTTCATATTGCACTGCACCTGCTCAAAATAGCTGCAGGTCACCCCGCCGGCATTGCAGAGAAAATCAGGGATAAGGTAGATGCCACGCTCCTGAATCAGCCTGTCGCAGTCGGGGGTTGTGGGACCGTTTGCCCCCTCGCAGATAACCTTAACCGCCGGGCTTACCGCCGGGAAGGTGTCGGGCGTGAGCTGATTTTCCAGCGCGCAGGGAAGGAGAATATCCACCTCCTGGGCAAGCCATGCCCCGCCATCCAGAAGCTCGCAGCCCATCTCAAGGGCCTTCTGCTTATCAATTGAGCCGAAGGAGTCCTTGATGCCCGCAAGTGCCACGATGTCAAGTCCGTCCTTCTTGCGATAGGTGTACGCCTTCTTGTCCTTGTTGTCCCAGCAGGAGACGGCGATAATCGTCCCGCCAAGCTGTGTGTAAAGCCGTGCGGCATGCTCGGCAACGTTGCCGAACCCCTGCAGACTGGCTGTGGTTTTTGTGATGTCTATCTTCATGGCGGCAAGAGCCTCTCTGAGATTGTAGATAACGCCGTAGCCGGTTGCCTCGGTGCGTCCGAGAGAGCCACCCATGCTCACCGGCTTGCCGGTGATGGTGCCCGGATAGCGTGCCCCGTGGATGGTCTCATACTCGTCCAGCATCCAGAGCATATGTTGCGCATTTGTCATAACGTCGGGTGCGGGCACGTCCTGATTCGGTCCGATAGCACGGGAAAGCTGGCGAACATAGCCCCGGCAGAGACGCTCCTGCTCGCTCTTTGACAAGGTGCGGGGGTCGCAGACTATCCCCCCCTTGCCGCCGCCGAGAGGAATGTCCACAACGGCGCATTTCCAAGTCATCCACATCGAGAGTCCGCGGATGGTGTCCGCCGTCTCCTGAGGATGAAAGCGGATCCCGCCCTTCGCCGGACCGCGGGCGTCGTTGTGCTGGATGCGGTAGCCGTTGAAAATCTGAGTGCTGCCATCGTCCATTTTGACGGGGATCGTAAAATGATACTCCCGGCAGGGCTGCCGAAGAAGTGCCCGAGTCGCCGGGTCAAGATTGATTTTGTCGGCCACATCGTCAAACTGTTTCTGCGCCGAATGATAGGCATTGTAACTTTTTGCTGCCATTATAAATTCTCCTTGGGAAGTTTTGGAATAGTTAGATTATTGAATGACAAATTATAGTATAATAAAAATCATAGCTTATGACATTCGCCACAATTATAACGCATTTTCCCTTCGCTGTCAATCATCCGCTGCCATTTTCGGGAATATTTTACATGATGGATTTTGCATATTCTCACGACAGCCGCCTCTTAGCGGCTCTGAGCCTGATTTTTAAATTTTATATCAAAAAATGTTCAAAAAAAGTTTAAATAATCCACCGAAAAGTGAAAGTCCACTCGAATGGTAGACTTTTTTTATAAAAAAGAAGTATTTTTACAATTAGGTCAAAGACTTTTTCAAAAAAATCTGTTATACTAAGGCGAAACAAAAAATTTTTGCTCTAAATTATATAAAAAGGATGGGAAAAATAATGGAAAAAACGCATTTCGGCACCCTGATGAACGACGAAGGCATCTTTGAGATTTATGGATACACCCTTGAGAATGCCGATATCACGGTGACCGTTCTCAACCTCGGAGGGATTATCCAGACCTTCTCCCACAGAGGGACCGAGATTGTCTGCGGCTTTGACACACTTGAGGATTACCTCGCTGACACCTCCTATCAGGGGGCGGTTGTGGGACGCTATGCCAACCGTATAAGGGACGGGGTTTTCTCAATCGGGGGGAAAACCTATAAGCTCGCTAAAAATGCCGACGGGATGCACCACCTCCACGGAGGGAAACAGGGCTTTAACCGCAAGGTTTTCGATGTGGCGAAGAAGGGGAGGAATGCCCTTGTCCTCAGCTACCTTAGCCCCGACGGGGAGGAGGGATATCCGGGCAACCTTTCGGTGAAGGTGACCTACACCCTTCACGCCGACGCCCTCGCCATTCGCTATGAGGCGGTTTCTGATGCGGATACCTATGTCAACCTGACAAATCATGCCTACTTCAACCTTTGCGGCATCACTGGAGGGGATGTTCTCTCCCATGAGCTGCTTATCCCCGCCGGGCAGATCACCGAGCTTGACGAAAACCTCACAGCCACCGGACGGCGCATAGATGTTGCGGGCACTCCCTATGATTTTAACAGGAAAAAGCCTGTGGGGCGGGATATTGCCGCCGTCTCCGGCTATGATAACAACTATATCCTCTCCGGGGAGAAGAATGTGAGCTTTGACGGACGGGGGCTGCGGCTGGCTGCCGAGCTTTCTTGTGGGGGGCGCACCCTTACCGTTCTTACAGACAAGCCCTGTATGCAGCTTTATACCGCCAATTTCCTCGGTGAGGGGAGTGTTCCCTTTAAGGGGGGGACGCCGGCGATCCGCCACCATGCCCTCTGCCTTGAGACTCAGTATGAGCCGAACAGCCCCGCTATGGGACAGACCCTCCTTTCCGTCGGGGAGAGGTATGATACCATGACTGTTTTTCGCCTTGCCTGAGGGGGCGATAGCTTTACGCTGACTGCGACTATAATTTGAATTTGACAATTATGACAATTATGATATTTTTGATAATTATGATAAGAGGAATATATTAGAAGATGATAAACCACGCCATAAAAAAGCTTATTGCCTATGGTCTTTCCTGCCGACTTGTCGAGGCGGAGGACGTAGTATTTATAAGGAATCGGCTCCTTGAACTTTTGCACCTTGACGCTTATGAGGAGCCGGCGGAGGAATATGCCGATGGGGAGCTTGAGTCCATCCTTGCCGAGTTTATTGACTATGCACGTCAGAAGGGGATGATCGACACCCTCTATCACGGGGATCCCGATCTCTTTGACACCCGTATAATGGGGCTGCTTGTCCCCCGACCGAGCGCTGTGATTGCCGAGTTTTGGCGCCGATATCGTCAGGATCCTGCCGCCGCTACCGATTATTTTTACAAGCTCGCCTGTGACAGCGACTATATCCGCCGCTACCGTATCAAAAAGGACAGGCGCTGGCAGGTGGACACCGAGTACGGGGCGCTTGACATTACCATCAATCTATCTAAGCCGGAAAAGGACCCGAAGGCGATTGCCGCCGCCCTTGCCGCTCCCCCCTCCGGCTATCCTGCCTGTGCCCTCTGTCGGGAGACTGAGGGGTATGCCGGCGGACCTCGTGCCGCCGCCCGGCAGAATCATCGCCTGATCCCCCTTGACCTTGACGGGGAGCCTTACTTTCTCCAATACTCCCCCTATGTCTATTACAACGAGCATTGCATTGTGCTGAATGAAAAACATATCCCCATGAAGATAAGCGGTGCGGTCTTTGATCGGCTGCTTGATTTTGTGGACAGGTTTCCTCATTATTTTATCGGATCTAATGCCGATCTCCCTATTGTGGGCGGGTCGATTCTTTCCCATGACCACTTCCAAGGGGGGAGGTACGAATTTGCCATGGAGAGGGCGCCGGTGGAGAGGGAGATTTCCTTCGAGGGCTATGCCGATGTTTATGCCGGGATTGTCCGGTGGCCGATGTCGGTTATCCGCCTTAGGGGAAGGGAGAAGGGGAGGCTTTCCGCCCTTGCCGGTCGGATTCTCGATAGGTGGCGCGGATACAGCGATCCTGACGCCTTTATCTTCGCCTATACAGGGGACACTCCGCACAACACTATCACCCCTATTGCCCGTCGGCGGGGTGAGGAGTATGAGCTGGATCTTGTGCTGCGCAACAACATAACCACTGATGAGCACCCTATGGGTGTCTATCATCCTCATGCAGAGCTGCACCATATCAAGAAGGAGAATATCGGTCTTATTGAGGTGATGGGGCTTGCCGTACTGCCGGCAAGGCTTAAGACCTCCCTCGGCGCTGTTGCTGAGGGGCTGTTTTTAGGCGCCGATCTTGTAAATAATCCCCAAACCGCCCCCCATGCCCCCTGGGTAGAGAGCATCGCCCGCCGATTTGCCCCCTATGTGGGGAAGGATCGGGAGAGGATTGATGCCATTCTCCGGGAGGAGGTGGGCCGTGTGTTTGTTCGGGTGCTTGAGGATGCCGGCGTCTTTAAGCGTACCCCAGAGGGGTATGCCGCCTTTGACCGCTTTTTGAGAGGGGTAAGTTAGCCGGCAAGTTTTATCAGCATTGCCGCTGAATGCGTGTAGTTGCGATTTTCGCTTTTTTTAGAAAAGTTTTTGCCCCGCTTTTTTCAAAAAGCGGGAGGGAGTTAATTTTAAAACCAGATAATGATATTTTAATAATAGACAATGAAATTTCGTTTAACCCTCCTATTCGAAAAGGCTGCGCTTGTTAATAGTGCTGAAAAAATCACAGACACTTGACAAATTTGGTGCAAAACGTTATAATTACTGTTGTCCTGGATAGCGTTTTTTCGGAAAACCCCTTGTTTTGGCGGTTTTTGCCGGCTTTTGCGCCGCGCTATCCCTGCCTCGACTCATGTGTCGACGGTCTCATTTTTCATGCAATTTTTTGCGAATTTTCTGCTTCTTTTCCTGCATTTTCCCGAAAAATGACGCCGCCGCACAAGCAAAGGAGGGCTGATATGCCGAGTCTGAGACATTACATACGCATTTTTATATGCCTGTGTTTTGTTGTCGTCGCCGCAGCGTCTGTAGCTTGCATCAGTGCTTTTGCCGCTGATGACGGCCTTCATGACACAAGCGACGTACAAAACCTAAATGATGTCAATGACCAAATTGATGCCGAAAATACGGCTGTTGCCGACGGCATTTATACCATTGTCAATAAAAAAACAGGATTGTACCTGGATGTGATAGATATCCGATATGATGCCAGAGGATCGGCTTATCTTGACCGGCAGACCATGCAGGACGGTCAGGATCACCGGATCACCCGGCAGGAGGACGGCTCCTACCTCATTACGCCGCAGAGCGATGAGGGGAAGTACAAGCTTAAAACCACGTCGGCGAGCGCCGGCGGCAAAGTTCAAAAAAGCTTGTCAACCGATGCAAATTCCTCCTTCTACATAATTCCTCGTGAAGAGGGTTATTACTCCATTCATCCGGCGGGTGGCGAGAATGTCGCCCTTTCGGTAGGCGGCTGGTACAATAATGAGCTTCTTATCTCCGATTTTACCGCCTCCGATCAGCAGCTGTGGGCTATTGTGCCCGTTAAGCCACGTTCTATCATCCTTTCCTCTACATTGTCCTACGGTAAGGTTTACGGGATAAGCACCGTAACCGCCACCGTCTCCCCATCCTATCTTGACGCAAAGGTTACCTTTGCCTCCAGTGATGAAAGCGTTATCGTCATCGATGAGGAGGGCAACTACTGCGCCATCGGTGAGGGGAGTGCCGTTATCACCGCTACTGTCGGTGATCTTTCCACGAGCTGCAAGATCAATGTTTCTGATGTGACCGCCTACACCTGGTACAGCCAGCATAACGCTAATGACGGGGGTTGGAACGCCCGTGCGCTGAAGGATCTCTATTTCAGGGCGGGGGTTACAAAGCCTTTTATCGTCGATCGGTACAACAATAATGCCGACTGGATGGACGAGGGCTGCTATGTCGCCAGTCTTGCCATGGTGCTCAACAACCTCGGCGCGAGAATGACCGAGGGATACGATTTCCGCACCGGACAGAATGGCAATCTTATCGCCGACCCTTACACCGTTGCTCTTGCCAATTCTTATAACAAGGGCAGTGTCACCGGCAAGGAAATCCTGTACAACAACCCGATTTATGTGATCGACTACCTTGTCCTCTCCCGATTTAACGTGAAGGGTAAGGCTCTCACCGATCAGAAAAACTTTTATGTGACGAAACAGGCCATCAAGGATGCCCTTGATAAGAACCCTGAGGGGGTTATTATCCGTATGAACCGCGGGAAGGACTCTCATTTCCTGGTTTTTACCAAATGTATCAATCCCGATGAGAAGAATCCCAACAAATACGAGTTTTTGGTCTGTGACCCGGCGGCGTACACTCCCGGCGAGGGGGCGCATGTCCGCTTTGAGGATTCGATTTCTTACAGGTCGATGCACTATCGCTACGGTCATATGACCATGATCCAGACTATCGATATTGTAAAATAGCCCCGTTTGCTGGGCGGCGATTTTGCCGCTTTGGTGGCGAAATTTGTCGCTGTGGTGGCGGTTGTCGCTGTGGTGCAGTGGCTGGGCGCAGGGGCTGTGGCGATTGTTGAAATGTGAATATAAGATTTAGGTCTGCCTCCGGTGGGGGCAGACCTTTTTTTGCGTTTTTTGGGGTAGCGGGGGTAGCGGGGGCGGCAGGAGACGGGGAGACAGGGAGACAGGGCGGCGAGGGGTGCGAGGGAGACAGGACGGCGGTTGTGGGAAATTTGTCGCTGTGGTGGCGATTGCCGCTGTGTTTGGGGGTGGTGGCTGTGGAGGGTGGAACAGGTGGAAACATAGGCGACAATTGTGGCGGTTGTGGCAGTTTTGCCGCTGTGGTGGGGGGGCGGTGAGGGATATAAGAAATGATATTCTGGTCTGCACGGAGGGGCGGGCTTTTTTTGCTGTTGTGGGGTAGCGGGGGTAGCGGGTAGAGCCGTTTAGGGGGAGTAGGGGGAACTGCCCAATGATTGAAAGGGCGGTTAGAGGCAGGGATCTTGGCTTGTTTGATACACTTTTTTGTAGTTGCGGGGGGAAAGTCCCTTCTGATTTTTGAATATCTTCGAAAAAAGCAGGGGATCCTCATAGCCTACCGAACGGGCGATATCCCCCACCGAAAGATCGGTACTCAGCAGGAGGGCGGCGGCACGCCTTATGCGAAAATCAATGATATACTGCTGCAGGGAAATCCCCGTTTCCCTCTTGAAAAGGGTGCTGAGATAGCTTCGGTTCAGCCCTACATGAGCGGCGATTTCATCTACGGTAATCCTTTGGGAATAGTTGTTTTTGATATATTCAGCCGATTGGCGAACATAGCGGTCGGCGGGGTTCTCAAGGTCGGTTGACCGGATGCCGGTTTGATTCTGAGCCGCAAGAATCGCAAAAAAATGATACATATCCCCTAAAAGATGCAGGTCGCCCCCTCTTTTTTTGACATCGGCGGAGAACATGGAGGAAAAACAGGCAAGGAGCCTTTTATGGTCGCGGCAGTTGAAAACTGGATGATCCGTGTCAAGTCCCACATGGGCAAGGAGCCTCGCGGCGCCACCGCCCTTAAAGCCGATCCAGTAGTAGTGCCACGGATCTCTGTCGTCGGCGGCGTAGTAGGTCAGGATGTCCGGGGTGATCAAAAATCCCTGCCCCGACTCGAGGAAATACTCCCGCCCGCCTGTATGAAAGGTTCCCCGCCCCTTGGCAATGTAGTGGATGAGAAAATGATCCCGCACCGCCGGACCGTAGCTGTGACCCGGCTTGCAGACCTCCTGCCCCAGCCTCGTGGGATAAATATCCCCCTTGATATGGTCAAAAATTATCATGTGCATATCGGCAACCTCTGTGAATTTTAGTAAAGCTTGGTGGAATTTGGCGAAGGTTTGTTTTGCTTAGCAGAGCTTGAGTGGAATTTGATTGAATTTGGTGGGATTGGTAGAGCTTTATGAGGGGTGTATAGAACAGCGGAGTTAGGTGGGATTATGGTGTCTGGCATGATTTTTGTTGAGCTTGGTGGGATTGAGTGGAGTCCTGTAGGGATTTTTGTAACTTGGAAATCCGTGATGTTTGTAAAAATTGTATTATATCTTATTATAGCACAAATCATTGCCTTTTTGTAGGGGGATCGGGCGGCGGTTGTGGGAAATTTGCCGCTGTGGTGGGGGGCGGTGGTGGTGATGATATGATATTGTGGTCTGCTCGGCGGGGCGGGTTTTTTTGCTGTTGTGGGCGGGTGTGGCAAGGGCGGCAATTGTGGTGGTTGTAGCAGTTTTGCCGCTGTGGTGGTGATTGCCGCTGTGTTTGGGGGTGGCGGCTATGGAAGGGAGACAGGAAGACAGGGTAGACGGGGGGACGGGTAGACGGGGGGACGGGTAGACGGGGAGACGGGTAGACAGGCAGACGGGGGATAGGGAAAGCAGAAAAAGCAGAAAAAGCAGA
>JAAYQM010000018.1 GCA_012519315.1 Clostridiales bacterium | reverse complement strand
GATTGGCCGAGGAAATGTCTGTTTATCAACATGCGTCTACTTGCGTATTTTTCAACATACAAGCTATAATGTCCGTTGCACGTCAATGGGGTGTAGCCAAGAGGAAAGGCAGCGGACTTTGGATCCGAAGGGCAAACATAAACAGCTATAAACCCTTGATATGACTAGCTTTCTCGGTTTTCAAGTTTCAAACGATAGGGCACTTTTGCATATTTTAATGATATTTTTCTGACGTATCCTCACCATTAGGATACGTTATTTTTTTTACCCCCCCTCGAAATAAGGATATACCATCACGGCACAATTGTAAAAGATACCCAAAATTCATTTTTTACGTTATAATATAATCATTGGGCAGTTTTGAATGTTACAAGCGTGAAAGGAGGTGAAGCAGATGACTAAAATAAGAGCGCTCAGAATCGAAAATGACCTGACAGCTAAAGATTTAGCACGGAATCTCAAAATCAATGCTAGCTCTCTTTCCTACGTTGAAAACCGAAGGGCAAGGGCAAGCGACAAAATCAGACATAAGTTGTCATGTTTTTTTGGAGTCGCTGAGCAGGAATTGTTTGACGGTGAACGGTATGCGATTTGACAAAAATAAAAAAACCGTCTCGATACGGAGACGGCGGAAAGGAAAGGAAGGATTAAGTAATGTCTACAGCTGTAATTATACCACAAATTGACCCAGAAACACAGGAAATTATTAATATTATCAACACCCAAATACAAAAAGAATGGAAGTTGATACAAAAGCACGCTAACATGGCCACTAAAACAATTATTGATGAATTTAATTCACCAAAGATACAGGAATTGCTTGAAATGGCAAAAAGTAATACAGAAGAAATTAACAAAAGAGTTATGGCTATACTTAACGCAACGGCAATAAAGGTTAAAAAAACAATTGGCAATCTCTATAAAAAAATAACTTGTAGCAGAACACCACGAAGCCATAGCAGGGCAAGCGGTTTCTCTAAATCAACTCAAGGTGACAGCGGAGATCCTGACCAACCTGACCCTGATCAACCTCCCGGGCTAGCTCATCTATTAGCTTATCCTCAAATCTCACACACACAAAAAAATAAATCCTTTTTCTCGTGGCAATCAGCCCCGAACGGTTGTTTAGTGTTTGGAGGTGGTCAGAGATGAGCCTCCACGATATGCAAACATGGGTACAGAACGCCTTTCCTCGGGGCAAATGGGAGAACTCACAGAAAACAGATTGGCTCATATCCTCCCCATTCAGGGAGGACAGGCACCCAAGTTTTTCAATCAACCTAGAAAAACGAGTTTGCTATGACAGGGCAACAGGAGAGACATATCTAATCTCCGAACTGTGTCAAAGGCTCGGACTCCCTGAACCCGACCGCAAAGGAGGAAGCCTCCCCCCACGCACGCAGGAGCCGACCATCAACAAGAACGCCTTGATTGCCGGTAGCCGATGGAGCAAGGCACAACAGGCAGATGACAGCTTCCCCTACCTCTTGAGGAAGGGCGTACCCTCCTACGGTCTACGAACGGACACAGACGGCACGATGGGGCAAGTCCTGTTGATCCCGGCGTACGATGCAAGCGGTCAGGTTGTCGGACTCGAACGGATCAACGCAGCGGGGCAAAAGCAGCACCTCGGCCAGAAGAAAGATTCATATTATTTAATAGGTGAGCCCCGACCCGGCGAACAGGTATTCATTGCCGAAGGCTACGCAACGGCTTGTAGTATCCATCAAATAACAGGAAGTCCTGTTGCGGTCAGCTTCTCAGCCTTCAACCTTCCGAACGTGGCACGGATCCTCAAAGAAAAGGGATTCCTCCCGACAATATGCCCAGATGCCGGAGCCTCGGAGGTTACAGGCTTCCGAAATATAAAGATGCCTGACGATGCTCTTAAAGGGCAAGACTGGAACGACATAGCCCAAGAGCACGGACTAGGTGAAGCAAGGCGAATGTTCCGGGAACAGGAACTCAAGGGCACGACCTGCACGGAGGACAAGCCAACAAAACAAAAGCCCTCCCTGTTAGGCTTCCGCAAGCACCTTGAACCCAGTAAAGGATTTAAGCCCGAAATGATAGGAGGTATTTTTCCTCGGGGCGGTGTATCGGTGATTGCCGGGCAACAGGGAACAGGAAAAAGCCTATTTATGCAAAAATTCTGTTGCGACATATCAATGGGAGGAAGCATATTAGGCGGCTTTTCAGAGAGTATCAGCCCAGTTAAAAGCCTCTATCTTATCGGAGAGTTTTCAGCAAACGGCATGAACCACAGAGCACAAACGGCAAATTGGCAATACGACAGGGAGAACCTGATCCTTTACGAACTCAGAGACTTTTTGATCAATAACATTCCGCTCGGACTCGGTACAGAAGAAGGCTTTGAGAATGTCCGACAGCTTATAAGGGAGGAAAAGCCCGACATAGTTGTATTTGACAGCATGATGAGCTTTCTTTCTTGTGACGAATCCGATATGCGGGAGATGCAAGCAGGCTTTTCAAAACTGCTCAGAATAGCCGATGAAGCAAAATGTGCGGTTGTCCTTGTACACCATATCCGCAAAAGGAAGGCAATAGAGCGGAATAATCGGCTTCACATGGATGACATTATCGGCTCATCAATAATCACACGAAACGCAAGCGTGGCACTCGGAATTGAAAATATCAAAGTTGACGGCGAAAACCACATATATGTCAGCAGTTTAAAAACATGGTACGCCCCGATAGAGGAATTTTCATTCCAAGTAGTCAGAGATCACATGAAG
>JAAYQM010000017.1 GCA_012519315.1 Clostridiales bacterium | reverse complement strand
GACAATATTTTCGAGATATAATCGGAGGTCGGCTTTCCGGGACGGATACCCGGGATAAATCCGCCGTTCTTCTTCAGGTTGTTGGAAACCTCTATCGGATTAAAGGAAATCGTGATATAGAAATAGGAAAATCCGATTATCAGCATAAAGAGAACCACGGCATAAACCCAGGACGAGGGGGAAAGGGTTCTTGCAATCCGATCCCATATACCGCCCTTCTTAATATTAAAGAAGGCGATGATTGTAGCCGGAAGTGAGACTATTGAGTTTGCAAAGATGATAGGCATAACTCCGGTCATGTTCAGCTTGATGGGAAGAGTGGTATTCTGACCGCCGTACATCTTTCTGCCCACCACGCGCTTTGCATACTGGATCGGTATCTTGCGCTCGCTCTGGGTAACGAATACCACAAGAAAGACGATCGCAACGGTGATAACAATCGATAAAAGTACAAACAGTATATCAAGAAGACCGACCCATTCGGTCTTAAACAAACTCTTGATGCCGCCGACAAAACGATATCCGAGACTTCCTATCATAACGGGAAGGGAGGATACGATGTTGGCAAAAAGGATGATGGAGATGCCGTTTCCGATGCCGTTTTCGTTGATTTTCTCCGCCAGCCACATAACAAGGGCGGTACCCGCACAGTAGCAGGCAATAATAACTATCATACCAAAGGGCTTAAGACCCATTCTGGTAAGAACGCCGCCGTTGTTTTGGTTATGAAGATTTTTTATAACCATATAATATCCATAGCTTGTGATAAGCCCGAGGACAACGGTCAAATAGCGGGTGTAGGTGGTAATCTTCTTTCTACCCTCGTCCCCCTCCTTTGACAGCCGCTCAAGGGCGGGTATCGCTACGGTGAGAAGCTGCATTACAATAGATGCCGTAATATATGGTGAAACCGAAAGTGCAAACAGTGTTGCCTTAGAAAACGCGTCGCCCGACAGAAGATTCAAATATTGGAATATCGAACCCTCGCTCGCTGCCATTAAGGATGCCATCATCGTCGAGTTGATAAACGGTACGGGAATCACTGCGCCAAGCCTGTATATAAGGACAATGACCATCGTAAAAACAAGCTTCGAGCGCAGCTCGGGTATCTTGAATGCGTTTTTCAGAGTCTGCAGCACTTATACCACCTCGGTCTTTCCACCTGCAGCCTCGATCTTTTCCTTTGCGCTAGCCGAAAAGATTGATGCTTTAACAGTTATTTTTTTGGAAAGCTCACCGTTGGCAAGTATCTTCAGACCGTCATAAGGCTTTTTGACAATACCGGCAGCACGGAGAGCCTCGTAATCGACAACCGCGCCATCCTCAAAGCTGTTGAGTGCGTCAAGATTGACAATGGCATAGCGCTTTGCAAATTTATTGGTAAAGCCGCGCTTCGGAAGCCGTCTGTAAAGCGGAAGCTGTCCGCCCTCAAATCCCGGCTTGACCCCGCCGCCTGAACGGGCATTCTGTCCTTTATGTCCTCTGCCGGCCGTCTTGCCGCTGCCCGATCCGATGCCCCTGCCCACGCGCTTTGGCGCCTTGCTTGAGCCGGGGGCCGGTGAAAGTTCATGGAGCTTCATAAGTGGTTCCTCCTTCATTTGTATTCCATTCCGATTACTCGGCTTCTACTGTGACAAGATGGGATATCACCTTAAGTTTACCCTGAAGTACCGCGTCGTTTACCTGAACGGTGCTGTCACCTACCTTAGTAAGCCCGAGTGATTTTGCCGTCGCCTTCTGCTTCGGCTTTGCGCCGATAAGGCTTTTCGTGAGCACTATTTTTGCTTTTTCCATTTTCGCGCCCCCTTATCTTCTTACTGCTTCGGTGCTGATATTCCGCGCCTTTGCCACTTCTTCTTCGGTACGAAGCGACTTCAGCCCCTCAAACACCGCTTTTACTACGTTTACCGGGTTGGTTGAGCGAAGACACTTTGCACGGATGTTCTTTATGCCTGCTACCTCAACAACAGCCCGAACCGTACCTCCTGCAATAACTCCGGTACCGGGAGCCGCCGGCTTCAAAAGAACCTCGCCTGCGCCAAATTTGCCTATAACCTCGTGCGGAATGGTGGAACCATCCGTCGCAACCTTGATCATGTTTTTCTTTGCATCCTCGATGCCCTTGCGAATAGCCTCAGGAACCTCTGCGGCCTTGCCAAGCCCGTATCCTACGTGTCCGTTGCCGTCCCCGACTACCATCAAGGCGGTCATGCGGGCAATACGTCCACCCTTTACAGTCTTGGAAACACGGTTCAGAACCACAAGTCTTTCCTGTAAATCCATTTTTGCAGGATCTATTTTGTTCGCCATGTTATTCCTCCAAATTTTTTAGAATTTCCCGCAGGGGAATTTACCCACAGGGAAATTTTAGTGTACAAACCGGTATATCGCCAAAAATCAGACGATATAATTATTATATTCATACGACGCCCGCCAAAAAAGGGGCAATATCTGTCGTATTAGAGCACAAGGCCGCCCTCACGGGCTCCTTCTGCCAGTTCCGATACACGTCCGTGATAAATGTAGCCGCCGCGGTCGAAGACAACCGTTTTTATCCCCTTCTCAAGGGCGCGCTCGGCAAGGATTTTACCCAGCTTTTTAGCTGCTTCTCTATTCCCGCCCTGACCCTCGAAGGATGCCTCAAGGGTTGTCGCCGAAACAAGGGTGACGCCTGCGATATCATCGATAATCTGTGCAGTAATGTTTTTGTTGGAACGGTATACCGAAAGGCGAGGCCGCTCAGCCGTTCCCGATATTTTTGCACGAATTCTTGCACGTCTCTTTAGACGCTGCTTGTTTTTGTCGGTCTTGCTAATCATGCGTGTCCACTCCTTTCAATTATTTACCGGCCTTGCCAGCCTTGCGGCGGATTCTCTCACCGGCATACTTCACACCCTTGCCAAGATATGGCTCAGGCGGTCTCTTTGACCGGATCTTTGCCGCTATCTCGCCGACCATCTGCTTGTCGATCCCCTTTACAACCACGGTGTTCGGGTTGGGAACCTCAAAGGTGATGCCGTCGGCCTCCTCGAATACTACGGGATGGGAAAAACCGAGGTTGAGATTTAAGGATTTGCCGGACTTCTCCGCTCTGTATCCGACGCCGACAATCTCCAGCGTCTTTTTGTAGCCGTCCTTAACGCCGATAACCATGTTTGAAATAAGAGTGCGAGTCAGACCGTGCAGTGACCTGTCCAACTTATCCTCGCTGGAGCGGCTGACCTTTATCTCGGAGCCCTCCTTCACGATGGAAATGCGACTGCTGAACTTCTGTGTCAGGGTGCCGAGGGGACCCTTTACCGTAACGACATTGTCCTCCCCGAGAGTGACATCAACCCCTGCCGGAATGGCAATGAGCGCTCTTCCTATTCTTGACATATTCTCTACCTCCCCTTTACCAGACAAAGGCGAGAACTTCGCCGCCGACATTCTCGCGACGGGCGCGCTTGTCGGTCATTATGCCCTTGGATGTGGAAATAATGGCGATGCCGAGTCCGTTCATAACACGGGGCAGATCCTCGCAGTTTGAATATATGCGAAGACCGGGCTTTGATACCCTGCGCAGACCTCTGATAACCTTCTGCTTGCCCGGCAAATACTTCAGCGTAATGCGAATGATACCCTGCTTGCCGTCCTCGATAATCTGGTAGCCCTTGATGTACCCCTCGTTGAGAAGAATATCGGTGATCGCCTTCTTCATATTAGATGCCGGAATGTCAACCGTTGCGTGCTTTGCATCGTTGGCATTACGTATTCTTGTAAGCATATCTGCTATAACGTCAGACATTTGCATATTATTATCCTCCTTTATGCAAGCCTAATTTTCTTGCTGCCGGCGGCTGCTGGCTTTACGGCCGCTGCCGGCTCAAAACGGTGGTTAAAGCGAGGAATACGCCGGTGTGGCAATGTCCTTCGGAGCGTCCTTCAAAGAGTCCTTCAGAACGTTCTTCGGACTGCACCATACCGCTGTATCGGCGCTTTCCTTCCGATAAGATGGAGATTTTGCCCGGAAACAGTAAATTACCAGCTGGCTTTTCTGACGCCGGGTATTTCGCCTCTAAGTGCTAATGTGCGGAAACAGATACGGCAGATGCCATACTTACGAAGATAGGCATGGGGACGACCGCAAATTTTGCACCGGTTGTATTCACGGGTGGAAAATTTCTGCTTTTTCTGCTGCTTTAAGATCATTGCTTTCTTTGCCATAAGCTCACCTTCCTTACTTCGCAAACGGCGCGCCCATGAGGGTGAGAAGCTCCCTTGCTTCCTCATCGGTCTTTGCCGTTGTGACGAATACTATATCCATGCCGCGGATCTTATCAACCTTTTCATATTCGATTTCAGGGAATATGAGCTGCTCCTTCAGACCGAGGGAATAGTTGCCGCGGCCGTCAAAGGCGTTGGGATTGATCCCTCTGAAGTCGCGTACACGGGGAAGTGCAAAGTTGAAAAGTCTGTCGATAAACTCGTACATACGAGCGCCGCGAAGGGTAACCTTAGCACCGATGGCCATGCCCTCCCGGAGCTTAAAGTTAGCCACCGACTTCTTTGCATAGGTCGGGACAGCCTTCTGCCCTGTGATTGCGGTAAGATCGGCAATGATGGAATCGATCACCTTGATGTTGTCCTTTGCATCGCCGGCGCCGATATTGATTACTACCTTCTCGATCTTGGGTATCTGCATCGGGCTCTTGTATGCAAACTTTTTCATCAACGCAGGTGAAACTTCTTTTCTGTATATCTCTTTATATCTTGACATCTATTTCACCTCCGCCTTATATTTTTGCGCCGCACTTAGCGCATACTCTTGTCTTTTTGCCGTCTTTAATAACCTTTTTCGCACGGCGGCCCGCCTCGCATTTCGAGCAGTAAAGAAGTACCTTCGATGCGTAAAGGGGGGCGGGAACCTGCATAATGCCGCCGGCATCCCCCTGCTTGCGGGGCTTAACATGCTTTGAGACAATGTTGATACCCTCAACGATAACCTTGCCCTCCTTCGGGGAGACCTCGATTACCTTGCCACGGGCATCCTTATCGTTACCCGATATAACGATGACCTCGTCACCGGTTTTTACATGAACCTTTTTCATTCTCGCTACCTCCGCTCACAGGACTTCGGGAGCTAAGGAAAGAATCTTGAGATAATCCTTTTCCCTCAGTTCTCTCGCCACAGGCCCGAAAATTCGGGTTCCTCTTGGGTTGTTGTCCTCTTTTATGATAACAGCAGCATTCTCGTCAAACTTGAGATAGGATCCGTCTGCACGACGAACACCCTTAACACTTCTAACGATTACCGCACGGACGACATCGCCCTTCTTAACCACACCGCCTGGTGCTGCTTTCTTAACGGTTGCGACAACAACATCGCCGATATTGGCATATCTGCGACCCGTTCCACCGAGCACGCGAATGCACATCAGCTCTTTGGCACCGGTGTTGTCGGCGACCTTCATATATGATTGCTGTTGAATCACTTGTGCGTTCCTCCTCTTTCGGCAAGCTTTTTGACCTGCCTACTGTATTTTTACGCTCTGTGTAAGGCCTATTATTTTGCCTTCTCGATTATTGATACAAGGCGCCATCTCTTTGTCTTTGACAGTGGGCGGGTTTCCATTACCGCAACCTTGTCGCCGATCTGGCACTCGTTCGCTTCATCATGGGCATGAACCTTTGATGTGCGCTTCATGATTTTCTTATATTTAGGATGGGCTACGTGGTCAACTATGGCGACGACAATCGTCTTGTCCATCTTGTTGCTGACAACGGTGCCGACCCTGGTCTTTCTGAGGCGACGGGTAGCCGTCTCAGGGGCGTTGTTTATGACTTCGCTCATATCTCAGATCCCCCTATACGTTTTTCTGACGCATTACGGTCATAACACGCGCGATATCTCGCTTAACGTCAGTGATTTTATGCGGATTGTCAAGCTGATGGATCGCATGCTGAAAGCGAAGCTTGAAAAGCTCTTCCTTCAGATCCTTCAGTTTTACGCTAAGCTGCTCGGAGGTCATCTCTCTCAGTTCGGATGCTTTCATGGCTTATACCTCCCCAACTTCCTTATTATCTTGTTCTTTGGACACAAACTTGCACTTGATCGGAAGCTTATGTGCCGCAAGGCGCATGGCTTCCCGTGCGACTTCCTCGCTGATGCCGTCCATCTCAAAGAGGACCCGGCCCGGCTTTACAACCGCAACCCAGTACTCCGGCGAGCCCTTACCCGAACCCATTCGAGTTTCGGCCGGCTTTTCGGTGATCGGCTTGTCGGGGAATATCTTTATCCATACTTTACCGCCACGGCGGATGTATCGTGTCATTGCAATACGGGCAGCCTCGATCTGATTGCTGGTGATCCAAGCCGGCTCGGTCGCAACAAGTCCGTATCTTCCGTTAGTCAGCTTATTGCCGCGCATTGCCTTGCCCTTAAGCCTTCCGCGATGAACGCGTCTGTACTTAACTCTCTTCGGCATTAACATTTATTTGTTGCTCCCTTCTGCTCTGTTTCTATCATAGCCGCGATGGCCGCCGCGATTGCCGCCGCGATGGCCGCCGCGATTGTCGCGTCTTCCTCCACGCTCCTTCGGTCTCTCAGGCTGGCTCTGACGGACTGTCGCCGACAGGACCTCTCCCTTGTAGACCCACACCTTTACTCCGATCTTGCCGAAGGTGGTGTTTGCCTCCCAAAAGCCGTAGTCAATGTCGGCTCTGAGGGTGTGCAGCGGAATAGTTCCTTCATGGTAGTGCTCTCTCCGTGCGATTTCCGCACCGCCGAGACGGCCGCTTACCGATATTTTTATACCCTTCGCCCCAAGGCGCATGGTTCTTGAGATAGCCTGCTTCATAGCACGGCGGAAGGAGGTTCTCTTCTCAAGCTGAGCTGCGATATTCTCGGCGACAAGCTGTGCGTCAAGATCGGGACTCTTTACCTCGATAACGTTTATAATAACCGGCTTGTCGAGCATAGCCTCAAGCTCGGCCTTCAGCTTGTCAATCTCGGAGCCGCCACGGCCGATAACTATGCCCGGCTTCGCACAGTGGATAAATATGCGGACACGAACACGGTCGCGCTCAATCTCAACGCGCGGGATGCCGGCGTGCTGGAGCTTTTCCTTCAGGTATTTCCTGATCTTGTAGTCGGATACAAGGGTGTCGCCGAAGGTCTCGTCCTTCTCGTACCATCTCGAATCCCAGTTCTTGATTACGCCTACGCGAAACCCATGGGGATTTACCTTCTGACCCATCTGTTACTTAACCTCCCTCTTTCATTCTCTTTCTTTTACAACCATGGTGATATGGCTGGTTCTTTTCATGATGCGGAATGCTCTACCCTGAGCGCGAGGTCTGATACGTTTCAGTGTCGGGCCGGGGCATACAAAACATTCGGACACATACAGCTTTGATTTATCCATATTAAAATTATTCTCGGCGTTTGCCATGGCGCTGTTAAGGAGCTTTATCAAAAGCTCGGACGCACGCTTCGGGGTGTTCTTAAGAATGCCGATTGCCATGTCGGCGTCCCTGCCACGGATAAGATCGAGAACGATCTTGACCTTACGCGGAGAAATCCTTGCATATTTAAGATGCGCTTTCGCTTCCATTTAAGGCGATGCCTCCCTTCGATTTCACTAGTTCGCTAGCTTTGGTTTATTTCTTACCGGTGTTGGAAGTTTTTGAGCCCGAGTGCCCCCGGAAGGTGCGTGTCGGCGCAAATTCTCCAAGCTTGTGCCCTACCATGTCCTCGGTGACATAGACCGGCACGTGCTTTCTCCCGTCGTGCACAGCGATGGTGTGCCCGACAAATTCCGGAAATATCGTCGATGCGCGCGACCATGTTTTTATAACCTTTTTTTCGCCTTTTTCGTTCATCGCTACGATTCTTTTATAGAGCTTCTCTTCTACAAAGGGCGGTTTCTTAAGGCTTCTGCTCATCTGTCTGCCTCCTTATTAATTTAGCATTCACGCGGCCTTATTTGCCGCCTCTGCGCTTGACAATAAATTTGTTTGTTCTGGCCTTCTTGTTTCTGGTCTTGTAGCCAAGAGCAGGCTTGCCCCACGGTGTAACAGGACTGGGACGTCCGATAGGCGAGCGCCCCTCACCGCCTCCATGGGGGTGATCCACAGGGTTCATCGCCGATCCGCGAACAGTCGGACGAATGCCGCGATGGCGGGTCTTACCGGCCTTTCCTGCCTTTGTTGTCTCATGCTCAACATTGCCTACCTGACCGATGGTTGCCATGCAGTCAAGCCGAACAATGCGAACCTCTCCTGAGGGAAGCCGGATCTGTGCCAGACCGTCCTCCTTTGCCATCAGCTGGGCGGCGGTTCCCGCCGAGCGCACAAGCTGACCCCCCTTGCCGGGATAAAGCTCGATATTGTGAATGAAGGTACCAAGCGGGATGTTTGCAAGGGGGAGTGCGTTACCCGGCTTGATATCGGCATCGGCACCGGTATATACCCGGTCGCCGTCGGTGAGACCGGCAGGGGCTATGATATAGCTCTTCTTGCCGTCCTCATGTCCAAGAAGCGCAATGTATGCGGTGCGGTTGGGGTCGTACTCGACGCCGATAACGGTCGCCTCCCCGCCGCCCACCTGGCGCTTGAAGTCGATGATTCTGTATTTCTGCTTGTTGCCGCCCCCTCTGTGGCGGACGGTGATCTTGCCGTGGTTGTTCCTACCGGCGTGCTTCTTTTTTATTTCAATCAGGCTTTTTTCGGGCGTCTTCTTTGTAATTTCATCAAAGGAGTGTGCCACCATATGCCTTCTTGAAGGAGTTGTCGGGTTGTACTTTTTTGTAGACATCTTTTTCCTTCCTCCCGGCTTAATTCATGCTGTCAAAGAACTCGATCGTCTTTGACTCGGGCTTGAGCGTTACAATAGCCTTCTTCCAAGCGGAGGTATATCCGGCGTGTACGCCCAATCTCTTCGGCTTTTTCTTCATGTTTATGGTGTTCACGCTTGCCACCGAAACGCCGAACATCTTCTCGACAGCACGGGCAATCTCAGGCTTTGTCGCGTCCTTCATAACCTTGAACACATAACGCTTGCCCTCAAGCATATCCATGCTCTTTTCAGTGATAATCGGCTTGATGATTATATCCTGGACCGACTTTTTCATGCGTACACCTCCTCAATCTTTTTAACTGCGTCAAGAGCTATGATAAGCTTGCCGCAATTAAGTATATCGTAAGCATTGATGGCGTTGTAAAGTGCGGTCTTGACACCTTGAATGTTGGCACAGCTCTTGACCACCTTCGAGTCAGCCTCGGGCAGAACAACAAGTGCCTTCCCCTCGGCGCCAAGTGCCTTCAGCATTTCCACCATCGTCTTAGTTTTGTACTCTTCTGTCTTGATGGCGTCAACCACAATAAAGTCTCCTGCCTCTACCTTGGAGGACAGGGCGCTGAAAAGGGCTATGCGCCTTACCTTCTTGTTGATCGAGACGCGGTAGCTGCGGGGCTTCGGTCCTAAAGCCACACCCCCGTGAGTCCACTGCGGATTGCGGGTCGAGCCGTGACGCGCACGACCGGTGCCCTTCTGTCTCCACGGCTTCCTGCCGCCGCCCGATACCTCGGCACGGGTCAGGGTCGACTGGGTGCCCTGTCTCTGATTCAACAAATATGCTCTTACAGCGGCATGGAGGACGGGACCGTTTACCTCTGCCCCGAAAATGGTGTCCGACAGCGTAATGTCGCCCACTTCCTTGCCCTGCATGTTTACAACCTTTAAATTAGGCATTGCTTTTCCTCCTTCCGTTACGCTTTAACCGAATCGCGGATAAACACGATGCCGCCCCGCGCTCCGGGAACTGCACCCTTAACGGCGATCAGGTTCTTCTCTGGGTCTATCTTAACCACGCTCAGGTTCAGGATCGTTACCTGCTCGTTTCCGTACTGCCCTGCCATCTTCTTGTTCTTGAAGACACGGGAGGGGGACGAGTTTGCACCCGTCGAGCCGAGATGACGGTGAACAGGCCCTGTGCCGTGGGTGCTTCTCTTAATGGCAAATCCCCACCTCTTAATGGCGCCGGTAAAGCCGCGTCCCTTGGTGATGCCCGTTACATCGACCTTCTCGCCGGGGGCGAAGGTTTCGACAGTGATTACATCTCCGAGGTTGTAGCTCTCAGCGTCACTTAGGCGGAATTCCTTAAGATGCTTGCACATTCTGATGCCGGCCTTCTTCAGGTGGCCTGACTGCGGGCGGCTCAGCCTCTTCTCCTTTGTCTCGGAAAAGGCAAGCTGAACTGCGCTGTATCCGTCATTTTCGACCGTCTTCTTCTGGGCAACATAGCAGGGGCCTGCCTCTATAACGGTCACCGGTATGACCTCTCCGTTTTCTGCAAAGATCTGGGTCATGCCGATCTTCTTTCCAATAATACCTTTGTTCATCGATTTGCACCTCTTTCGGTTATTGGTTGACATTTTAGATTTGCGGCGGCGCCGCCTATGCCAACTTGACCTTTATCTAGGTTTACTATGCCAAACCTCGTTTTGGCTTGGCTTGCAGATAAACTTAAGTTTGCCTTAAGCTTTTCTTACAGCTTGATTTCCATATCGACACCGGCGGGGAGCTCAATGCCCATCATCGCCTCAACCGCCTTCTTCGAAGGGCGGAGGATGTCGATCAGTCTCTTGTGGGTCTTTGATTCGAACTGCTCACGGCTGTCCTTGTACTTGTGAACGGCACGAAGAACTGTTACGATCTCCCTATCGGTCGGGAGGGGGATCGGTCCTGAAACGGACGCGCCGTTACGCTTTGCAACTTCCACAATCTTCTCGGCGGCGGCGTCGATAAGGGTGTGGTCATAGCTCTTGAGCTTGATTCTCATTTTTTCCTTTACTGCCACTGTTTTTGCCTCCTTTTTTAATTATTGAAAATAAAATAAAAATGGGGCGATTAATCTTGGTAGCACGAACGCCGAAAAGTGCGCATCTCAGCCGTGAGGGGATGCGTAGCTTTGACGTCTGACTACTTACACCGTGCCGGGTGTTTCTTTTTACCCGTAATTAAAACCGGAATCCGTGATGCTTTGGCACAACGGTTCCGGGATTTGATGCTCGGTCAATTCGCCCGGTTAAAACGGACATACTCCACGAAAATTACCCGCAAAATGCGGCAACCTCTCGCTTCATCGCATATCAAGCCTTTCCATTATACAATAATATTGCGCATTTTGCAACAGCGCATTTATTTTTTGCTCTATTTATAGGGGTAGAAGTTTGGAGAATTTTTTTGCGCTTTTTTGTATGTTATGCACAAAAGAGCCTTCATTTTCTGGCTGTCCCGCCTGTCCGATCCCTTTCTTCGACGAAAATCTTCATTTATTATATATTATATACGCCGCCGACCGCCAAATCCTGCCCGACGGGGCGGTTTTATTTATTTTTCCCACTATAGAGATAAAATTGCAAAAATGAGGGGCTTGTCAATAATTTGTTAACAAATTTGCGTTAAAATAGTTGTTGAATTATCTATCATTGCTAATAATATTATTATAGATCGGCGGCATGAAGGGGGCGCCCCCCGACGCCAAGAAACGAGGCTGTTATGACCCAGATGCAAAAAAAAGCGACTTATTATTCTATTGCGGCTTTTTCCCTGATTGTTACCATTGCTTTTATTTTTATCCGCAAGGAGGCTCTTGCCAAATTCTTCGAGGTTGAGACCGGCTTTTACCTTGCCGACGCCTCCCTGCCAAGGGTGCTCCACTACGGGCTTTTTGCCGTGGTGGTCCTCTACGCCCTTGCCTATTTAATACCGAAACTGACAAAAACCGCAGAGTTTGAAATGCGGCCGCCCTCCTCCTTTGTGGTTTTTTCCTCCGCCTTCACCGGCTTTATCCTCTTTGCTTTTATCCTTCGGGGGGTTAGGGAATACCTGAAGATCGCTAAGGATCGCAACCTCCTGAAGAATCCTAAGGTTTTTTTGATTTTTATCATAATTCTTGCCATCCCTGCCGCTATGCACTTTTTCTCAAAGATTACCGCCGACGGTAAGCAGAGCGACAAGCGAGCCATCCTCGGGCTTGCCCCGGTGTTCTGGTGCATGAGCTATATCTTTGTGCTCTACTTTGACCGCAGTATTTTAATCAATAATCCTAACAAAATTCTGACACAACTGACCTTTGTGGCGGTTGCCCTCTTTCTCCTCTTTGAGTGCCGCTTTCCCCTCGGACGTCCGAAAAGCGGTGCGTACCTCTCCTCCGCCCTTATCGCTCAGCTCCTCACCGGCGTCAATTCGATGCCCAATATCCTCTATTACTTCAAAAACGCCGAGCCCCTCAAGATTTCCGGGGAGAGCAACTCATTTAATGATTTTCTCAGCACTTTTATGACCGGAAGCCCTCTTGTTCAGCCGGTTCTCTTTGATTTTCTCACCTTCGGGTTCTTCCTCTATGCCACTGCCCGGATTTTTTCCCTTGCCCGGATGAGCAATCCCCTGACGGGCGAAATAAACCCCGCCGAGGCGGTTGAGGCGGAAACCGTTGCGGGGGAAACTGTTGCGGGGGAAAATGCGGATGAGTTGACGACAGGGGAGGAAAATGTCGCCCTTTCGACCGGCGAGGTTGCCCCGACCGAAAATGGCGACAGGGCGAGCAATGCTGCCGACCCGACCGAAAACGGCGACAGGGCAGATAATGCGCCCGAAGGCTCCGAGCATTAAACGAATAAAACCCACAACAAAGCCGAAGGAAAATCCTTCGGCTTTTTGGAGCTGTCGCAACAGCGACAGCTTGCGGAGGGGCAAAAACTTCCCGCTTTTTGAAAAAAGCGGGACAAAAACTTTTCTACTAACTAGCGAAAGAAGGGGATAACGGCAATCGATCCCGCTTTTTTGTTTATGGGGGGGCGACATTGGCGCAACCGAAAACCGCCGGCAGAGCCGAAAATGCTCCGCCGGCGGCAAAATCGAAGGGGATTTCCTCCCGCTTTTCAGCGACAACCGACAGTTTCGACAAAATCAGACTCGCCGCGGCGGTTCTATTCTTCCTCGTTCGGAAGTTCCTCCTCATCGGAGGATTCTTCCTCGTACGTGTCTTCCTCATAATTTTGAATCTGAATAATTTCATCAAGGGTAAGATCCACATACTGGCGGCGACTGCTGAAAAGGCTCCCGG
>JAAYQM010000016.1 GCA_012519315.1 Clostridiales bacterium | reverse complement strand
CGTCAAGCAAGAATACCTTGGGATAACGTACAATTGCACGGCCAAGGGCAACACGCTGCTTCTGACCACCGGAGAGTGCCTTCGGTCTTCTGTCAAGCAAATGGGTAATATCAAGGATACGTGCAGCTTCTTCAACTCTGCGTTTTATCTCTTCCTTCGGGGTCTTGCGAAGCTTAAGCCCAAATGCCATATTCTCATGAACGGTCATATGAGGATAGAGCGCGTAATTCTGGAAAACCATCGCAATGTCTCTGTCCTTCGGGGCAACATCATTTACAAGTTTATCACCGATAAAAAGTTCCCCTTCTGTAATTTCCTCAAGACCTGCAATCATACGCAGTGTAGTTGACTTTCCGCAACCGGAGGGACCAACCAGAACAAGAAACTCCTTGTCCTTAATGTCAAGACAAAAATCAGAAACTGCGGTAACCCCGCCCGGATACTTCTTATAGATGTGTCTGAGGGATAAACTAGCCATTTATTAAAATCCTCCTAAATAATACGAACCTCCGTATTTTAACGGTATGTTGCTAATCAACATGCATTGCTGCCGATTCTTAATTCTTAAATACTTATATATTGTAGCAAATTTTATTAATAAAATAAAGAGGGCAATTCTCCAAAAATTCTACATATCCTTTGTATTGTTTGCACATAAATAAAAGACAAATTGTGAATATGCCATATTATTACTAAAGAATCGTTCTAATATATTAGAGATTTTCGATATGGGTTTTTTGGTTAGAGAAATTCTCTTTCTTTCAACATCAACGCTTTTTATGCGAACATCGATAATGTCGCCGATTGCAAGCACTTCGCGTGGATGTGCTATATAACGATCGGCAATCTCCGAAACATGAAGCAGCCCGTCGCAATGGACGCCAATATCCACAAAGGCGCCGAAATCTACAATGTTTCGCACCGTTCCTTTCAGCATCATCCCCGCCTTCAGGTCTGATAATGACATAACATCGGCGCGCAACTCAGGTTCAGGCAGGGAATCTCGAATATCCCGTCCCGGCTTTTCAAGCTCCCCGGCGATATCCATAAGGGTTAATTCCCCGACCCCGATTTCTCCCGAAACCTTTTCGATGCCTGACGCTTTAATTTTCGAGGACAAGCCAACGATCTTTGATTCCTTAACATCCCGCTCGGTATACCCGAACTGCCTTAAAAGCTTGCGGGCGGCGTCATATGACTCAGGATGAACCCCTGTATTGTCCAGCACCTCATCAGAGCCGGACACCCTCAAAAAGCCGGCACACTGCTCATAGGCTCTCGCTCCAATACGGGGTACCTTTAAGATTTCGGCACGGGATTTGAACTCTCCGTGTTCTTCGCGATATTTGACAATATTCTTCGCCGCCGTTCCGTTAATCCCCGCTACATAGGATAACAGAGAGTGGGAGGCGGTATTGATCTCCACGCCGACACGATTCACACAGTCCTCTACAACGCCGGACAGGGCGCCGTCCAGCCTCGCCGGCTTCATGTCATGCTGATATTGTCCGACGCCGATAGACTTCGGATCAATTTTTACAAGCTCGGCCAAGGGATCAAGCAATCGCCGTGCAATAGAGACGGCGGACCGCTCGGTAACATCAAAATCAGGAAATTCCTCCGCTCCGAGCTTTGACGCCGAATAAACGGATGCGCCTGCCTCGCTGACGATAATGTATTTGACCGGTCTGTCCATTTCCTTAAGACAGTCGGCAACAAAGATTTCACTTTCCCTTGATGCCGTTCCGTTGCCTATAGCAATAACCTCAACACCGTATTTATTAACAAGATTCTTTAAGATTCTTGCGCTCTCTTCAATTCGCTCACGGGGCTTTGTCGGATAGATAACAGCGGTATCCAGCACCTTTCCTGTCTTGTCAACCACCGCAAGCTTGCAACCGGTACGATAGCCCGGATCATAGCCTATAACCGTTTTACCGCGGAGAGGCGCCTGCATAAGCAGATTGCGCAAATTCTCGGAAAAGAGCTTAATCGCACCTTCAGAGGCCATATTGAAGAGATCAGAGCGTATTTCCCTCTCAATGGAAGGGGCAATCAACCGTGTATAGCCATCGGACAGGGCGCTCATCACATAGGGATAAGCGGGGCTTTGCTCTGTAGTCACCACCTGCGCCATCAGCCAGTTTAGAATAATCTCAGGCGCAATATCTATCGAGACTTTAATAAAGCCCTCCCGCTCGGCTCGGTTAATGGCAAGGATGCGATAGCCCTTTAATTTTGAAACAGGCTCGGAAAAATCATAATAAACTGCATATACCGAGTCCTCATCCTTGCTCTGTTTTGTCACAAGATTGCCGTAATTGTAAGTTAAAAGGCGGATTTGCTTGCGGTATTCGGCATTGTCCGCAATATCCTCGGCAACAATGTCACAGGCCCCCGATAGTGCGTCCTCAACAGTTTCGACCCCCTTTTCGGGATCAATATAGCCTGCGGCAATCTCCTCAATAGCCGCATCATATGATGTGCGCTGTTCAAGAATCAGGGCGGCCAAGGGCTCGAGACCGCGCTCACGCGCAACCGACGCCCTTGTTTTTCTTCGAGGGCGGAAGGGTCGATATATATCGTCAAGCTCTACAAGGGTCGTTGCCTGCTCAATGGCCGCTTCAATCTCCGAGGTCAGCTTGTCCTGCGCGGCAATCAGCCCCTTAACCTCGGTGCGGCGAGCGTCCATTTTTCTTAGATAGTCAAGGCGATCGCAGAGCTTTCGGAGCAGAACATCGTCTAAATTTCCCGTAACCTCCTTACGATAACGAGCAATAAAAGGAATAGTGTTACCCTCGTCGATAAGAGCAATCGTCCTCTCTGTCTGCTCCTTTGTAATATTCAGTTCGGATGAAAGGGTCGCGATAATATCCATTGTCAAAAGTATCCTCCAATTCAGCTTATAAATAATATTGCCGAGCAGGTCATAAGGACCGGCTCACATATACAATAAGTCAGCGAAGAAATGCCTCAAGATGGGCGATCTCCTCGGCGGTGAGATAACGCCATTCCCCCCTGTCCAGAGCAGAATCAAGAAAAATCCCGGCAAAACAGATGCGCTCAAGAAAAACGACCTTTTTCCCCACCGCCCGAAACATTCTTTTGATCTGATGAAATTTCCCTTCGGTAATCGTAATCGTCCCGGAACACCTATCCTGTTGCAGAAGGATTTTTGACGGCTTTGTAAGATAACCGTCATCCAAAACAAGCCCTTCCTCGATTTTTGCAGCCTCCTCCTCGGAAATCGCCGACGCAAGGGTAAAACGATACTCCTTCTCAACATGATGTCGCGGAGAGAGAAGCCGATGCGCCAGCTGCCCGTTATTTGTCAGAATCAAAAGACCAACGGTATCCTTATCAAGACGGCCGCAGGGGAAAAGCCGAATCCTTTTCAGCTCCGGAGGCAAAAGGTCAAGCACAGTTCTCGTCCTCGGGTCGGTTGTCGCGCTGATGTAACCGTCAGGTTTGTTTAACATAATATATGTAAACCGACGATATGCAATCTCTTCACCACGAAAATGCACAACATTTTTTTCAGGATCAATATGAAGGTCGACCCGACGGCAAACCTCTCCGTCAACCAGAATTTGTCCTGCCCGGGCCGCTATAGCCGCCTCGCGACGAGTTGCCTTGCCGGTTGTTGTCAAAAATTTATCAATTCTCATACGCCAAAAGCCACTCGGGCACCTATCCTTATTATTTTAGCCAAAGCAATATCACTTAGCAAATATATCAAAATAGCAGACTATTATAGCTGCTGCGGCAATGCCAACCAAAAGCAGACCCAGCATAAAGCCGACGATAAATTCCCTTATGAACTTTTTCACATCGATGCACTCCCGAAATACAATAGTTGTTCTTATCTATAGTATTTCATATATAGACGCCGTCAACAGAGGGAATTCTATCTGTATTTGTGCTTTTTAGGTTTAGAAGATATTTTTTATCATATTTGCTTTAATTAACTGGATAAATTGCAATCTCATTATCTCTTTTATTATATCATAAAAGGCTGCCAAAGTAAACCGCAATCGGTCATATTTCTCTAATTCAAATATTTGCAATTTAAGGTCTTTATTACATATCAACAGGACATTATTCAATTGACTTATCAGAAAATGTTTCATATAATTCTTATAAAGCCGTCAAACGAATCATGCAATATAAGGAAAGGAAGGTCGAAAAATGATACAGCTTCCAAACTACCATAAATCAACAAAGATTCTGCACTTTGGCTGCGAGGCGCCACGGGCATACTTTATTCCCTACGACAGCTTTGAGAGAGCATCGGAGGGAAACAGAGCAAAAAGCCCCTTCTTCAAAACCCTGTGCGGCACATGGGATTTTGCCTATTATCCCTCGGTAAATGATGTGTGCGACTTCACCGCCCCCGATTTTGACCGTTCGTTCATGGACAAGCTTGCTGTGCCGCAAAGCTGGCAAACCGAGATTTCCCGCGGTTATGACATACCCAACTACACCAATGTACGGTATCCCTTTCCCATAGATCCTCCTCATGTGCCGGACGCCAACCCCTGCGGTCTGTATGTTCGAGATTTTAACCTCCCCTCTGACATTGCGGAGGAAAAGGAAATCTATATCAACTTTGAGGGGGTTAATTCCTGCTTTTACCTATGGATCAACGACCAATTTGCGGCTTACAGTCAAGTAAGTCATATGACCAGTGAAATCAACATCACAAAATACATACACGCCGGAAAAAACACAATCAAGGTTCTCGTCCTTAAATGGTGCGACGGCAGCTATCTTGAGGATCAGGATATGTGGCGTCTTTCGGGAATATTTAGAGAGGTTTACCTCCTCTTTCGCCCAAAGGAGCATCTCTCGGACATCTTTGTAAAAACCACCCTTGTCCCCGATTTTTCATCGGCTGTTATTAAAGCCTCCCTCTCTCTTCCCACAGGTATGACTGCCGACTGGCAATTGTTCGATCCCTTTGGCAAAAAGCTGGTGTCGGGCACCCATACGGCAAGCGAAAAGAAGGACAGCATTACCCTTTCCCTTGAGAACCCCGTTCTCTGGTCCGATGAAACGCCACATCTGTACGAGCTTTATCTCAACTGCGCTGGAGAATATATAAAAATTGACATCGGTCTGCGCAAAATTGAGATTCGCGATAGAATCGTGTACATCAACGGTGAAAAGGTCAAAGCCAAGGGGGTAAACCGCCATGACAGCCATCCCGAGCTTGGACACGCCACACCTCTCGACCATATGCTGCGAGATCTTTACATCCTAAAATCTCACAACGTCAACATGATCCGAACCAGCCATTATCCAAACGACCCGCGCCTGCCCGGTCTTTGCGATAAGCTTGGCTTTTATCTTATTGACGAGGCAGATCTTGAAACACACGGCTTCAGATTCTATAATCGGTCCTATCTCTCCGATCACGAGGATTGGACCGAGGCCTACCTCGACCGTGTCCGCCGGATGTTCGAGAGGGACAAAAATCACCCCTGCATTATCATGTGGTCCCTCGGCAACGAATCGGGTTTTGGCAAAAACCATATGACCATGAGCGCCTATTTGAAGGCACAGGATGACGGACGACTTATTCACTACGAGGGCGCCTCCGTCTATTACTCTTATCTCGATGGCAAGCAATTTACCGATGTTGTGGACATTGAGAGCCAGATGTATACCTCTCCTGAAAAATGCGAGGAATATCTAAACAATCCTGATTACAGCCAGCCTCTTTTTCTTTGTGAATATTCCCACGCCATGGGCAACGGTCCCGGCGACCTTGCGGAATATTGGAATCTCATTTACAAATACGACTCCTGCTTTGGTGGTTGTGTCTGGGAATACTGCGACCACGCCATTCGCGTCGGTGGAACAACAGACAACCCGGAATATCTATACGGTGGCGGGTTCGGCGATCAGCCAAATGACGGTAACTTCTGCGTTGACGGGCTTGTCTATCCGGACAGACGCATACACACCGGAATGCTGGAGCTCAAACAGATACTGAAGCCTTTTGATATTGAAGCACACGATCTTGAAAAGGGAATTTTCTCGATACGAAACCTCCGTTATTTCACCGATCTTTCCGATTGTGATCTTATATACCGGATCGAAAGCAATGGCAATACTATCTATGAGGGAAGAATAGATTCCCTGATGATAGCTCCGCAACAAACCTCGCAGTTCACTATCCCGATGCCGAAAATCCCTGCCGATGAATATGCTTATATAACCTTTTCCCTTACTCAGAACCGCTCCTACCCCTGGGCAAAAGCGGGGCATGAGCTCGGCTTTGTTCAATTAGAGCTTCCCGTTGACAAGGCTCCCGCCCTTCCCATCCTTAAAACAATCGCCGAAAATGCTTCTCTTTACACTGAGGAAGACAGCAGAACCATCACCGTTTATGCCGGGGAAACAATCTATCGCTTCGATAAAATTCAGGGTCTTGTATATAGCATTATCGACAACGGAAAGGAACTGCTCGAAGCCCCCATCACCCCCACCATTTGGCGGGCTCCCACCGATAATGACCGCTAAATCAAGAGCAAATGGTATCAAGAGATAATGGATCGCATGCAGGTCAAATGCTATGAGGCAAGGCTTAGCCATGAAACCGATAAGATTGCGGTCATCACCGCCTCCATTTCCCTCGGCGCCTATTACTCCCCTGTTATCCGTGCCAAGGTGCAATATACCGTTTACGCAGAAGGCGGTCTTGTCATAAAATTTGATGTCAAGGTAAAGGAGTCGGCTCCTCCCCTGCCCCGGTTTGGTCTTGAGATTATCATGCCCGAAAAAACCGAAAATATGCGCTATTTCGGGCTTGGACCGATGGAGAGCTACGCCGATAAGCGACTTGTCGCCCAAATGGGTGTCTTCTCAAGCACTGTAACCGACAATTACGAGCCTTATATCCGCCCACAGGAGAACTCAAGCCACAGCGATGTCAAATGGGCAATCGTCTCATCTGTTGCCGGTCATGGTCTGCTCTTTGCCACAACCGGACAGGACTTTATCTTTAATGCCTCCCATTACAGCGCAAAAACCCTGACAGAAACGGCATACCGGCAGGATCTATGCCTCTCCCCCCTGACCTATGTTTACATCGACTACAAGCAGGCGGGAATCGGCTCAAACTCCTGTGGTCCGGAGTTGTCCCCGAAATACCTTTTTGACGAAAAGGAATTCAGTTTTTCTTTCAGGCTTATGCCGGTGTTTGCCAATGATGCAGACCCGTTTGAAGAGATTAAAAGATCTTAGCCTACTTCCCGAACACAAAAAATCTGCACCCTGCCTCCCTGAGGCTGCCGGTGCAGATTTTTATTATAATATTACACATTGGTTCCGACAGGCGCGACTATCTCTGATGTATGGGGCATTTGCGCATGGCGAAGACCTGTGCACTGCGAATCATAGGGTACAAGAAAATTTAGGACATAGGGCATTGAGGACAGACGAATCCACTCTGCCCGCTCAATCTCCCCGTCAATACAAATATCCCGCTCGCCGTCAAAGGCAATCTCTATTTCCCTGCATTGCTTATATGTAACAATCCGCTTTGTGTGTGGGTTTTCGAGATGCTCGCCGTTTTTGAACGAACGCACAAGCCTCAAAAAGGTTGCTCGTGATATACAGTCAACCATACATAAATCAATCATTCCGTCATCGAGGGATGCCTTTGGCGCCGCCTTAAATCCGCCGCCGTAAAAGCGTCCGTTGCCAACGGCAAGCTGCAGCATTTCTCGCGCGGGCATCGCCATACCGTCAAGAGTCAAATTCATTTTGACGCCAAGCTTGCTTAAAAGAACAATCCCTATTCCGGTTATATAGGCAAATCCATCTCGTATCAGGGGATTGCGCTTGATTTGCGCAACCTTTGCCGCAACGTCGCCATCAAAGCCTACATTGATCATATTAACACTGTATCGCACACCATTGTTTGTCTCATATTGTATCAAATCAAGCTTTTGTGGTATGCCACGCAGTTGATATTCAATATTTTTAAAGTTCTTTTGATTTGTAAAGTTGCGGACAAAATCATTGCCCGTTCCTGCCGGAATTACGCCCACCTCGGCATTCTCATAGCCGACAGCGCCGTTTACTACCTCGGAAAGAGTTCCGTCTCCCCCGCAAGCATAAAAACGTACCGGAAGCATCGCCGCATTCTTGCAACAGTAACTAACATAGGTCTCCGCATCCCCGACGTCGGTTGTGACATAGACTTCATAGTCAATTTCTTGACCATTCAAGGTATAATTGTCGCATACCCGCCTGATTGAATCTATCAGCATTTCAAATCGGTTGCCCTTCCCTGCCGCGGGATTGACAACAAAATAATATTTCATCAAATAGCTCCTTATAGTTATATTGTACTTTTTTCATTAAGGAAGCACAGTATAATATATTAATTATAACACCGCAGAATGCATTTGTCTATCTAAATTCCGACATTAAAATGAATTTTTCGATGACATTTTGCAATTCTTTCATATTTTTATTTTTAAAGGAGCTATCTTTGGTTTTCGTTTTGTCCTTTCTTTATAAACAGGCTGTAAGCCTTTGCCGCCTGCTCTGCCTTGTTGTCCCCATAATGATAATACTTTCTATCCTTTAAATCATCGGGCAGATACCGCTGCTCGACATACTGATGCGGATAGTCGTGAGGGTATTTATACCCCTTAAAGAGGGGGGAGCGCAGATGGTTGGGGATCTGCTGTCCGCGCCCGGCGGTAACATCCTCCTTTGCGGCGGCATAAGCAAGATATGCCGAATTTGATTTTGGCGCAGTAGCAAGAAGTACGGCGGCATTTGCTAAGGGAATAGCCGCCTCAGGCATACCGAGCGCCTTTGCGCTTTCAACGCACGCATAGGTGACTGAGACTGCTATAGGATAAGCATTACCGATATCCTCGCTGGCTATTACAAGCAGACGGCGGCAGGCAGAGAGCAAATCTCCCCCCTCCAGAATGCGAGCAAGATAGAACACGGCAGCATCGGGATCGGAGCCCCGAATAGATTTTTGCAGGCAGGAAAGCAAATCATAATGAACATCCCCTGCCCTGTCAAAATTCCCGGGCAAGCCGGGGGCAAAGCTGTCAACCGCCTCCTTCGTTATAATGGTATCCGCGATGTAAAAAGCGTTTTCCAAAAGCCCGATACTTCGCCGCACATCCCCGCCGCCAACCGAAGCAATATACTCCAGCACCTTATCCGATGCGCTTTTTTCTACATTGTTTTCCCGATTAAGGATATCCAGTGCCCTCTCAAGGGCGACCACGCCCTCCGCCGGCAAAACCGGCTTGAATTCAAACACAGAGCACCTTGAGAGGAGGGCATTATAGATGTAATAATAGGGATTTTCTGTGGTGGACGCAATAAGGGTAACCCGCCCGTCTTCAATATATTCAAGCAGAGACTGTTGCTGCTTTCTATTAAAATACTGGATCTCATCGAGATAGAGCAGAATACCGCCACCACCGAAAATATTCGCCGTTTGAGAGACGACATCCCGCACATCAGAGAGGCTTGCCGTGGTGGCATTCAGACGATAAAGCTGCATATTTGATTTTGAGGCAATAATATTGGCTGCCGTTGTCTTCCCCGTTCCGGGAGGACCGAAAAAAATCATATTTGTCATTCGACCGGCATCAAGCATCCGACGAACGACGCCCCTTTCCCCGAACAAATGACTCTGTCCTGCCATTTCGTCGAAGGATGTGGGTCTTAGCCTGTCGGCCAGGGGTTGATTGATCATGGGTATATGCCTCCTGTTATACGAGATGCAATTGTAGGTAGAAAAGCTTTTCAGTTCATTGTAAGTTCATTAATATTCATTAAATCCCGCACCTTCTTTTTCAGCCCGGCGTGCTCGGGCAGAATAAGGTCAGGATCGGTTTTTTGCAGCATCCGGGCATCGGCAAAAGCCGCTTGCATAATATCGGTATCGTCGCTCCGCCCGGCAAGGCGAAATTTGACGCCGCCATGCTGACGTATTCGCCCGCCCCTGTCGGTCATGGCAAAGAAATCTCCGGGACCGCGAAGGGCAAGATCCTTTTCCGCAATGGTATAGCCGTCATAAATAGTGCGCATTGCCTCAAGCCTTTGCCGCGCCGTCTCCCCTTTTTCGTCAGATACAAGAACGCAATAGGATTTTCTTGTACCGCGTCCCACTCTGCCCCGTAATTGGTGCAACTGAGAGAGCCCAAAGCGCTCCGCATTTTCGATAATCATGAGAGAAGCGTTCGGAACATTCACCCCCACTTCAATTACCGTTGTGGAAACTAAAATGTCAATCTTGCCCTCCGCAAAATCACACATAACCCGTTCCTTTTCCGCCGGCTTCATCTTCCCGTGCAGAAAGCTGAGGGAAAGATCGGGGAAAACCTCGGTTGAGAGCATTTTTGCATAATCAACGGCCGCCTTAAGAGGAGGTATGCTCTCCCTACTTTCTGCGGGGAAAAGGGCTACCTCCCCCGACGTCTCGTCGACCTCGGGCTCGTTTTCCTCAATAGAGGGGCATACAATATATACCTGACCGCCTTCCGCAACCTGCTTGCGAACAAAGCGGAAGAGCCTTTCTCGATAGCTCTCATTTACCACAAAGGTTTCCACCCTCTGGCGTCCGGGCGGTAGGGTATCAATGGTGGATATATCCAGATCCCCGTACATAATCAGCGCAAGAGTGCGGGGGATAGGGGTTGCGCTCATTACAAGCACATGGGCGTCCTCCCCCTTTTCAGAAAGGGCGGCACGCTGAAAAACTCCAAACCGATGTTGCTCATCGGTAACAACAAGACCAAGATTATGGAATTTTACCCCCTCCTCAAGCAATGCATGGGTTCCGATGACAACATCCGTCAGATCCTCCCGATCGGTATCGTTTAAAGATTGATAAATCTGTCGCTTTTCGACCGCCTTTGTAGAGCCAACCAGCAAAGCGCAACGAATACCAAGCTTTCGGAGTAATGGTGAAAGATCGTTGTAGTGCTGGCGCGCCAAAATCTCGGTGGGAGCCATCAAGGCCGCTTGCAAACCGTTTTTCACAGCAATATAAATCGCCGCCGCCGCACAGACCGTCTTTCCGCTTCCGACATCCCCCACCACAATGCGGCTCATGCGAAGGGCGTATTGCCCGTTTCCCGCCATGTCTCGTCGGATATCGTCGATCACCTTTTTTTGCGCCCCTGTCAGGTCGAAGGGGAGAAGTGCTGTAAAATCAGAAAGATCGGTATTTATGCATACCGGCGCCCTTGAACGGGTACGACCGGCAGCGGAAAGCATAATGCCAAGGGAAAAGGTGAAATATTCATCAAAAACAAGCCGACGCACTGCAACTGAGAGGGTTTCAAAGGAATCCGGGCGATGTATTTGCCTTATGGCATAGCTCAGCACACATAGTTGATGACCTTCCCGAATATGGCTCGGCAACGGGTCCTCAATCTGACTTATCGTATAGTCCAATGCCTTTGATACCGACAACTCCACAATTTTTCGAGAAAGCCCCTCGGTCATCGGATAAATCGGCACAAGATCGGGCAAAGGCTCCCCCTCTTTATATGGTTCGTAGGCAGGCGCCGAAAGATAATTTGTGCGCCCCTCGCGTACCAGCTTGCCATAAAAGCGAAAGACTTTTCCCATCTTAAAAACATCCCGCACAAACGGCTGGTTAAAAAATGTAATATGTGCCGTTCCGCTGTCATCAAAAGCCCTGAACTTGACAAGCGTCATACCCCGTCTGACCGTTCGGAGAACAGGCTCGGTCGCTACCGTCAGAATAAAGGAGCAAACCTCCCCATTCTCGGCATTTGCAAGGAGCTTAACATTTCCTCGATGCTCATATGCCCGAGGAAAATGATAGAGCAGATCGGAGACACAGCTTATCCCAAGCTTTGCAAAAGCGCGGCTGCGCTCCTTTCCGATACCGCGGAGCGCCGTTATCGGACTGTCTAAGGATATTCCCATTCTCTCTCCTCCCCTGCGTCACATTAATTAAAGGATAGCACAAAATAATTAACAAACTGCGAATAATTTGTCATTACAACAGATTTTACCTAAATGAAAATGAAAAAACAGAGACATTTATCCTCTTTGTTTAATCGTTTTCTATTAAAAAATACTATTCTCCGCTTAATATTTTCACAACCGATCTTGCATAATTTTTGCAAATACTGTATACTATTAATGATGAATACTCAAGGTGCGATTCAGCAATTTATATAGAACTTGGAGGTGTACGGTATGAACGAGATGACACGCAAATTTTACCGTCTGAAGCGACTTATGAAAAAGGACCGACTTGCCATCAAGAAAACCTTCGACTTTCAGACCTCTCTTTTTAAAAAATCAAATGAGGACAAACCCTATCTTACGCTGTCCGCAAAAGGATCGATCAAATTTGATATCCTTCAGCTTGCCATTTGCCTCAGCTGCATTTTCCTTATCATCTCATCTGTTGCCCTGACAATAAAACTGCGGAGTTATGCAAAAAACCTCGGCAAAGACTAAAACAAAAGTGCTGCTCTCTTTATCTTTTAACAACTCAAAAGTAAGGCAACCCCATTGTCAAACCGTTTGGCAATGGGGTTGCTTTGCTATTTAATCTTCTTATTGCTTCTTTCCGCATTCAGGGCAGAATTTAAAAGGATTCTTTGATTCAAAGCTGCAGGAGCAGGTATATATATCTGTCGGGGCGGCTCTGCCGCACTCTGTGCAGAATTTTCCGCCATTTTCGGCGCCGCAGCTGCATTTCCAAGCTGTTTTCTCCTCGGGCGCCTTGCTGCCGCATTCAGGGCAGAATTTTCCCACATTATCGGTTCCGCACTCGCACTTCCATGTATTCGCCTTTTCTTCCTCCGCCTGTGTCGACTTGCTCTCCTTTTCCTTAGCCATATCCCGTGCGCTTTCAATCAGCGTACCTTGCGACTGTGCGCCCATGGCATTTGCCGCCATGCCAAAGCCCATAAAACCGGTCATCGCACCTGCCTCGTTTTTTGCGGCATTCTGCATAGCCTGCATTTGCGCATATGCCAACCCGCCCGCCATGGCATCGGGTGCGCTATGCATAACATTGGTATCAAAGGTCTCAATGCGCTCCCGGCTTTTTTCATCGGGGGTCACCTTTGCAAGGGCAACAGAAACAATTTGCATACCGCGGCGAACATTCCACTCGTCATCCAGAGTATCGCTCATGAATCTGGCGATTTCCCTTTGCTTCATCGGCAGCTGGCTGAACTTAAAGCCCTCCTGCGAACACATGGCAAGAGCGGTGTCCAGAGCTGTCATAAACTCATCGGTACACATACTACGAAGCTGCTCACGCGTATATACCTCGGAAACATTGCCCGAAATCGATGTGTAAAATACAATGGGATCGGTGATTTTAAAGGAGTATTGACCATAATAACGAAGGTAAAGCGCTGTCTTATAATATGGGTCGTCATAGGGCATGGGAGTGGATGTGCCGAATTTGTTATCCATGATCTCCTTTACATTGACATAATAAACACGCTGAACCTTACCGGTATCGCCGGCAAATGTAAAACGCTCACCGAATTTTTTAAAGGAGTCAACAAGCCCCTTAAAAAATCCGCCGGTAAAAAGAGAAGGCTCGGTGGAGCTGTCCCAAACAAACCGTCCCGGCTCGGCTGTAAATTCAACGATCTTCCCGTCCTCAACGATCAGGGCGACCTGTCCTTCATTAACCGAAATCACCGAACCGTTGGATATTATATCTGTTGATGCCTTGTTATTCCTCTTAGTGCGCAGCCTTCCCTTTGCAACTAAAATGTCGTTATCAAGAGAATCACACGCAAAATATTCCTTCCACTGATCGGCAAGAACGCTGCCGGCAGCACCGAAGGTTGCTCTAATAAGTCCCATTTTTCCCCTCCTGTAAGATCAATAATCGCAATATTCGTGAATAATTTTTAGTTGATATATTTTTTTACCATTTGGCATATTCGTTTAAAACCCAGCCATACTGTCCGTTGGTTATCACATTCCGACAATATTCGCAAACGCCGGTATGGCTCACCTCAATCGGCGCACCGCAGCTAGGACACTCACCGGAGGCAAGACCTATGGAATTGTCGGTCTTCACCCCAATGGAACGGATAAAAACAAGGCGGTACACTCGATCTCTTCTCTCGGTTTTGCTGCCTGCCAAAAGCTTACCTGTAGCATCATCGGTGGTATAATCAAGCAGGGAGGCATGGAGACGCACCGTTAGCACCTCGTTTGTGCCGTCTGTCTTAAAGGCAGCAAGGGTTACGCTTTTGATATTCTGACCGTCAAGATGGTTGGTTTTTTTTCTGTCGATAAATTCCTGCAGCTGACGTTCATGGATGCTGAAAAGCTTGTCGCTTTCAAAGGGGCGGACCACACGCCAATCCCTCTTTTCCCAAGCCTCCTGCACCCGGAGAAAGACATCGGCAGCATAGGCCTTAAACTGCTCGGCGGAAAAATCGGGATCAACAGCAGTAACCGCCGCCACAACCTCAGGCTCGCTCATAATCTGACGTGCCGCCTGTGGCATTCCTGCCATATTGCCTCCCGTAGATCGGGGAGTGTGCTTCCTTCTTATTGACATTACAACAAAAAAGGCTACCACCGCTAACAAAAAAACTACAGGATTATCCGAAAGAAAATACCCGATATAAAGCAATCCGCCAAGATCAAAATTGCCGTCTCCTCCCCAATTTATGCCCCCGCCGTCATCATCGTCGAAAATGTTTCCCACATCGGCAAAAGCATTTACAGAAAGAAGGACTGAAATAGTTATAACTGTCAGTATTATGTAAAAGCTTTTTTTCATATATAAAAAACCACGATTTCTCCGCAGATAAAGCGAAAAAACCTGCCTCCTCAACAAAATCTGCATTGCTTCCCTTAAATCATCATTCGAAAAGACAAAAAATCATATGAATACAATGCAAAATTTATAATCTTCTGAGCTTTGCTGTGATAAGCTAAAGCCTGCAAGATTATTAGTATAAAATGTCAGCCGTTTTTTCCCATTTTAATATAAGATAAAAAATACCCCACCGAGCCGTGTATACAAGAATTAAGCAACCTCGCCCATGCAAGGTCGGTGTCCTCTCCGGTACTTTGTGCTACCAACGTCCGGGGTCTGTCGGCACAAAGTCGGACAGATCGGGAGGTCTGCATTCCCATACCGGAAGTCCGGACTCCAGTGTTCTTCTGTAGGTTTAATTACTTGTTATATCACGAGCTAAGCAGGAATATTTTTCTATTTCATTGTAAAAAGCACGTTTTGACTCGCCTATATTGATAAGAGGTCAAATCATCCTTCTATAAGATAGGTGTCATGTGCGCATCCGCATCATCCACACCGTTAATAGTATGAGAAAAAATCAGCGGAATTAAGCAAGGGAAATATTAGCTCGAAAAAACTTATTCCTCGATCAGGTCTCCATCCTCATCATAATCGATTTCAGAAAAAAGTTCGTCCTCAAAAATGTCTGCAACACGGTCAAACTCCTCATCATCATCAATGGTCACCAGGATCTCTTCTCCGTCTGCATCAGCTTCTTTTTTAAGAATCACATATTCATCGCCGTCATCAACAGGAATAAGCGCCATATATGTGTTGCCATTAAGCTCACAGGTTCCTATAAGCTCAAATTGGCTTTCATTTCCTTCTTCGTCCGTTAAAGTATAAAACTCGCCCTCAAACAGTTCTTCAGACATTTGACCCCTCCTAAAAAAATATATCGTAGTTACATTCTTATTTTATCAACTATCATATATAAAGTCAATACGAAATTAAATATGGATAAAAATTGTTTAAATAATCCTCACACAGCTTCGGACAAAAATCGTCAAAAATCAATCAAATCGCACAAAATACTATTGCTGACAAGCATCCCGTCCGGAGTCAGGGCATATCGACTCCCCGAGAGATATACAAGACCTTCTTTAATATAGGGCGCCAGACGGGGAGCATATATCCGCTCAAAATCCCTGCCGAAAAGCTTTGCAAACCGCCTGACGCAAATACCCTCGGACAGGCGTAATCTCAGCATGATATATTCTCTCTCGCGGTCATCCGGGGTTATTTCACTGTACTCTGCCATCAATTCGGAATGGGGGAGCCCCGAAAGAATACCGGCACAATATACTTCAATATCGGAAACATAGGAATAACGTACATTGTTAAAATAGGAATGCGCCGAGGTGCCAAGTCCGATATAAGGCTCACAATTCCAATATTTCGAATTATGGCGGCATTCCCGCCCCGGTTTTGAAAAATTGCTGATTTCATAATGATTGTAGCCAAGTTTTTTCAGAGAATCAACACAGGCGAGATACATCCGGCATTCTACCTCTTCGGAAGGAAGAACATAGGTTGACGGATCTCGCGCCCCAAGTGGGGTTCCCGCCTCAATTCTCAAGCCGTACACAGATAAATGCTCCGGATTCAAACCCACCGCAAAATCAAGAGATCGCATAAAGCTGTCAAAGGTCTGTCCGGGTATCCCGTACATCAAATCAATATTGATATTGTCAAATCCTGCCTCTCGTGCCTGATGAAAGGCAAGCAAAAAATCCTTCGGGGTATGGATACGGGACAGCTCGCAAAGCTCACCTTCATTGGCACTTTGAAGCCCGATACTGAGACGATTGACCCCTGCCCTGCGATATTGACAAAGGCTGTCAGGGGTCAGAGTTGCGGGATTGGACTCAAGAGTTATCTCACAATCGCCGGAAAGTCTAAACTTTTGCGACAAGGCCACAATGATGCGATTCATCTGTCCCGGCGAAAGCAGAGACGGGGTGCCGCCGCCGAAAAAGATACTGTCCACAAGATAATCTTCGACATCCGCCGAGCAGATCTCTGACACATTACCAATTAATGCCCTCACATATTCCTCAATCTGCCAAGGCTTCGACGGCACCACCGAATAAAAGTCACAATAATCGCATTTGCGCCGGCAAAAGGGAAAATGCAGATAAATCCCCAAAGCCTGCCTTTTGCAATCCTCATTTACCGTATCATCCACAAAAAACTTATTCATCATCAAGCTTAAGTACTGCCATAAAGGCCTCCGGCGACACCTCAACGGTGCCTAAGCGGCGCATCCTTTTTTTGCCTTCCTTCTGCTTTTCAAGCAGTTTTTTCTTTCGTGTAATGTCACCGCCGTAACATTTTGCAAGAACGTCCTTGCGCATCGCCTTAACCGTTTCTCGGGCAATAATCTTAGTTCCGATAGCCGCCTGAACAGGAACCTCAAACATCTGTCGCGGAATATTTTCCTTTAGTTTCTCGACAATTTTCCTCGCACGGCGATATACCTTTTCCTCATGAACAATAAAGGAAAGGGCATCCACAACCTCTCCGTTGAGCAAAACATCCAGCTTGACAAGCTTGCTTGCGCGATAATCCTCAAATTCGTAGTCAAGGGAGGCATAGCCCTTGCTGCGGCTCTTAAGGGCGTCAAAAAAGTCATAGACTATCTCGTTCAACGGAAGTATATAGTGAAGCTCGGCACGGGTGGTATCAATGTACTTCATATCAATAAAAGTGCCTCTGCGCTCCTGACACAGCTCCATAATACCGCCGACATACTCCGCCGGGGTAATAATGTTCGCCCGTACAACCGGCTCAAACGCTGTTTCAATCTCATCGGGGCTTGGGTAGTTTGTCGGGTTGTCGATAAAGACAACCTCCCCGCTTTTCTTGCTGATTTTATAAATAACACTGGGAGCGGTAGTGATCAAATCCAGGTTAAACTCACGCTCAAGCCGCTCTTCAATAATTTCCATATGCAAGAGTCCGAGAAACCCGCACCGAAAGCCGAATCCAAGCGCCGCCGAAGTCTCAGGCTCAAAGCTCAGGGCGGCATCATTAAGACGCAGCTTTTCCAGCGCCTCACGCAGATCGGTGTATCTTGCGCCATCGGCAGGATATATTCCTGCATAAACCATAGGATGAACCTCTTTAAATCCGGGAAGAGGCTCGTCGGCGCCGTTTTCTTCGGTGGTGATAGTGTCTCCGACTCGTGTCTCGGACACATTTTTCATGCTTGCAGTAATATATCCGACGTCGCCCGCAGCCAATTTATCGGTTTTAACAAGACCGAAAGGCTCCATTGTTCCTACCTCGACAACATCATAGCAGACACCGCTGCTCATCAGGCGAATCCTGTCCCCAGGACGCACCGCGCCGTCCATAATACGCACATAGACAACAACGCCAAGATAGCTGTCATAATAGGAGTCGAAAATTAGTGCTTTAAGAGGGGCGTTCTCCTCTCCGCCCGGCGGCGGGATGAGCGCGATAATCTGCTCAAGCACATCGCCGATATTTAGCCCCAGCTTTGCGGAAACTGCTGCGCAGTGCTCGGCAGGTATCCCTATAACCTCCTCGATTTCCTCCCGCACCCTGTCAATATCAGCCGAAGGCAGGTCTATTTTGTTTATAACAGGCACAATTTCAAGATTGCTGTCTACCGCGAGATAAGCGTTTGCCAGGGTTTGAGCCTCAATGCCCTGGGTAGCATCGACAACCAGCAATGCCCCCTCACAAGCATTGAGAGAGCGTGAAACCTCATAGTTAAAATCCACATGTCCGGGGGTGTCAATCAGGTTCAGGACATACTGTTTCCCATCGGGAGCCGTATAGTTAAGCCTCACTGCATGAGCCTTGATGGTAATCCCCCTCTCCCGCTCAAGATCCATGCTGTCAAGTAGCTGATTATCCATCTCCCGAGAAGATACCGTTTGGGTATACTCGAGTATGCGGTCTGCCAGGGTCGATTTTCCGTGATCGATATGCGCAATAATAGAAAAATTTCTGATACGTTTTTGTCTGTCGGTCACAGGTTTTATTTATCCTTTCACAATTGAGATGATATAAACAAAAGCTTTGAGAAAGCATCGATGACAATTATAAATAATAGATCGGATATCCGTGAGAAATTACAGGTGCAATTTCTTTTCAACCTCGCTTTTAATTGTTCTGCCCTTAAAAAGCAAAAGCGCCGATATGGATATGAGACTGCACGCAACACAGATAACCGAAGGAATCCTCACATTTAAAATGCCGGTTAAAAGAAAAATCAGAGGCACAATGCCATATATCCCATCCATAACAAGATAAATGATAAATTCATGGGCAGGCATTTTCTTCACCCGCGCCAGAATCGCCATGGAAAGCATCGCAACCATACAGGCGCAGGGTATAACATAGTCCAGAGACCAGCCGTTCCATCCGGTAAACAGATCCCAAATCACCGAGAGAAGGGTCAATATGAAAAGCTGCCAGATAATATTTTTTATAATATTATATTTTTTTGTAACGGCTATGGCAAGGGATATCCAAGCACAAACAATCCCCCCGACTGCCGGCAACCAAAAGTTTACCTCAATGGGAAGCATTGCATTAAGGGCAACGCTGAACACCGCCAAAACTATCGCCCCAAAGGTCATAATACGCAAAAACAAAAAGTCGGGCGGCAGCTTCGGTCTCGCTTTCGGAAAGATCTCAGCCTTATGGTCGCCCTCCCCCTCAAGCATCCCCTGACAAAGGGGGCAATACTGCTTGTCTCCGTTTATATTCATTTTACACTTCCCGCAATGCTGCATGGCGACCCCCCACTTAGAAATCAGATAATTTTATTCAATCTCTGTTACTACGAATTTCAATCATGCCTTCATTGTCCGAAAATTCCTCAATCTGCTGTCTTAGCAGGCGAAAGAAATTCTTTTCTATCTCTGTTCCGACAAGGGTAGACGAAAAGGTAAGATTGAGAACATTTTCAAAAGAACACATACACAATTGAATTTTATATGTGCTTGTAAAGACATCAAAAAGACGCACATACTCGGCAAGCGGCTTTGGAAGTTCCACCTTGCCGACATTAGAAAAAACCATGGTATCCTTGCGCCGCGCCCGGTTTCCGGCTATGCGCAGCACAATGTTTTTTAAAGCCAGAGGTGCTATTCTGATGAAAAAATTATGCTCAAGGGCTGAGAGGGCATTCATCCTTTCGGCCAGACGCTCACGCGTCAGCTCGTCCTTGAACTGAGCATCAACATGGGCAATAATATCGGACAATTCCCCGCTCCCTTTTGAAAAATCATAGCGGACATTGATGATGCCAAAGAAATTTCGGGCTGTTGCAGAGGGAAAATGTCGACGAAGATTAACCGGAACCCCGAGAGAGATCGGACGCCTCATCTCCCGAACCCGCATCTCCTCTCGAATCGCCAGCATTAACAGGGATGACAAAAAAACAGTCAGAATGGCGTTATGCCTTTTTGCGGCAGCGATAACTGCGTCAAGGGGCATTATTCCCGTAATAATGTTCAAACCGTAGTTCGGAAAGCTCTCAGAGCGTATATTGTAGGCAGGTGTATGGTCTGTTCTTTTAGTTTTGCCGGTTTTGTTATAATATTTTTCAAAGCTGTCCGATGTTTTCTGGGTGAAGGAAGCATCGTGCATAAGAATGGGAATGTCCTGTGGCAACTCATCCCTATACTTTTCCAGCAGATAATGATATACAATCGACAAAAGAAATTGCAGCGCACCGGTGCCGTCCGAAAGAACGTGATACACCTCAAGGTTTATTCTCTTCTTGTAATATGTCACATCAAAGAGAAGGGTTTTGCTTTTCGTGCTATATATCTTTGAGCAAGGGGGATCGGTTTCTAGTGCGACAACCGGTTTTAGGTCGCTCCTCTCGAGATAATACCAAAAAAGCCCCCTTTTGAGGATATATAAAAAATTCGGAAATTGACTGACAGCGGCGTCAAGAGCGTGCTGTAAAATTTCAGGGTCCACCTGCTCATAAAGCTCGCAGGAAAATCGAAAGACCCGCGGATCCCGCCGGCTGCTTGTCGGCGGAAAAATTTTTGCCGCATTATCAAGACGGCTCCAGTCTGCCCCCCGGCGATTGGTCATTTGACTGTACCTCATATAAGAATTTATTAATCAATTCATAGGTTTTTCTCACTTGCGGATATATGGGTTCCAGAGAAAAATACCCGTGCAGAGCCTCTTTCGCACGGTAGATGCGAACCTTAACGCCCGCATTTGCAAGCCTTTTGCCATAGGCCTCTCCCTCGTCGCGCAAAGGATCATACTGAGCTGTAATAATAAGTGTTGCCGGCTGCTTTGAAAAATCGGCGGCAAGCAGAGGAGCAAAATAAGGACTGTTTTTATCCTCCTCCGACGACATATAGAGAGTCATATAGTCGGACACCTTCTTAGATGTGAGCAGATAACCCTTTCCGTTTTCCACTACCGATGGAAAGGGAGAGTTTTCTGTGTGATCGTTATAGGTTGCGGGATAGATTAAAATTTGGCTGTGTATCGAAAACTCGCCCCTGTCCCGCGCTAAAAGGGAGACGGCGGCGGCAAGATTCGCCCCGGCGCTGTCCCCTATTAATGTTATCTTGTCAGGGGTAATGTCAAAGCCTTCGGGAGAGCAAATAAACTCCCGGGCGACGGCGTAGCAATCCTCAAGCCCGGCCGGAAAGGGATGCTCAGGAGCCAGCCGATATTCCACCGATATAACCCTGCATCCCGTTCCCTTTGCCAGATTGAGGCAAACTCTATTGTAGGTATCAACGCTTTCGGTCACCCAGCCGCCCCCGTGAAAAAACAGCAGAACGCGATCGTTCGTAGGGGTTTTCGGGGTGTATATGCGCACGGGTATTTCCCGACCGTCACTGCATATCTTCAGATCCCTGAAGTTGTAAAGGGGCTTTGTCAGCAAGGGCGCTTTAATCTTAGCAACCGAACGGCGAAGCTTATAATTCTTTTTGATATCAATATCGGTATAAGAGAGCGCAGCAAGAGCAAGTCTCATTGCCTTGTTCATGCAAAACATCCATGGCGGTCCAAAGGACCGCCCTCCCTTTCGGTTATTTTTACAGCTTAACTTTCCTCTCCTAAAAGGCGATAATCAAGCGTAGCTTATGCCCTGCCGGCCTCAAGGGACTTGAAATTCGGCACGGGAATCTTCCCTCTCGAAAGGGCAGGCGCAGCCCAAAGGACGGCATTTTTTATAATCTGCTGTATAGCAGGATTATGGTAGGTAGGATGAGTTTCATGACCGGGCTGGAAATAAAAGATCTTCCCGTTGCCCCTGGTAAAGGTGCAGCCGCTTCTAAAGACCTCTCCACCGCGGAACCAGCCAAGATAGATAATATCGTCCGGCTTCGGAATATCAAACTGCTCCCCGTACATTTCCTCATTTTCAAGCTCGATATATTCAGGAACGCCCTTTGCAATCGGATGGGTGGGATTTATACACCAAAGACGCTCCCGGTCATTATCCCGCCATTTAAGATTGCATGTAGTGCCCATAAGCAGCTTGAAGGGCTTTGAATGGTGTCCGGAGTGAAGAACAACAAAACCCATGCCGGCCAGCACATGATTCTGCACTCTTGCCGCCACCTCATTCTTTACCTGATCGTGGGCTTTATGTCCCCACCAGATCAATACATCGGTTTCGTTTAAAACCTCCTCGGTCAGACCATGCTCCGGCTGTTCAAGGTAGGCAGTTCTAACAACGATGTTTTCATCTTTAAGAAAATCGGCAATATAGTTGTGTATACCCTCAGGATAACATTCAGCCGCTTCCTTCCTGGTCTTTTCGTGTACAAACTCATTCCAAACTGTTACTCTGATCATTTTTTATTCCTTTCTTTATTAAATAAAAGAGCCGGTCATACAGAGATTAAATCACGGTCTCAAGCAGAGAACATGATTATAATCTCCATATAGCAGCCTTTTAATGCGTATGCTTTATAATCGTAAATCCCTCAAAAACAACGAGGAGACTTGCGAATTATAAAAGTGCTACATTTAATATTATAATTGTTTTCTCATCGATTGTAAACAGTAAAGAGAAAATTCCTTTCTTATCGACAAAATATCGCCGTAAATTGTCAAGCTTTGTCTCTTTGGAGAGCAATTAGTGTATTTATCAATGGATTTCCCGCTTGACGGCATCGATGATATTGATTTTTCCGAGCCTTGAGACGGCATAAATCACGGTAGTTGCAACAATAGCAAAAACCCCGGCAAAAGCAACGGCAATATGTCCCCATGGAATCTTAAAGACCAAATCATCCAGCAAGTCCGATAAGAGCAGATAACTGTAAATAGAATAGTTTACAGCAAACGTACCAATAAGTCCGTATATCAGGGCGTAAAGACCATAGTAAAAGCATTCGATCCCAACCATGCGCTTAATGGCGGCGTCCTGCATTCCCACCGATTTTAGGATGGCAAACTCCCGTTTGCGCAACCGCATATTAACCGAAAGAATACTAACCGCACTAAGAAGGGAGATCAAGGTCAGCATTAAAACAAAAAGGTGTATCAAAAGCTCTACCCCTCGAATAGTTTGAAGATTCTCGGCCATATTTACCGATGGAACCACAATCGAGGTATGGAGATTGCCCCCTTTCAGGATTTTAGCAATCTCAGCCGCCGCAGCCTCAGGCTCGCCGCTTTTATAGACCACCATGAAATCCATTTCATCAATCGAATAGCCAAGCTCATCAATAAGGCTTATAGGATATAGGGCGATCAGTCCTGTGTCACGGGCGAGAGAATAGGGGTACTCTGACAGCATTTTTGCAATTTTTTGCGACTTTATTTGATTATGATCATCATAATAATCTATCTCAGAAAGCCCCGGTTTAAAAACATCATAATAAGTATTGCCCGAAGAAGTCCGGTTACAGAAAACCGCCTTAATATCCCCGTCGTCGGCCAGCAAATCCTCTGCATCCAGTCCGGTAAAGCTCTCAAAGGAGCGATCGTCGATAAAAACTACTCTCCAACCAAGATAACAGGTATCATCATCAATTTGATGATAATAACGGTATTCTGTCGACAGCGCTCGAGTCGAGATCTCGGAATGCATCACAAAGTGGGAGCTGCTAAAAATTTCGGCGTGATCGATCTCGGGAATCCGGTCAATCTGAGGCTGAATTTTCTTATATCTTTCATATGAATAGCCGTCCAGATAAATGCCGATATCAAAGCGGGGCTCATAAACCGCCCCT
>JAAYQM010000015.1 GCA_012519315.1 Clostridiales bacterium | reverse complement strand
ACAGTCTGTGGCTGGAGCGCGAGCCGACACGGGAAGAGGTGCTTGCCGATATAGAGCGGCAAAACCCCGATAATTTTGATGAGATCGTTTTTTGCGGTTATGGCGAACCGACCTGTCGCCTTCATGATATGTTGTGGATTTGCCGGCAGATACGCAGCCGCTGGAATATCTTAATCCGGCTGAACACCAACGGTCACGCATCCCTGCTTTACGGTGAGGATACCACCCCGCTTTTTGCTGGACTTTTTGATGTCGTCTCTATCAGTCTTAATGCGGCTGATGCCCATACCTATGATAAAATCTGTCATTCTATTTATAAGGAGGAAGCATATTACGGGCTGTTGAAGTTTGCCCGCGATATAAAAAAATATGTTCCCTGTGTCATTTTAACGGTGGTTGAGGGAATGATCAGTGACGAGGATATAAAAAAATGCGCCCGCACCGCTGAGGAACTTGGCGTCAAGCTTCGTGTGCGCTCTTATATCGATTCCTGATACGATTTTATTTATTTTTATTTATTGTTTTTTTGGAAATTGACATAATACTTGCTTATTTTCAGATTTTTTCGCATATAATAATGACATTAACCATTATCAATCAGGTGAGGTGTTGTTATTGAAGAATAAAAAGAGGACAGGTGATGACCTAGTCGAACGATACTGCCCTCGTTTTGACAAAAATGTAATCGTTCAACCCAACAACGGCGAAAAGATCGGGTATACCTGTACGATTGCGAAGACCTGTGACTATAAGCATTGTTTTATGGCAACGAATAAGATCTCAGCAGAGGTATCGTCAGAATATTTAGCCTCGAAAAAACAACATGGACGCGGGATTTCTGCTGCCTCTACAGAGCTTAGTCGCTTTACTACCTGAAGGTAAAGGCGGACGGTGTATCTTATACCGGCTTCGTTTAAATAAAACAATCCCCGGTTTGCTGCTATTACAAACAGCAGACCGGGGATTGTAATTGCCAAAATGCTTTGCATAAATTGCGAAAATGCGGCTACGTATCTATTTTCCTTTTGGTTTATTACTTTTGCTATTTTGGTTAATAATTGCCATACATAATTTAATAAGGCAAGGCTGATAATAATTGTGCAACCAAAATAAAGCACAATACGGATAATATTACAGGGGGATAATGAATGAATCGTAGAAAAGAAAGTTTAACCAAGGGCGTGATTGCAGGCATTGTCATTGGTTCGGCAGTCGGTATGGCAGTTAAAACGGCTACCCAGCCACGCCGCAGTAAATTTGCAAGGACAGCGGGTCGTGCCCTCGATACCATGGGAACTGTTATGCAGAATATTGCGGATATGGTTAAATAGACCGCAACGGAGCAGCATAAAACGCTGCTCCCCTTTTTTATCTTCTGGCGTGAAATCGCAGGAATACTAAGGATGTGGGAAATGTGCATGATAAGGCGGTATGTATATTTGTTACCATATTAAAATTACCACCTATGCATTTAAAAGATACAGGTTTTAATTCCGGCGAAAATATGATATTTTCTAAATAGTGAAAACTCTTGATTTTTCTGATACTGCTTGCGGAATTCGCTTGGTGATTTTCCTATCATATGTTTGAAAATTGTGCGGAAATGCTTGACATCACTGTATCCCACAAGGTTGGAAATTTCATTAATTTCGGTGGAGGAGTTCGCCAGCATATGACAGGCATGCTCGATACGCTTTTTTTTCAGATATGTGCCGAAGGAGACCGACATTTCTCTGTTGAAAAGGGTTGATACATAGGGCAGGCTATAGCCGAGGGCATTGCTGATTTTCGAAAGGGTGATCGGCTTGTTGTAATTATTGTCAACATAGCTTGCCACCTTTGCAATCAGTTGGTTTTTCTGGTTTTCATTTTCTTCGTATATTTTCCTCAGGGTGATAATGATCAGCTCGATTATGTTGCAGCGAATAACCTCCTGATAACGCGGTTTTTTTTCGGTGTATTCACGAAATATTTTTTTGAATAATGTGTACACCTCGGCGTTTTCATCCTGATAGATAATTTTTGTCGGAATCGTCTTTAGATTGGCATATTCAAATTTGATAAGGTAATTTGACACAAGGTCGGAAAAGCCTTTGCAATGCTTTAGGGAGGCATCTATAAATTCGGGGCGGAACAGGCAATTTATAATCTTAAAGTTGTCTTTGCCGTTCGGGGAGTATTTGTGGACCTCGTTGTAATCAATGGCGTAATAGTCCCCCTTTTTTACTATGAGGGATCGATTATCAAAATAGTGCAGGGCACTTCCTTCAACTACATAAGCGATTTCAAGGAAGGTGTGGCGATGGTACGGGGTGGTGTTAACATCCGATATGTACACACCGACGTTTTCGTTGCTCAGCTCATTATTATAGATGGCAATTTCATGATTTATGTCCGCTGTTTTATTCATCGGCACTCCTCCCGAAAATTATAGCTACAATAATCATAAATTAAAACGCGAAAAAAGTCAATGAGATGCCTTCTAGCCATTTAATAAATTCATGTCTTTCCCTTGATCAGATATATATATTAGGAGGAATGTAATGCTATATCCAAAGACTAAAGAAAAAGAATTGTCAAGCGCACTTTTTCAAAATCCTACCAGCGAATATCGGGGCGCCCCCTTCTGGTCATGGAATTGCCGTCTTGACACCGAGGAGCTGCTCCGGCAGATTGACGTTTTCAAAAAGATGGGGCTTGGCGGGGCTCATATACACGTTCGTACCGGACTGGAAACCGAATATCTTGGTGAGGAGTTTTTTGACCATATAAAAGCCTGTGTCGATAAGGCGAAGAAAAACAAAATGCTGACATGGCTGTATGACGAGGACCGCTGGCCTTCCGGCATGGCCGGCGGAATTGTTACCGCCGACGAACGTTTTCGTCAGAGAAACCTGCTTTTTACCACAAAGTCAAATTCCGAGGCTGAAACGGTTGCAATTCATACAGCAAATGCAGTTGGCGGAAGGTCAAACAACGGCGAGCTTTTAGCGTGTTACGACATTGTTCTGGATGAAGAAGGGTATCTTAAAAGCTGGGAGATTGTTGATGTTGATGCTGAAACAAAGGGTACAAAATGGTACGCCTATCTCGAAACTCCTTTGCCGACCCCGTGGTTTAATAACCAAACCTATGTTAACACCTTAGACAAGGCAGCAATCGATAAATTTATTGAAGTCACATATGAGGCATATAAAAAGCAGGTAGGAGATGAGTTTGGCAAATCGATTCCGGCTATTTTTACTGATGAGCCTCAATTTGTAAAGAAAAGAGTGTTGGCACACCCCTTTGAGAAAAAGGATATTACCCTTCCTTGGACTGATGATCTTGCCAAAACCTTTGCCGATGCCTATGGCGAAGATTTGATTGCCGGAGTTCCCGAGCTTGTCTGGAATTTACCGAATGGGAAAATATCTACTGTCCGTTATCATTATCATGACCATGTGGCAGAAAGATTTGTTCAGGCATTCGCTGACAATTGCGGGAAGTGGTGCGAGGAAAACGGCATTGCCCTGACCGGGCACCTGATGGAAGAGCCGACCTTAAAATCCCAAACAAACGCTCTTGGGGATGCCATGAGATCCTATCGGAGTTTTCAGCTGCCGGGTATTGATATGCTCTGTAACTATTACGAGTATACGACGGCTAAGCAGGCACAGTCGGCCGTTCGGCAGTATGGACGTGAGGGCATGATGTCCGAGCTTTATGGCGTCACCAGCTGGAACTTTGATTTTCGCGGGCACAAGCTTCAGGGAGATTGGCAGGCAGCCCTCGGAGTTACTATTCGGGTGCACCACCTGTCCTGGGTCTCCATGAAGGGAGAGGCAAAGCGGGACTATCCTGCGTCGATTAACTATCAGTCCCCCTGGTGGCATAAATATTCTTACATAGAGGATCATTTCGCTCGTGTCAACACGGCAATGACAAGGGGGAAACCCTGCGTTAAGGTAGCCGTTGTTCATCCGGTGGAGAGCTATTGGCTCTATACCGGTCCTTCCGAGCAAAACGCCAGTGCCTGCCAGCAATTGGATGACAATTTTACAAACATTACCGAATGGCTGCTTTTCGGCAGTATCGATTTCGACTTTATCAGTGAATCTCTCCTCCCGGATCAATGCAAGGAGGGGACAGCCCCTCTTTCTGTAGGGGATATGCAGTATGATGCCGTCGTGATACCGGGGATGCATACCATAAGATCATCTACCTTAGACCGACTGGAGACCTTTGCCGCAGCCGGCGGCAAGCTGATTTTCATTGGTGATCCGCCCCGCTACGTTGATGCGAAAACATCCGATCGGGCAAGGCGCCTGTTTGAGAAGAGCGTTTGCATTTCCTTTGATCGTATGTCCATACTTCAGGTGCTTGAAGAGGAGCGCATAGTGGATATCCGTCAAAGTAACGGCGAGTATACAAACAATCTTCTCCATCAGATCCGCAAGGATGGGGAGACCCTTTGGCTCTTTATCGCCCACGGAAAGGAGCCCTACAATAAAGATATATCCGTCAGCAAAAAGATAAAAATTACCGTAAAAGGGGCATACAAGCCGATTCTTTATGATACCATAACCGGCACCACCAAAGAAGTGCCTTATAAACGAGTAGGGAACAACACCGTTATTACCGAAACGGTATACGATTATGATGCACTGTTGTATAAATTGGTACCCAGCGAGGAATACGGAAAGGAACCGATGCCTGTTAAGGCTCCGGAGACAAAAAGGATTATGATTGACAGCGCTGTTCCCTTTACCCTGTCCGAGCCGAATGCACTGCTGCTCGATATGGCGGAATATGCCCTTGATGATGAGGAATACCGGTCCGAAGAGGAGCTATTAATAGCCGATAACAATTGCCGGATCAGGCTGGGATGGCCTATCCGTCGGTCTGCGGTGGCACAGCCCTGGACGATTAAAGAGGAAAAGATAGTTCATAAGATTCGCTTGCGTTTTGCCGTTGAGAGCGAGATCGATTATGAGGGGGCAATGTTGGCTCTTGAGGACGCTGAAGTTGCCGATATTGCCTTCAACGGTCAGCCTGTTGACAATACCGTTATCGGTTGGTACACCGACAAATCGATTCAAACGGTAAAACTCCCTCTCATTAAGCAGGGTAACAATATTCTTGAGTTGACTTTGCCCTTTGGCAAACGCACCAATGTGGAATGGTGTTATTTGCTCGGTGATTTCGGAGTTAAGGTCACCGGTAAAAGAAAGACCATAACAACGTTGCCGGAAAAGCTGTATTTTGACAGCATTGTGCATCAGGGGCTGCCTTTCTACGGCGGGGAGGTGCATTATCTTGTGAAGGTTGTTTCTGACGTGGGAAGGATGACCCTGCGCACACCCCATTTTCGCGGAGGCGTGATTTCTGCGGCAATAGACGGCAAGGAGGTCGGAGTGATTGCACTGCCGCCTTATAAGCTGGAGCTGGGGGATTTATCGGCAGGGGAGCATGAGCTTGATATCACCCTTTATGTGCCGAGAACAAATGCCTTCGGTCCCGTTCACAATGCCGACGAAAAATATTCATGGTGGGGACCAAATTCATGGCGCACACAAGGGGATTACTGGACTTATGAATACCGCTTGATGCCGCAAGGTATATTGTCCACTCCTATCATTACCGAAACAATAATAAAATGAGGTGAAAAGATGAATATATTTGAATATGCTAAAAGTAAGTATGACGTACTTGGAATTGATGTTGAGGCGGCCATTCGCACTCTTTCATCAAAGGAAATCAGCATTCATTGTTGGCAGGGGGATGACGTTGTCGGATTTGAGCAGGGCGGACAGGAAGCTTCGGGCGGAATTCAGGCAACCGGAAATTATCCCGGTCGTGCCCGTACTCCCGAGGAATTGATGGCCGATTTTGAGGTTGCCATAAAGCATATTCCGGGCAAAAAGAGAATCAATCTCCACGCAAGTTATGCCGTGCATGGTGACATCTTTGCAGATAGGGACGAACTGGAGTACAAGCACTTTGCACCCTGGGTCGAGTTTGCTAAAAAGAATGATCTCGGCATTGATTTTAACCCCACCTTTTTCAGCCATCCGATGGTAAAGGACGGTCTTACCTTATCCAGTCCGGATAACGGTGTGCGTGCTTTCTGGATCAGACACGCACGGTGCTGTCGCAAGATCTCGGCACAGATTGCAAAGGAGCTGGGGAAGGATGTTTTGCACAACATCTGGATTCCGGACGGCTTTAAGGATATACCCGGCGACAAGCTTGGACCGCGCCGTCGTCTGAAGGAGAGCCTTGACATAATTCTTGCTGACAAATATGACGGAGTAATTGATAGCCTTGAAAGCAAGGTGTTCGGTATAGGCGTTGAATCCTATACCGTTGGCAGCAATGAGTTTTATCTTGGCTATGCGGCGAGCCGCAAGGGGGTTTACAACCTGCTTGATAACGGACATTATCATCCCACCGAGTCGGTGGCGGATAAAATTTCGAGCCTGCTTTTATATTTCGACAAAATTCCGCTCCATGTTACCCGACCGGTACGTTGGGATTCCGACCATGTGGTGACCCTTAACGATGATGTTCTTGATATGGCGAAGGAAATAGTTCGCTGCGATGCTTTGGATAAGGTGCTGATAGGACTTGATTTCTTTGATGCGTCGATCAATCGTATTGCCGCTTGGATAATCGGTACCCGCAATATGCAGAAGGCTTTGCTTCAGGCTTTGCTTCTGCCCAATAAAACCTTTAAGGAGCTACAGGACAGCAGTCGATTCACCGAGCTTTTGATGCTTAACGAGGCGGTAAAAACCCTTCCTTTCGGCGTGATTTGGGAGGAATACTGTCGCAGGTCGGGTGTTAGCTGTGATACGGGCTGGTATAGCAATATTGCTGAGTATGAAAGAAATGTACTTAGTAAAAGAGGATAATTTTATTATAAAAAGCAGAACAGACCGCACCGCGGTCTGTTTTGATTTATATAGACTAGATTTTAACCAGCAGAGATATCAGGGGCATTGTTAGAAGGGAGAAGGCGGTGCTCAGTGACACCAGCTTGCTTGCATACCGGGCGTTGTTGTTGAATTTTTCCGCAAACATGGTGGTACTGGCGCCAACCGGCGTTGCAGAGCAGAGAAGAACAACCGACATTGTCATCTCATCGCTGTAGAGACCGGTCAGGGCAACAAGCTTCATCACAAGCCAAACACAGGTGGGGAGGAGCAGAAGTCTGGTAAAAATCGCTGCTGCCATATAGGTATCCTTGAAAGTCCCTTTCCATTTTATATCGGCGAGGCGTATGCCTATGACTATCATGGACATAGGGGCAACGGTATTTTTCATGTGAGACAGTGTGTCGATGATAATATCGGGGATGTATGTGTCAATCGGAAGGAGAAAGACCAACAGACCAACAAAGATTGATATTACGACAGGATTAAGAAAAGCTTTTTTAAAGGATATGTATTTTTTGTCACCTGTGTATATCAGGCATCCCACCGACCAGGAAAAAACATTAAACCAGATGAGATAAACCGATACGTAAATTGCCGCCTCATCTCCGAGAATGGATACTATTAACGGCAACCCCATAAAGCCCGCATTGGAAAAGATTGTGCCAAACTGCAAAACACGCTGTATATCCTCCGGTGCTCTTTTAAACAGCAGCAGGGAGACCAAAATAAAGAGCACATGGGCAATAAAAGAAAAGAACAATATAGCGGCGGCATTAATCAAAACCTGCCTGTCAAAAGGCCGAATAAAGGATAGGACAATGAGCGCAGGCTGAGTGATATACAATACGGTAAAGGAAAAGTCACGGGCTGTATTTTTACTGCCTAATTTTGCCTTGCGCATGATAAAGCCGGGAACAACCAGCAAAAGCATTAAGAAAACATTTTTAAAGACAATATCTGTGTTCATTCAAATTTCCTTTAGTCATATTCCGTTAACAAAGACAATCAAATAAGAGGTGTTGCCTCTCATCTGACCTTTTTTCCGGTTATAATATAGGCTCCGCTGTTGTCGGGAGAAATTACAAGATCGGTAAGGCTTGAGGGAATCAATAAATTTTCCCCTTTCTGCCTTGAGATGATATATTCATTGACAGCATAGAATTTACCAATCTCCAGTCGGGTTATATATTCTTCGAGGCACCATTCGTTTGTGTACATGATTTCCGAATGGGGAAGACCGACATAACGGATGTGCCACGGCTCGAACACCATGCCGGTAATATTCGATTTCCCGCGTGGATAGCGGATAATAAAGCCATATTTATGGGCGTATAAATTAACATAGAGCCCGGCCTTTGACTTAATGAACCCGTATCCCGCGTATCGGCTGACATAAACATCAAGAGCAAGCCCCGTTTGATGCTCGCTTGCTCCCGGCATGAGGGCAAGCTCCCCCTCCGATTGATGAAGAGCGGCCTGCTCCTCCTTTGTTCGATAACTGCTGCGCACAAAGAGGCGATCGCCGACATATTGGGAAATATCATGGGATAGACGTGCGTAAGCATCTGTGATACAGGTGTTCATCAAAACGCCGGTGTTTTTATATTCGACAATTTCGGGTATATAATTATCGGACAGGAGGTATTCGGCGTTTACCAGCAGAAGAGAATCGTTAAAGATAATTTCGCTGTTTTCTTTGATATCCTCCGGAGAGAGGGAGACCAATTCATCTTCCCTTAGGTGACATTCGGTCATCCTTATCTCAAAAATCCCACGGGCAATTGTGTCGATAATTCTAAGCTGCAGGTCGGGGCGGGCAACAATAATAACAGTCGCGGCTATGGCGACTGTTATAACAACGAGAATCAGCAACAGTTTTCTGATATTACGATGTTTTTTATGCATAATATTATCCACTTAGTTTTTCAATCATTGGAATAAGCTCACGGGGGGGTGCGGGCAAAAGACCTTGCTCCCTCTTTAATAAGATATTCCTCGTCACGATATCCCCAGGTTACAGAGAGAGGAATCATGCCGGTATTTTTCGCAAAATGATAATCCACATGGGAGTCACCGATGAAGATAATCTGATCGGTGGCAATACCGAGCTTTTTTGCGGCGTAATATCCTACCTCGGGAGCAGGCTTGCCCGGAAACCTTTCTTGCCCGATAATAAGATCGAAGGTATCGTCACCAAAGATTTGCTTTGTGAGGTTGAGGGTGAATATATGTGTTTTATTCGAGATAACCCCGAGATGGTATCCCTTTTTTTTCAGCTCACTCAGTACCTCAGGAATTCCATCATAAGGTAGCTTGGTATCAAGATATACAGAGCCGTAGTTTTTCTGATAGAGGGGGAGAGCCTCATTGATAAACTCCGGTGTGCAGTGTTCCGGGAAAGCCCGCCGGACTAGCTCCAAAACGCCGTAATTTATACAATTAAGCATTTGCTGATAGTTGCGTTCAGGAAAATTGTAATGTCGCAGGGTAAGGTTCATCGCCTGTGTAATTTCATGAAGGGTATCTGCTAAGGTACCGTCCAGATCAAAGAATATTGCTTTAACTTTTCTGTTAGTCATTAATATATTTACCTTGTAAATTATTTTGCAAAAAGCCGTGTGAAATCGTTGGCAACAGAGCGAAGAACGGCCTCATTCACCGAGTAATATACACGATTAGCTTCTCGCTTGGTTTTGACAAGCTCAAGCTCAATAAGCTGGGACATATGGTGGGATATAGTTGCGGTACTTATCTCCAGCAATTCGGCAAGCTGCTGGCCGTATTTCGGAGACTCGCTAAGTAGCCGCATAATTTCGAACTTGCTGGCATCACCCAGGACGCGGATTGCTCTAAAAAGCCTCTTGGAGTCGGCAGGGGCATCCTCAAATCCGCGCAGCGGATCAAAAAGAACACCGATATAGAAAAAGTCGTTTTCTTCCTCGCCGGTATAATTCATCAAATAGTGTGTTTCGGCGGGTGATGTAATAGTAGGGACAAGATAAAGGGCATCGGGAGTATTGTCAAGGGAGATGCCGTAGTTTGCCGCAAGATAGGCCTCTGGATGATCGCCGCATGATTCTTTATAGTTAGTGGTAAACCAGTCACAATAATGCTTGACCGTGTCATACATATCAATATAATGGCGGCAGGTATCGGACAGAATTTCCGCAAGAGAATCCCTGTGAGTATCAAAGCTGTTGTAAAAGCTGCAAAGCTCCCACTTTAAGTCGGAGGAAACAGGGAGAGCGCCTATGAAATTAATCAATTCGCTGTAATTGCTGACCACCCCGTTGTAATCGGTGTGGGGAAATCTTTTAAGTAGCAGGGAATAGAGATTGACAAAGAAATGCGCTCTGGTGATCCCCTTAATCTGCTCAAAAGCGGTGTTAAAATCTGCATCATCAAGACGGAAAATATCATGCAAAATGTAAAAAGCAAAGCAACTGTCAAGCTCCTCATGCTTTTTAAACAGATATTCGATGTTGTTTTCACCAAAACGCCGCGCCTGATAAATATTTTCGGTTAGATTGATAATGGCGTCGAAGCAGCTGTCAAGAACCTGTTGGTCAATGCTTGACTTCTTTTGAATGGATAGCTTCAATTCACGACAAGAGTTTCCGTTAAGATGATTATAGAGTAGCATCACGCACTCGTATATGACATTCGGGCTGCGTAGCAAATGGATGTCCATAGGTAACCATTCCTTTCTAGACGCGTTGGCGCGAGTTTAGGCAGAGCACTCTGTCTGTAACATAAAATACCAAAAGTAAATATAAAATCCTTCAATTATTATATCATTTGATAAGACAAGTGTCAAGTAAGACGAGAAGGGCAATTGTCCTGCCGGCAAGCTTATTTTATCGAGATTATGACTGTTTTTTCAACAAAAAAACCATCCCGAATTAGGATGGCCTTTTATTGTTTATCAGAGATATTCCTTCAGCTCTTGAATGTTGTTTTCCTCAAATTTTAGAAGCTTTTCCATTAGGCGTAAGATTTTTGGATCGGCATTCTTATACTTTTTCAGGTTTTTTATTGCGTTAATAACACCCATATTGCTTCCGATTATAAGCATTTCGGCAACATGAGAGGGAGAATTGTCACGCATTGTTTGCATATTAATCATTAAATATGTCTTAATCTTGTCAAGTGTTCCAATGCCTTTTTCATCGTAGCCCGCCTTATTCAAGGCTTCCTTTGCCGCCCTATGGATTTCGAAATATTCGTCATATTGAGATCTTAAGCGTTCTTTAAATCTTTCGTCCTCGACAATATCGATAAGTTGCTTGATGGTTTCAACACCCATTTGAGAATTTTGATAGACAAAATTTAATAACTCGGCATTGCCGTTCATAAAAACACACTCCTTTATATTCAGTATAACCGAAATGGCAATTAAAATTCATCGTAAGGCTCGGCAAGCTATCAATATTTTGCATAAATTATCCCCCTTTATTTAGCATAAATTGCCTCATTGGCTGAAAAGCGGCATAATGATTGACAGAACGGGATTTATATGTTATACTTAATATGTTCCGGAGATGGTCCGCCTTCTCCGGAACATATTAATGCTATTAACAAAAGAACCGTCATTTCAATACAATATTGAATATATATGAAGGGCTTTTATTATAATCTTGTGGAGGAAAGAGCAATGATAAAAGCTCCTTCTGTTTTTTTATGCAATCGTGTTTCTGCGCACGATGCACGAAAATTAGCAGATTGGCTTGATAATCCGGCTGTGAATAAGTTTTTAAATGAGGGAGAGGATGTCTCCTCGGCTTTGCGTGATATGGCGCACAAGAATGACCCCCTTTTGACCTATCATTTAAATCAGGAGGGCAGGTTTTATCTCGTGCGAAAAAGCGAGGACGATCCGGTAGGCTTTGTGCGCCTGCAGCCGAACGAGGATGAACAAGAGCATGAAATTGTAATTGCCATAGGGGAGCGGAGCATATGGGGGCACGGTATCGGAACAATTGCCCTGCGTCAAATATTATATATGGCTTTTTATGAATGGCGCACCAAAAAAATTATTGCAAAAATACATCACAGCAATCATCGTTCGATCCGTCTTTTTACCAATGCAGGCTTCGTTGTCGAGCAGGAGCTGCCGAAAATAAGGATATACAGCCTGACTTCAGACAGGTATATCTCAGCCGCCGCGAAAAGAGCATAACAAAGCAGAAAAAACTCAAAAACTGTCACCATTTCACCACCGGCGACATATTATTATAGTATCCAAAGGTTCGATTATGCTGCTCATGTGCGAGAGTAGAGAGAATCTGTTGCTTGATATTGGGCGGCATTCTCGTATCCTTTAGGATATAAATAAATGAGAGGCTGGTTTTGTTATGAGCGAGTGCTATTACAAAGATAAATCAAAATGCGATTTCTGTGACTTCAACTTCGATTTCAAATGCTGCGATCATAAAGATGACAAGTTTGATTGTCACAAGGACAAAAAGGATGAGAAGTTTGCCTGCTACATCCCGATTGTCTGCTGCAAGTGCCAACGGGAGAAGAATCCTTGCAAAGACAGGTATTAATTTACCGGTTGGCTTAACTGGCACCAATCTATAATAAACGCCGGATAACCGATGCTCTCATGAAATTAGCCAGATAGGCTTAAGGGGAGCATAAACAATCGGGATACGGATTTTTCCGTATCCCGATGCTTTATTTATTCAAGGATTAAACAGGATAAACTTAGAGCAAATTCGCAAACATAATGGCGAAAAATGCTATAATAATTGACAATTTGGCGATTGTTATTTATAATATAATGAAGAAGATTATTTTAAAAAGAGCGCGGCGAGAGGTTATGAATTTCAATTTTATTATCGATCGGGATTTGCAAAAAAAGAAATACAAGCGGAAACGGGCGGGACTTATCATAGCTGCAGTCCTTGTTATATTGATTGTGCTGATGATCCTGTTCAGCTCAAGCGGGGCATATGATACGATGCTGCAATATCTCGGTTTTGATCTGTATGATTATGAATCAGAATCGGTGATTGTGACCCATGAGCCGGACAGCGAGGTAGCAAACGAGCTTGCTCAGCTTTTTGCACCGTTACTTATTGACAATGTTAAATTGACCGAATTTTCGGACACTCGTCAGGTATCGGAAAATTATCGGGATGCGATATTGAACTTTCTTTTGAACAGTCAATTTGCAAAATATACCGGCAATCTTGCCCTGCTTGAAGCCGCCGAAAAGGAATATCCTCATTATCACATCACCACCCTTATTCCAAGGGAGGATTTTGAAAGCACGGTGTATCAATATTTCGGCGGGAAAAAAAGCGTTAAGAATGAGAGCGGCATCCTTTTTCGATATCTTGATAAGGTTAAGGCCTATACCGCGGTGGGGCAGCCGATAAAATATGATATCGAAATCGGGATAACCTCTTGTCAGGAAACTGAAAGCACCTTTCGAGTGCAGTTTTACAACTCCCTTGACGGAGAAATCTCACCGGTTTATTCTGCCCTTATAATAAAAAGGGAGGATGGCACACGTTATATTAAAAAACTGACAAAAGTAGCCGATGAGCGTGTAACCGCACCATCGGCAGGGAAGAATGAATAAAGATCGTCTTTGTTTTTTTCGGATTTGAGAATTTCGACTTTAGGATAGGCTTTCTGGGGTAGCATTGCCTGCAAGCCTTGTCAATACTTCGGTAAAGCCCTCCTCGGCGTCTAGCTTGAGGACGGCTTTTTCGCTGAAATCGTCATATACAAGCAGCAGATAACGGGAGGGAAAGCAGCTGGCGCAATAATTGTATTGCCTGACCGGATAGTCGTGTTTTCTTTCGGTTTTTTTGCTTTTGGGATCAAGCGTTACCAATTCAATAGAGCAGATACGGTCAAGGTCAATGCGGCAGACCGTTCTTGTTTTTTTCCCTTGCTTTTGTACGATGGAGAGAGTGCCTCGCCCTTCGATGTTAATGATGTAGCAAAAGCCGGTGAGCAAATATCGGTTCGCCAAAAGAACTCCTAAGGAAAAGAAGGCAATACAGAAGAACCTTGAGAGTATCACCGAACCTGCCCCTGACATCGAGGAAACAAGGAAGATGACCGACATGAGAAAAAGGGCGGCCACGATAAGCTCTGCCGTTTTGTTTTTTCGCTTAATACAGTATTTGTACAAGACAGATTCCTCATTTCAGTATGTTAAGGTTTAGATTATGGTCAGCTTTCGGGCATAGTGCGTTCTGATTTTGAAAGCTTATAGTCCTTCCTCGGCACTTGCTTGTCGTAGACATAGAGGGAGGTAAAGGGATTATCCGAATAATCGGGGTTCTCCCCCGTGTAGATCTCAAGATACAGGGAATCTATATCGTCAAAAGGAATTTCGTCGAAGACAAGTCTCTCGTAATAATACATATAGGCGGAGTCCTGCTTCTTAAAGGACAGGGGATAGTGGTTTCCGTCATTGTCGACCAGTGAAAAGTCAAAAGTAATATCATGATATTCGGGGATGCTATCCAATTCGAAAACCTCGGCAAATTTCGGCATAAGGCTCTTGTTTGCTCGAACGGTTATCTGGAGCTGCCCGGCTTTTGGCACAATCATAATATAGTCGCAGAAAAAGTTGCTGCTCTTGGCATTATCATATGCGGTAGGGGGCTTGTAGGTAAATACTTCGCCGGTTGTCTCATTTCCCAGCGCCGACTCAACCGCGTTGTTCCAAATAAAGCTTTTCATCAATTTAGGATAATAAGAAAAAATATAAATTCGGGTGAAAATCAAAGCAAATATTGCGATAAGAAGTATAATGAAGGAATATTTTATCGTGTTTTTTAAAATTTTCATGGGCGCTCCTTTATGTCGGCGTCATTGAGGATATGTTATTATTTGTATTATACCCCTATGTTATATTAATGTCAAATACTATGCTCCAAAAACTTGATAAATGATTGAAATTTTGCAAATATGCTTGACAATAGCCCTCCTTGAGTGTATAATTAAGTTTGTTGCACTTTGCGTCAATTTGTGCTAAGGATGGTGGCATTATGATAATAGATTTAAGACCTCTATTGTCAGGCGAATGCAGTGTTATTGATATTGATTTTTGCTTTACGCCGGATATAGGTCAGGAAGGGATGCTTCCGCTGAATCTTTCGGGTGTTCACTTTCCCAGGCCTGCGAGAGCCGTCGGCAATATCACTGACAATGCCGGCTATATGCGCCTTGCCCTTGAGGTTTCGATAGAATATGAGGGTGTGTGCGCGCGTTGCCTTGAGCCGGTAGTCGGTGTTTTTAAGGTTTCGTATGAAAAAACGGTTGCCACTATTGAAAGCCTGCAAAAAGCTGAGGCAGATGAGGACGATTACGACGAGTACGCGATTGTCCGGGACGGGATGCTCGATATTGACGAACAGTTAGGGGAAATGCTACTGCTTGAATTTCCCACAAAGCTTCTTTGCCGTGATGATTGTACAGGACTGTGCTCCGGGTGCGGCAGAAGGCTTGACGCAGGCATGTGCGGCTGCGAAAAGAAGGAAATCGACCCAAGGCTGAAGGTTCTTGAAAAATTTCTTTCCGATTATGAATAATCTTATTAACTAAGCGCACGATTGCCGAAAGGACAGGCGCATATGTCAAGGAGGTGTATATAAATGGCAGTACCGAAGAGGAAAATTTCTAAGTCACGCAGAGATAAAAGACGCTCAAGCGTTTGGAAGCTTGTAATGCCGGGGATGGCAAAATGCCCAAAATGCGGCGAATATAATTTATCATACCGTGTTTGCAAGGAATGCGGTTCCTATGATGGCAAAGAAATTATTAAAAAAGAGGCGTGAGGCATCCTCACGTTAAGGCAAAAAGGCGGGGATTTTCCCGCCTTTTTGTTATGTGTCCTTTTTTGTTCCAGATTTCCGTTATGTCACACAAGTGTATTCCCAATTTGCAATAATCACTTGAAAAGATTCGGTCATTATGATAAAATAAATCATTAATGAAAGAAATAAAATGAAAGAAATAATAAGAAAGGTTGACGATAAATGTTTAATTTTTCAGATAAAATAAGCGCGCTGAAGCCGTCGGCTATCCGAGAGATATTCAAGAGCCTGACAGATCCTGAAATTATTGCCTTTGCTGCCGGCAATCCCGCCTCAGAGTCCTTTCCGATTGAGGAGCTTTCCGCACTTTCGAGGGAGCTGTTTGAATCACAGGCTGTTAAGGCGTTGCAATATGGCATGACCGAGGGGTATACCCCTTTGCGTGAGGCAATTTCCGAGAGACTTTATAAAAAATTCGGTATCGGACGTGATTTTGACCGAACCTTGATTGTTACGGGTGGTCAGCAGGGGATTGAGTTGTCTTGCAAGATTTTTTGCAATGAGGGCGATGTCGTTTTGTGCGAAAACCCCAGCTTTATCGGCGCTCTTAACGCCTTCCGTTCCCTCGGAGCAAAGCCGGTGGGGGTTCCCCTTGAGCAGGACGGCATGAATCTTGATGCTTTAACAGATATTCTTGACAAAACAGAGAATGTCAAGATGATTTATATGATTCCTACCTTTCACAATCCCATGGGCATAACTACCAGTTTTGAAAAGAGAAAGGCGATTTACCAGATTGCCCGGGAGCGCAATATTGTTATTTTTGAGGACAATCCGTATGGCGAGCTCCGCTTTGAAGGGAAGGATATCCTGACTATTAAGAGCATAGACGATGCCGGAATTGTCATCTACTGCTCCTCCTTTTCAAAGATTCTCTCGGCCGGTATGCGTGTTGGTTATGTCAACGCTCATGAAGAAATTATCCAAAAAATGACGGTGGCAAAGCAGGTTGAGGACGTTCATACCAATCTGTTTTTCCAGATGCTGTGCTACAAATTTATGACCGAGTGTGATTTTGACGGGCAGATTGCAAAAATTCGTGCCCTATATCTCCGGAAATGCAGGTTGATGTTGGATACCCTTGATAAGGTTATGCCGCCGGAGATTCATTTTACACGGCCGCAGGGGGGGCTTTTCGTTTGGTGCACCCTGCCGCCTGCCATTGATTTGTCAACCTTTGTGGCAGAGGCTCTGAAACGCAAGGTAGCGGTTGTGCCGGGGGGCACCTTCAATTGTGACACCGATCAACCCTCCTCCGCCTTCCGGCTGAATTTTTCAAACCCGTCCGATGAGCAAATCGTTCGCGGCGTAGAAATTCTTGGGGAGCTGGTGCGGGAGTATTTAGAAAAATAATTTTTTCGCACAAAAACACCATTCCTCATGTATAAAAAACTGCTCTCTCTGTTCGTGGCTTTGGGAAAACAATCCTGATTTTGATAAATTTTCCCGAAAACAGAATAAGATGGAGCGCAAGGAGTTAATAATAATGCTGGATAATAAAAAAGTTGTTTTTTCGGGAGTGCAGCCTTCCGGAAATTTAACCATTGGCAATTATCTCGGGGCTATTCGAAATTTCAGTGCCTTTTCTGAGGAGCATCTTTGCTTTTATTGCGTGGTTGATATGCATTCGATTACGGTGAGACAGACGCCTGCCGAGCTTCGCCGCCGTACCTATGAGACGCTGGCGCTTTATATCGCCTGTGGTCTTGATCCCATGAAAAACAACCTTTATGTACAGTCACATGTACCGGCGCACGCCGAGCTTTCATGGATTCTCAATTGCTATACCATGTTTGGCGAGCTGGCACGGATGACACAGTTTAAGGATAAGAGCGCTAAGAACGAAACCAACATTAACGCCGGACTTTTCACCTATCCGGTTCTGATGGCTGCCGACATTTTGCTTTATCAGACCGAGCTTGTGCCGGTAGGTGCCGATCAAAAACAGCATCTTGAGATGACACGGGATATCGCTCATCGCTTTAACAACATTTACGGCGATGTTTTTGTTGTTCCCGAGCCATATATACCTGCTGAGGGAACAAGGATCATGTCCCTTGCGGAGCCGACAACAAAGATGAGCAAATCGGACGAAAATGAAAATGCAACCGTTCGTATTCTCGATCCGAAGGATGTCATTATTCGCAAGTTTAAGCGTGCGGTGACCGATTCGGGCTCTGAAGTACGTTTTGCCGAGGGGAAGGACGGTATAAACAATCTGATTACTATCTATTCTTGCTTTACCGGCAAGACGGTTTCTGAAATAGAGCGGGAGTTTGAAGGGCGCGGCTACGGCGATTTTAAAATTGCGGTAGGCGAGGCCTGTGCCGATGCACTGAAGCCTGTTCAGGAAAAATTCAGTGAGCTTATCAGGGATAAAGCTTATCTTGAATCGACTATGAAGTCGGGCGCGGACAGCGCGTCCTATTATGCCCGCAAGACGCTGTCAAAGGTGAAGAGAAAGGTTGGGTTCGTAATTTAGTTTTCCTTCGTCCTTATAATCACGGAGGTTTTAATGGAGAATCATCACTGGATTTATGGCTTTGCAGCCGTGCTTTTTGCCGGATTGCTGTCCTTTGCGACCACTCCGGCCGTTCGAGTGCTTGCCTATAAAATCGGTGCGATTGACATTCCTGCCGATAAGCGCAGAATGCACAAGCATCCTGTTCCCCGAATCGGCGGTCTTGCGATTTTTATCGCTTTCGTTGCAACGACCTTGGTTTTTTGCACCTATGATGCAACCCTTACTGCTATTTGGATCGGGGGCACGATATTGGTTGCCCTCGGACTTTTGGACGATGTGCTGCGAATCAATGCCTGGGTTAAGCTGTTTGTACAGATTATTGCCGCCTTAATCGCCCTTTCGCTGGGGGTGAAAATCGAGCATTTCAACCTTGCGGGAAACTATATTAATCTTGGCAATTGGTCCTTTGTTATTACCATGCTCTGGATTGTCGGGCTGACAAACGCGGTCAATTTTATTGACGGGTTGGATGGTCTTGCCTGCGGCGTTTCAACAATCAGCTCACTGTCTCTGTTGGTGGTGACCCTTCGAGTCGGAGAGCCTTCATTTGCTCTGTTGACGGCTATTCTCGCGGCTTCATGTCTCGGATTTTTGCCCTTTAACTCAAATCCGGCAAAAATCTTTATGGGGGATACCGGCGCCCTTTTTCTCGGTTTTTCCCTTGCGGTAATCTCTATTTCCGGCGTTTTCAAAACCCACATGATTCTCTCTTTTATGATTCCGATTGCTATTTTCGGCTTTCCTATTTTTGATACCCTTTATGCTGTCATAAGGCGCCTCCTTCACGGTAAAAGCCCCTTTTGTGCCGATAGAGGGCACCTTCATCATCGATTGGTTGATATGGGCTTTGGTCAGCGGCAGAGCGTGCGCATTTTATACGCGGTGTGCGGTATTCTTGGCATCTCGGGAATTATGCTGACCCAGGAGCATTTGTATAAGTCAACGCTGATGATCATTGTTGCGCTGATAATATTTGCGGTTTATTTTCTGATATTTAAAAATCCAAGTACCCGTGAGCAGTCAGGGATTTTTAATGCTGATCGGCCGGATCGGCATATGATGCGAAACCGAAGTAAAAAAAAGAATAAGGATAACGATAAGGATAAGAATAACGACCACACTTGATTTCAGAGTAGGGAAGAGGGCTGTACGGCTTTTGGCTGTGCAACCCTCTTTTGTTGTTTTATTCCGGCATATTTGGCAATATGTTTGTTTGAAGCTATTGTCATATGAAAACCGTTTATATGATAGATCGGGCTTTTAGGAGACTGTCCTCTTGCATATAACCAAAACAGCCCCGTGCAGCAGATAAACTGCACGAGACTGTTTTTTATATAACTGGAGGTTATACACGATCTTTAAGGGGGATGTACTCCTTTGGCCTTGCAATGCATTTGTATGCCGGGCGAATGATTTTATTGCTTGTGTAGCACTCTTCGATACGGTGGGCGCACCATCCGGCAATTCTGGCAATTGCAAAGAGCGGAGTGTACAGCTCGATAGGAATGTCCAGCATTTGATAAACCAGCCCCGAATATAGGTCAACGTTGGCACATATGTTCCTGTATATACCCCTTTCGGCTGCAAAGGCAGCCGGTGTTAAGCGTTCCACGGCCTCAAGGAGCTTAAAATCCTCGGAATATCCTTTTTCTTCGGCAAGCTTGCGCGCGCGGTCTTTCAGTAAAACGGCGCGTGGATCGGAAATGGTATAAACAGCATGACCCATACCATAGATAAGTCCGCTGCCATCGCATTCTTCGCCGCGGAGAATCGCTCTGAGAAAGGCAAGAATCTCATCGTCGTCATTATAGTCTTTAATGCCTTTTTTCATGCACTCAAACATTTCCTGAACCTTGATGTTTGCTCCGCCGTGGCGGGGTCCCTTCAGGGAGCCTATGGCAGCGCTGATGGCGGAGTATGTATCGGTTGCCGTAGAAGAAACAACACGGCAGGTAAAGGTGGAATTGTTTCCGCCGCCATGCTCAGCATGGAGAATCAGACATAGGTCAAGCAGCTTTGCTTCTTCGTCTGTAAAGGTTTTGTCGGGGCGGAGAACGCACAGGAAATTTTGCGCGGTAGAGAGGTTTTCATGGGGGTTATGGAGAGTCAGGCTCTTGCCATGAAAAACATTGCTATATACCGAGTAGGCATGGGCGGCGATAACCGGTATACGGGCCATAAGCTCCATGCTCTGGCGCAGAAGATTGTCAAGGCTGATATCATCTGGGTTGTCATCATACGCATAGAGAGCCAAAACGCTTGTGGCGATTTTGTTCATCAGGGAAGGGGTAGGCGCCTTCATGATGATATCCTCTGTAAATCTGGGAGGCAAGTGACGGCATGCATCAAGAATGCTGTCGAATTTTTGGAGCTTTTCCTGAGTAGGTAGGTGACCAAACAATAATATGTATGCACTTTCTTCAAAACCGAAACGGTTTTCCTTTATAACCCCGCCTATAAGTTCCTCGACGTTGTATCCGCAATAAATCAGTTGCCCTTTAATTGGGGAACGCTCCCCCTCTGATATAATATAACCATGGGCATTGCCCTTTTTAGTGATGCCTGCCATAACACCGGAGCCGTCGGCCTCGCGTAGACCGCGCTTTACCAAGTGATGGGAAAAAGCTTCGGCAGGGATAATATAATGGTTACGGCAATCCTTCACGAATTCAGAAAAAATATCTTTATAATCATCTAAATATGAATATTTACCGATGTCGTAACATCATTTTTCTACCTCGTTGTGTAATAATGATGTTCACTGCTGAATAGTGATATAATAATTTCTCGATGTATTCTTATAAAAACAAAAATAGCAATAGAATAAGATTTTAACGGGATTTTTTGCTGATATCTGTATTATCGAGCAATATGTCCTTTATAAAATAAGCATTGTTATTATTATACTATGAGGTAAAAGAAAATGCAAGAAAAATTTCAAAAATTTCAAAAATATTTTTTACGGGTTAAATTTTGATGTTGAAGATTTAAAAATGTATTTGTTTTTGCTAATAATATAGAAATAGACTTGACAAAAGGGTTTGATTTTGATATAATATCGGTGCTCTAAACGAGAGACGAACATCATATTGCGGAATTGTGTAAGGGTAGCACGACAGACTCTGACTCTGTTTGTCTGGGTTCGAATCCTAGTTCCGCAGCCATCGGCAAGTGCCGCACCCGAACTGTCCCTCAAATGCTGATCAGCATTTGAGGGTGCGTTTTTCTTTTATGACGCATGCCCACATGGCATCTTCTTCATTGTACTCGACCATGAAGATAACATAAAAACATAAAAAAATATAGTAGAAAAAAATGGTTATTTATGATATTATTAATGTAAAATATCACACAATCCTAGCTATAATAAAACAAAAAGGGGTGTTCATTATGAAAAGAATACTTCCCATAATTATTTTACCTATTATATTTTTAAATTCAAGCTTTTTTACTGTGATTGCATCACCACCGCCATATGAAACATTCAATTTCAAAGACACCTCTGAATGGATAAAATGGATAAATACCGCAGATTATAATGAAATTGAAAGCAATAATCAATCAAATTTTTCTAATAAGATGTTAGTAGAAGTTCCACGCACAGTAGGTTATGTTTTAGTGCCAAAATGGAATGGAACAAATTTATCGGAAATCCACAGGGATGGGTGGTATCCAATATCAACATTTCCAGCAATGTTTTCAGAAGATAATAAAATTAGATTCTTAGGGTGGTATAGCTTTGATGTTCAAACAGACAATATACTATTTTCGCTAAGAATTTTCCCAATTCCATTAAATATTGATAATCCGATGGATTATTTAGATATTTTCTGGAACGAAAATCATGAAAATTACATAAAATTTTTCGAGCATTATGCCGTTGTAATATACGCAGAAAAGCCTGTCCCGGAAAACTTCTATTCAAAATTCTCTTTAGAAAAGGTTATGTTAACAAATGCTGATATAGTGGTTGAGAGTTTTGATATGGATGGAGGTACACTCATTTCAAAAGAAAACGAAGGATATATGAAATCATCTTGGCTTGGTATCTTCTTAATTGTTCTTGTGGTTGTTTTTTTGCTACTTAAAATAATACAGAAGAAAAATAAAATTAAATCATAACCCCAGCTATATTTTTACCTCTTTACAGAGAACTATCGGCTTTTTTCGCCGATAGTTCTTTTTGTTTTTTATAGAGACATTTCCCCGGTATTTTGACGCATAAAAAGCATCCCCAACTACAAAGCTGAAAGGCATTACAGTTGGGGATATTGTTGGATAAATTTTATTTTTTTCGGTTAAGCTCAGCTAATAGCTGCTGATATTCCTGCTCCTCTTTTTCGCGCTCGATTCTCTTTTCCTCGAGTGTCCGGATTATATATTCGCCGCCGGCCCGGGCGCTGTCTCCGATGTTAAACATGTAGGTTTCCATAACTTCGGTTATGCGCTGTCGATACTCCTCGCGGTGGCTGAGCAGATAATCTATCTTTTCGGCAAGAGTGTCCAGCTTGTCGGTGTCAACAGACATGCCGATTTTATCACGCAGAGTGATTTCCAGAGGAACCGCGGCAATTTTTTTGTAATTGGGATTCATAATTTTCATCGGAGTGTTGATAAAGAGGGAAGGACGCTTGGTGGCATAGGAAAATTCATTGGCAATGGAGGACCAGTCGGTGATGACAAGATCGGAGGAATATACCGTAAAGTTGGAGGAAAAGTCTGTTTCGATTATGAAATCATCCCCCACCTCATCGGCATAACGGGTTTGGATTGCCTTCATTTTGCCGGGAAAACGCTTTATAAATTCGGGATGGGGGCGCAAAATGATTTGATAGCCCCGGTGCAGAATTTGTGAAAGTATATCATCAAGGCAATATTCCAGCAAATTGTCCTTTTGCCAAGAGGGGGCTATGAGAATGCGCTTTTTTTCGTGAACCTCTTCTTTAAGATCCGCAACGCTCTTTAGCAGGGTGTCGAGAAGCGGGAAGCCTGTCTTAACCAGCTTTTTAGGGGGAAGACCGTATGCTTCCTCGGTCTGGCGAACCTCCTCAATGTGGTTGGGGCCATAGCAGAATATCGTGTCGAAATGGTCAAGGGCGCCCTCCCGCAGCATTAGATGAAAGCTGCCCATGCCGTGGTCGGTATAAACATATTCCACATCTTTTTTAACGATTGAACGCTTGATATGATATTTTTCAAGGTCGGGCATTGTCATCACGACCATATCGGCGTCCATTTTCATCATAAAGGCGATAAGGGCACGGGGTCCGATATAATACTTTTCGATTCGAGGGTCTTGGTTGTTAAAGATCTGATCGTTTATATCGCTGGTGACATAGTGAACGGTCAGATTGGAATTGCGGAGTATGTAATCGATGAAGCCTTCAAAATATTTGTAAAATCCGCTGCTTTCCGAGTAGAATACCAGCTGCTTTTTGGTGGAGAAAAAGCGTTGACTGTCGCGGCGCTCCTGCTGACGCGCTGCCTTTTTCTTTTCGCAGAGGATCTGCTTTTCCTCGCGAGTCAGTTTTGGCTTTTGCGATCTGTTTTCATAGTCGATATATTTTTTAGGATCGTAAACAATATTGCATATATAGGTTACCAGGATTGAAAGTATGTTTCCCGCAATCCAGTAAACACCGATCCCGTTTGGAACGATAAAAGCAAAATAGGTGGAAAAGGCGACAAGGAAGATAGTCATTCCCCATTTGCCGATAACCCCTTGCTCGCGCTGTAAAACGTTTACACGGTTTTGCTCTAAGGAAAGGAGTAGGGCACTGACGCCTGACAGAATCGGAATAAGGACTGTTATACTGCTGATAACGGGGATCGCCGAGAGGTTGATCCCTAAAAACATTGTATCCATCGACTGAATTTGGGCGATGGCTTCTCCGATATTAGCAAGTGAGGCGAAGGCGTCCGGAGTTGCCTTTACCATCTCCATGACGGCAAGCTGAGCGCCGGTGCCAAGCTCTCGAACACCTGATAATTCCTGAGTTTTTATGACAAGGGCATTAATTGTTGATGCATCAAGATGCAAAAGGTGCTGTAAGGGATTGTATATGACGTTGATTAACCCCAAAATAATCGGAATCTGCAATAAAAGGGGGAGTATACTTGCAAAAGTGCTGTATTTTTCTTCCTTATACAGCTTTTTTTGCTCTTGCATGATAAGCTCGCTGTTTCCCTCATAGCGGAGCTTGATATCATCGAGCATGGGCTGCATTTTGACCATCTTTATAGAATTTTTTTGCGAAAGAAGGGAAAGGGGAAACAGAATGATTTTTGTTGCAAGGGTAAAGAGGAGGATTGCGAGTCCGTAATCCCTGCATAAAAGATAGCAGGCTTTCATCAGGTATCCGAGAGGGACGCCTAATATCAGATTTAAAAAATCCATGTTAATTGGCTACTCCTAATTGCGATTTTTCGGCGTAATGTTTTCAGCCGTGCCTGTATTTGATAGGGATCTCAGAGATCTTATGCCAGTTGCTAAAATCGTTTGCATCCCCACGGATTTCAAATTCTTCGAGATAGTGCCTCTCCCCCCATTTGTCTACACGATAGTAAAAGGGACGGACAATATCGGCGTTCTCGGGAATATCAAAGTAGGTCGGACCGTATTTGTCGGTTTCGATGCCGGCCGCCTTTATTAAGGTTGCACGAAGCATATCTTGGGAAACAGGTGCGTTTGAGCGCACAAGAGGTGTGCCGGCGCTTCCCGGAAGCTTGACAAAAAGACCGGTGAGAACAGGGGCCTCAAGGTTCCAGCGGTCGGTGGATTGACCGTGGTCCCCGGTAATAACGATGGTGGAGCTTTCATACAGGCCAAGCTCTTTCAGTTGTGACAGAAATTCATTAACAATGGTGAAGCAGGCTCTCATCTGCACAAGCTCAGAGGTTGTATCGCCGGCCGGTTCGGCGTCTTCGTTAAGAATGTAGTCGTGCATACCGTTTAAGTGATAATAAACGAAGTTTTTCTTCTTTTCGCTTTTAGAGAGCTTGAGTTCTTTCAGATCTTTGAAAAACCTTGCGTCATTTGTTTTATAAGGAGAAACCAACTCTGTTGATGTGACAATATCGTCAAAGGCAAGGGTGGAAATATGGAAGTTTGCTTTTAATGCATGGGGCGCATATCGAAAAGCGGATAGAATTGTAAAATCCTTGATAGCCTCAAAGCTGTCAATGGTAATTTTGCCGTCTGCAATATTGTCGGCAATTCCGTCGATTTGTTTTATATCGGTGTAGAGATAGGGCTGCGACATGTAGAATTTTGTAGTATAGCCGTTGGCGCGCAGGTCGGAAATAAAGGTGGATTCCCTCCAGGCTTTCTCAAAAAACTCATCGGCAGGGGTTTCGTAGAAGGAAACGGCACCGGTTAGCATATGGATAGCCGAGGGAAAGGAGCGGCAATAGTAAGAGGTGTTGTTCATGAATTGGGTAAAGCCGTCCAGATTGTCATAAAAGTTAGGGTCTTCTTTTAGCATATTTTTAATGAATTTTTGATCAAGACGGTCAAGGATAATTATAAAAATGTTATTACTATTCGAAACGTTGTACATTCCCTTTGTGGAGAGATACCGAACCGAACGCTTATGAGAAAACGCGTTCGAGCTGATGGCGGAGGAGACGAAACCAATGCTTT
>JAAYQM010000127.1 GCA_012519315.1 Clostridiales bacterium | reverse complement strand
CGTCAAACTCATGGCCTTCTTTAGAGGGTTCCACTGGTTCTGTTACGGTATCCCCGTTTTTCACTGTTTGCACATTATATTCTGCACCATCTACGATGAAAGTTACTGTATATTCATCCTCTTGACCCCACAATCCGAAGATAGGGGTAATGATCACATCTTCTAACGGCATATCGAATTTTATTTCTTCTGTGTTGCTGATGCTGAAGTGGTTTTTCCCACTATTATAGCCGTCCACAGTCAGCAGTTTCAAGAGATAGCCCTCATCCGGCGCTATTGAAAGTTCCACCGGATCTTTGGCATTGGCATAGAGCTCTTGAGCAGAGCTACTGCCCGCCACTTTCCCATACTGGCTTGACTTAATGGAAATCCTATAGGTGGGGCCATCCTCAGGTCCGGCTATAACGGGAAAGCCCTCCCGCTGGCTCCAGCCGTCGATGCGCCGTCCTACACCACCATTCATGATCCACGCTACCTTGCCGGAGGCAAGTTCATCTCCGTCTATGGGTTTAGCATTATCAGAATCTACAGGATCTGATATGCTGCCTTCGCTATAAAAGCAGTTGTTATTCATCTGATAGTAACCTGCTGTAATAGCCCCTGCCTCACCTTCTGGGGTAAAAACTCTTCCATGGTTATAACAATAGCTGACTCCGCTCTCCGGCTTTCTCACCTCAGGTGAACCGTCCCAGCCGCCACCAGATCTAGAAAAGTGATTCTCTCCAGTAATGCCACCGGCTTTTGCACCACTAGCGGTACCGGTAATATCGCCGGTGTTGTAGCATGATTTAACTATATCCCTTCCGCTTTCCTCTACCTTACCTACAATGCCGCCCACAAGGTTAGTGCCGACCACGCTACCAGTATTGTAGCAAATACTGAGGGCTTCACCCTTAAAATTACCCACTATGCCACCGGCCCTATTGGCACCCTCGACTCTGCCGAAGTTGTAGCATCTTTCCAGTTTCTGACCGGTAAAGTTACCGGATATACCACCAGTGTAATCCTTGCCGATTACTTTACCTTCGTTGTCGCAATCCTTGATTGAAGTGTTGGCCTCTGAAGAGCCGGATATGCCGCCAATATACCTGCCCTGTGCTCTAATGTCTCCCCGGTTGTAACATGACTGGACAACGGTGACATCATCAGACCGCGAATGCAAACTACCTATGATCCCGCCGATATAATTGCCGCCATCGCTCTCCATTGTACCGCCATTGCCGCAGTCCGTAATCTCGGCATAGTTAAGCATATATGCAGCTATTCCCCCCATATATGCTTTGTTTCCGGCAACTGTACCATTGTTGAAGCAGCGGGAAATAGAGGATTTCCCGGCGGATCTATCCGACGGACCCACCGCATAGCCTACAATCCCAGCGGTGTACGAACCCTGGCCCTTTACGCTGCCATCGTTAGAAGTGTCGGTGATTTTAGCTGCGATATATTGACTCGTGCCACTTCCAATCCTGGCTACAATTCCTGCAGTGTAATCATTACTTCCTTCGATGGTCCCGTAGTTTTTGCAATTTTCGAGCACTACTTTCGCCGTTTTTTCATTACTAGCGTGGTAGATATACCCTACAATGCCGCCGGTTTCGCTGCCATCGGCCTTAGTGGCACCATCCACCGTAATAGCACCGTGGTTGACGCAATTGATAAAGGTCATACTTTCATTGGTACTGTTCTCACTAAACCTTCCTGCACCAAGAATGCCACCAGTAGCCTCTGCACCGCTAACAATGCTTGTCTTTATCGGTTCTTCACTAGAAGTTCCTTCCTTTGTTTTGCCTGCATTATTTCCACTGCCAAAGGATAGATTCTCAAAGTGGCATGACCCTGAGGCAAAACCCACAATACCCCCAGTGTTTTTTCCATTGCTGTAGACAGCTCCACTTACGGAAAGATTCTTTATTGTAGCATTTTCTATATAACCAAATAAACCTTGATTGTCGCTTACTGAATTTATATTTAGACCAGTGATGCTATAAGTTTTGCCGTCAAAGGTACCCTTGAAGGGGGTATCTTCCTTTTCGACAGTATCTTCCTTTTCAATAGGATCTATCTTTCCGATAGCCTTCCAATTGCCGGTCTCTAGGTTGATATTATTTCCTAAATTTATAACTTTTCCTTCAAAATCCAACGCTTGGATACTATCATCGTCTATTACCGCTGTGCCATTTACTAGTTCGCCCAAAGCCACTAAATGGGCTTCAGTGCTCAGAGTAAACTCTTTTGCCTCCGGATTATCGTACCAACTGTAATCAGGTGGCACAATTATGCCAAAGGTATATTGACCTGTATAGTTTCCATTAACCTCAAAAGCATAATTTGTATCAGTCTTTTTCAACTCCAATGGTGGTGTAAAAATAACTTCGTAATTGCCCTCAATCTCAGTAATAAGTTGGAGTTCCTTTCCTGAACGGACATAGACCATTTTCCATTCCCATGTTTCATCGGGGTTTTCAGGATTTGTTTCAGTATATGAAAAAGGTTCTGTAAGTCCACCCTCTCCTATATCTAGCGAGCAACCTTCCACAGGAGTCCCCTCTTTGATCTTCACTCGGAAGACCGGTTTTTCGCCCAAAACCGGATAATCGCTGCCATCGTTCTGGGTCCAAGCTGTGATTTCCCGGGTATTCTCTCCGCCATCCAGGAGCCAAGCTACCTCACCGCTTTTAAATTGTTCTGCTGTTTTCGCCGCTTTATCGCCACCCTCATACCCGTCGGACACCAAATAATAACTGTCGGCGATAATCGTCTTTTCGCTTCCACTAAAGGGAACATGGGATATTTGAATATTATAACTATAGCTGTTCTTGATGCTGGAACCATTATCATCTGCTCCCACCAGTGAACCGCATGTACCGTCTTCACCGGTAACCGTAACCTCTCCAGTAGAATAAGAGTTTATAACTTCAGTTTTCCTCTCCAAATTTCCCACTATACCGCCTACATTATTCTTGCCTGTTATATCACCGATGTTAGCCCCGCCGGATACGGGTCCCCTGGAATAGCCTACAATGCCGCCTACATTGTCGCCTACACTCGTAATTTTGCCGGTATTAGTATTTTTTAAGAAGCGGTTAGTGTAGGTGCTATGCGAAAAACCTGCAATGCCTCCGATATTACTACCGGTATTGCTTAAACCTTGTACATAACCGAAGTTTGTATTTCCATTTATGCCCCCCCGGGCATAACCGACAATTCCACCTACATTCTCATTTCCAAATACACCACCACTATTGCTGTTATCCTTTACCCTGTCTGCAGAGGTGTTAT
>JAAYQM010000014.1 GCA_012519315.1 Clostridiales bacterium | reverse complement strand
CATTGCCGCCTTTCTTGCCGCCTCCCGCCTCTCCATTCTCAGCTTTTTCTTATATGCAAAATAAATCCATATATTACGCGGGGTAAGACCGAACAGAAAAACCCCGAATATTACAAGAACCGAAATCGAAATAAGAAGGGTGCCCGAAAACCCGACGGCACGCAACATGAAAGCCGCCAGCAGACCGCCGATCGCACCTCCCCCAATAATTTCAAGACCGTTCTTATAAAGAGCGGAAACCGAAAAAACTAAATCCGTTCTGTCAGTTCCAAAGGTGTGTATCAGAATAGAAACGAAAACAAGGCAGACAAATGAAAATATAAATTTTGACGAAATTGCGCGGTTTTTTACATCACTGCTCCAAAAAGCGGCATGAATCACTAAAAAAACGGGGATGCAAAAAGCGCCGCCGGCAAACAATCCAAAAAACAACTGGCGTATCCCTTTGCCGACAATTCCGACAGAGCCCTCAAAAAAATAGCATACAGTTATAAAGATGGCACATACTATTAGCAGATAGGGTATCACCTGATGGATAAGGCGATTTGGATCAGGAGACACTTGGGACTTGTCCTGCACCGCAACCGTTGTTTGTTTTGTTTTTTTATTTTTCGGGGCTGTTCTGCCCTTTGGCGAAGATGATTTTTTATTAGCCACTTTATACAGTCCTTTCAGTGATGGTAAATAGAAAATAACATAAAACCGGTCAAATCAAAATTATAACCGATAGAAAGCTGTCACGGTATTTAGCATTTCAAATACAACAAACCGGCAAAAGGACGCTAAAAAAGAATCCACGTGCCGATTTTCATCAATTGCCAAGAAGGCAAAGGACGCTACATTAATTCTAACAGAAACCGGTGTAAAAAACAAGTATTTTTTGTTTCCCGCTGTATATCGGGACAAATATGTGTTCTGTATAATCTGCAACCCAAAAAGAAAAAATAATATCAAGCGGAGAAATGTCTTTTTGCGCATGGCTGCATTATGAGGTGAATTATGATAACTGTTAACAAGGTAGATCTTCTCAAGATTGTTTTTATAATCCTGTCAGGTGCGGCAGCCGGATTTATCAGCGGATTTCTAGGTGCCGGGGGCGGCATTGTGCTGATTTTCGCATTGAATTTCGTGATGAAGGAAAAGGGGGATGTGGCTCGGGATAATTTTGCAACCTCCCTTGCCGCAGTAACCGTCTATTCAATGATGTCGGCGGCTATGTATCAGGGGAACGGACAACTTGCCCCCGACAGGGCACTCGTTTTTCTTCTCCCGGCAGCCATAGGCGGAATTATCGGCGCCCTTCTTCTTGATAAAATCAACACCAAATGGCTTAAGAGAATATTTGCTCTACTTGTCATATATGCCGGTATCAACATGATTTAAACATACTCGTAATATCAATACAATTAACCTATGCCGTCACTGCTACAAACGCTATAATCGGCGGCATGAACGGAGAATAATATGCTAATTTTAGACATATCAGTCGGTCTTGTTGCGGCTGTCTTATCCGGGCTTGGTGTGGGAAGCGGCGGTCTGATTGTGATATACCTGACAATGTATCACAATATTCAGCAACAGCAGGCACAGGGAATCAACTTATTGTTTTTCATTGCGGCGGCAAGCAGCGCTTTGCTTGTACATCGGAAAAAAAGGAAGATAAATTACGGCATCCTGCTCATTCTCATAATTTCCGGTCTTTTAAGCTCCCTGTTTGGGAGCTATGTCGCCGGGATAACAGACTCATCTGTTATAAGAACCTGCTTTGGCATTCTTTTAATCACCTCCGGAACTCTCACCCTTTTACACTCCTTTTGTCGCAAAAAAAAGCAGCACGGCGAATAAATCAAAAAGGTGTAGACAGATCGAAGAAGAAAAATACTGATCGGGTGAATTAAATCGGGTCAAACTATTTACAAGTTGGGAAAAGTGTGCTATAATACAGGTTGCTAAGCCGTACCTCGGTATACGGAAAAAGGCCGTCAAGGCATTTCACCCACCGTTTACTGAGATACAGGCATTTTATTAACGAGGTGAAGAAACATGCTTAAAGAACAAAAGCAAGAGATTATTCAGGCGCACAGAATCCACGAGAACGATACCGGCTCTCCTGAGGTGCAGATTGCTATTTTGACCAATCGCATCAATGCCCTCACCGAACATCTTAAGCAAAACAAAAAAGATCACCACAGCCGTCGCGGTCTTTTAAAAATGGTCGGTCACCGCAGAAATCTTCTCAACTATCTCCAGAAGAAGGATATTGAGCGCTATCGTCAAATAATCGAAAAGCTCGGCATTCGCAAATAATGCCGTTTGTCGAAATGCAGATTTGCTCTGCATACAAAAGGGGCGCATAGAGTCGCCCCTTTTGTATAAAGCAGTACCGCCCCGCCCGGGCAAAGCCCTATCTGATATTCAAAAGGGCACAAAATTATTCAGGATGTAAAGATTAAGCCGCTCTGGCAGTTATATCAGGATTAGCAGTTAAATATGTTCCGAAAACGGCAGCTCTCTCGCCCCGCATTTCGAAATATATTTAAGTGCTAAACCCTCTGTAATTGCCGGCGACATTATTTTAAAATTACGGAGGAAAACCAATGTTTGAGAATCACAAAACTTTCAACTACACCTTTGCAGGACGTCCCCTTGTCATCGAAACGGGAAAAATGGCGCAGCTTGCCAACGGTTCCTGTCTTGTCCGCTATGGCGATACCGCCATCCTTGCCTGTGCCACCGCATCCGCAAAGCCGAGAGAGGGGATCGATTTTCTCCCCCTTTCCGTCGATTATGAAGAGCGTCTTTATGCCGTCGGAAGAATTCCCGGCAGCTATCATAAAAGAGAGGGCAAGCCTACCGAAAAAGCTATTCTTACCTCCCGCGTGATCGACCGTCCCATTCGTCCCCTTTTTCCTAAAGATTTGCGCAACGATGTCAACCTTGCTTTGACCGTCCTTGCTGTAGATCAGGATTGCTCACCTGAGATTGCTGCTATGATAGGAGCCTCCATCGCCCTGTCTATTTCTGACATTCCGTGGAACGGGCCCATCGGCGGCATTTTCATTGGCATGGTGGACGGCAAATTTGTGCTCAACCCCACCTTGGAGCAGCGCAAGACAAGCACCCTTGAGCTGACCGTCGCCGCTACCGATAGCAAGGTTGTCATGATTGAGGCAGGCGCAAAAGAGATTTCCGACGAGGATATGTTCAACGCCATCATGCTTGCTCACAGGGAAATCAAAGAGCTTGTCAAATTTATTAACGGCATTGCCGACGAAATCGGCAAGCCGAAGTTCACCTATGAATCCTGCGAGGTTGATGCCGACCTCTATGAGAAAATCAAGGATTTCTGCATCGAAGATATTAAATACGCCCTTGACACCGACGATAAAACCGTTCGGGACGAGCGTATGCAGGTTGTCACCGAGAAGGTGTACGCCGCCTTTGATGAAGAATATCCGGACATGCATCCCCAGATTGACGAAATTCTTTACAAGATTCAAAAATATATTGTCCGCCGCTGGCTGCTTGACGAAGGCAAACGTGTCGACGGAAGAAGACTTGATCAGATTCGTCCCCTTGCCGCCGAGGTCGGTTTGTTTGCAAGAAATCATGGCAGCGCCATGTTTACCCGCGGGCAGACACAGGTCCTGACAATTGCCACCCTCGGCTCGGTAGGCGATATCCAAAAGCTTGACGGACTGGACGAAGAAGAAACAAAGCGATATATGCACCACTACAACATGCCCTCCTACTCGGTAGGCGAGACAAGACCGAGCCGTGGACCCGGTCGTCGTGAAATAGGGCACGGTGCCCTGGCAGAGCGCGCTCTTCTCCCTGTTATCCCCCCTGTCGAAACCTTCCCCTATGTTATCCGCCTCGTTTCTGAGGTTATCAGCTCCAACGGATCCACTTCTCAGGCTGCAGTTTGCGGCTCTACCCTCGCCCTTATGGATGCCGGAGTTCCGATTTCGGCACCTGTCGCGGGTATTTCCTGCGGACTTATCACCGAAGGAGATCGTTGGATGACCATTATGGACATCCAAGGGCTTGAGGATTTTTACGGCGACATGGATTTCAAGGTTGCCGGCACTCCTAACGGCATAACCGCCATTCAAATGGATCTTAAAATAGACGGTCTTACCCCCGAAATTATAAAAGAAGCTCTTGAGATGACCCGACGGGGACGGATGCATATCCTTGACAATGTCATGCTCAAAGCCATCAAAGAACCTCGTGAAGATGTTTCGGTTTATGCGCCGAAAATGATTACCATGCAGATTCACGTTGATAAAATCCGTGAAGTTATCGGAACCGGCGGTAAGGTTATTCAAAAAATTGTTGCCGATACCGGCGCTAAAATCGATATCGAAGACACCGGCATGATTTATATCTCGTCGGTTGACCGGGACAACGCTTACAAGGCAAGAGATATCATCGCCTCGATTGCCTTTGACCCGGAGGTTGGCGCCACTTACAACGGCACGGTAACCCGCATTATTCCCATTGGAGCCTTTGTTGAATTCGCTCCCGGAAAAGAAGGAATGGTTCATATTTCCAAGATAGCACCAAGGCGTATCGAAAAGGTTGAGGACGTTCTTACTGTCGGCGATGCGGTACGGGTAAAATTCCTTGGCGTTGACGACAGAGGTCGCCTGAACCTCTCAATCAAGGATGCAGAAGTATAATATTCCTTAGCTTTTGCGAAAAAAGAAACTTGCTTTCACACCTATTTTAATTAAGTGGGGAGGAACAACCAAATGAGCAATGGAAGATATGATAATAATTTCTATCGGAGCTTAAACCGCAGACAGCATACTTTGCGATCCCGTAAAAAAAGGCGTCTTGCCATTATCCTGACCCTTGTCATTATCCTGTGTGCAATCTGGGCTGTCGCAATTTTCTGGTTGTCCTTCTTATGGAAAGACGGGAAAACAACAATACCCTCCGATACGACCGACCCTGTAAGTACCGATCCGATTGAGGAAGAGACAAGCGGCATTGTCACAGATCCTGTCACCACTGATCCCGCAGGGATCAACTACATAACCCTGGAGCTTGCAAAAACAAAGCTTCACGAGGGGGACCTTATCCTGGTCAACAGCGACTTTCCTTTTGTTTTCCCGACAAATCATGAAGCAACTCTAAAGCCGATTTACGGAAACAAAAATCAAAATTATCAAGTTTCACGATCCGACCACAAAATACGGGCCGATCTTATCGAAATACTGAATACCATGTTCACCGAATTTGCCGATTTGTCGGGCAAAAAGGATGTACATATTTACTCTGCGTACCGTTCCCTTGACCAGCAAAAGGATATATATGATTATAATGTTGAGAAGTACGGCGTAGAGGAGGCCTCGCTGTATGTCGCCCTGCCGGGCAACAGTGAGCACCACATCGGCACCGCCATCGACGTCAATATTTACTCCAGTGTAGACAAAAAAATGTACAATCTGCCCGACCTGCCCGGATACGATTGGGTCACCGAAAATTTCCACCGATACGGCTTTATCCTCCGTTATCCAGAGGATAAAATCGGTCACACCGGCATCGGTTATGAACCGTGGCATTTTCGATATGTCGGAGTTCCCCATGCCACAATAATGAAGGAAAAGAACTACTGCCTTGAGGAATACACCGCCTTCCTTCGCAATTACCCCTTCTCCGGCGAACATTTTACATATGAAGTAGACGGCACCCGTTATGAGATTTACTATGTTCCCCTTGCCGAAGATGAAAACGCCAAAACCGAGGTTCCGATACCTGCCGATCTCGAATATACCCTGTCGGGCAACAACATAGACGGATATATTGTAACGATGACCTTAAAATAGTACAGAAGGTTTTACATTTTCAGCATCTATCCAATAAAATAATATAAAAAACAACCCCGCAATAAAACCACTAAGAAGCGCAACGATTGCGTCTCTTTTCAAAGGTTTTATTGCGGGGTTTCTTTCTTTTGCAAAAAAGCTAAGGTCGGCTCTGTTTACTGTTTTATAGAGCCGTCGGCGTTAAAGAGAGGGAGATATTCAAGATAAGTAATATCCTTGCGATCCTTTGCATCCCCCTCGGCCAAAATAGCCATTTTTCCGACAATCTCTCCGCCGGCCTGTGTAACCAACGCCTCAAGCGCAGACAGTGAACTACCGGTGCTGATAACGTCATCAACGATTAGCACCTTCCTGCCTTTAAGATATTCGGCATCGCCGCCGTCAAGGTACAAAACCTGACGATTAGCGGTGGTAATAGAGCTCAATTCAAATTTAATGACATTTCTCATATAGAGCTTTGGCGATTTGCGCGCGAGAATGTACTTGTTATTCTTACCGTACATACGGGTCATCTCATAAACAAGGGGTATCCCCTTTGACTCGGCGGTAATCATAACATCATGCTCAGGCGCCATCTTAACAAGCTCTTTCGCGCACGCCTCGGTCAGCTCAACATCTCCAAACAGAATAAAGGCCGCGATATACAGCGAATCATTAACCGGACAAAGGGGAAGCTCTCGCTCCACACCGGCAATTTTTATATTATATACCATATCCATCCCTCATTTCAGCAATTACAATAGACCAACGTTTATATTATATAACGTTCTGTCGGTTTTTTCAAGTGGTCTCGGTCTTTTTGCTTAAGTAAAATATAAAAAAGTATTTTTATTGCTTCTCCGAGCAAAAAATTTGATATAAACAACCACTTTCTCTATTCTTCAGAATAAAAATCCTGGGTGATGCCACTATAGAAGCCGCTGACCTGCGGATATTGACGCAAAAGCCCGTTAGAGCGCAAAAGAAGAGGAACATACTTGTTTTGTTCCACTAAAATATGCTCAAGCAGGGTAATCCCCACAAGATCAAAGGCGTTTTTCAACACGCAGGTGGTGTTAATGTCCTCGCTTGACGGGATGGGCACTCCCCCCGGATGGTTGTGGGCAAGAACAACCATGGAGGCACGCTTTATAATAGCCGGTTCAATCATCTTCCTCGGTGAAATATGCACCGAGTTGACCGACCCCTCATACACCTTGATACAATCGAGAAGCTTAAACTTGTTGTCAAACAGCAGTAAATACACCGTTTCATCGGTAACGCCAACATATTTGTTAATAAGCATTTTCCCGATTTTGTCAACATTATCAAACTGTTCGTGCGTCTCGCCTGCCTTTGAATAATAATAACGCGCAATTTCCGGAATCAGTTTTAGCAGAACAGCACTATGCTTTTTTATGCCGGGCACACTCATCAAGGCCTCCAGAGGAGCATCAAATACATCTGAAACAGAGCCGAACTTATTTATCAGAAGATGTGCAAGCTCATTGGTATCCCTTTGGGGAATAGAGTAAAAAAGAAGCAGCTCAAGCACATTGTGCGACTCAAACCCATCAAGGCCTTCTCTTAAAAATCGATCCTTCAGCCTGTTTCTGTGTCCCTCATGCATAATTCTTTTTCCTTTGCGCATCATAGTAGTAAAACACTTTCCAACATTATACCATTGCAAGAAAATTGTGTCAACTACAGGCTTTTGTTGAAAAAATGTATCAATAATAAAAATAATTTATCAAATATATAATTTTTTGCATAAAAAAGATAAATAAGGCAAAAATACATACAGAAACCTTGAAAGGAAGATAATTGCCATGGATTATAAAGCAAATCAAAAAAAAGCAAATCGGATTTTGTACATGACAGTGGTTATCATTCTATGCGTTATGGCGATAATCGTTGGTATAACCTCCACCATGCAGCGCAGACAAAAACCCCCTGTAATCGATACTGATCCGGTTACAACCCAACCAACGGATAAAACCACAAAGCCTGCCGATACCAAACCGGTCGACTCTGAAACACAGCCCGTAATAAATCAGGATCCTGAAGATGAGCCTGCCGAAAACCAGCTTCCCTCCCTTATCATGCCGGTAAAGGGACCGATCTCAAAGATGCATGATGAAAACACCCCTGTCTACTCCATTACAATGGAGGATTGGCGGGTGCATATAGGTGTGGATATCGCCTCCACCCTCGGTCAAGCTGTTTTAGCGACAGCCGACGGTGTCATAGCGCAGGTTTATGAGGATCCGCTGATGGGAACCTGCATTGTCATCAATCACAGCGGCGATGCGGTCAGCATATACAAAAACCTTGATCCCGTCATCCCGGAAGGCATTGCGGAAGGTGTTAGTGTCAAAAGCGGACAAACCATCGGCTCTATAGGTGAAAGTGCCCATCTTGAAATAGCAGAGGAGCCACATGTTCACTACGAGCTTAAAATCGGAGGAAAATGGGTAGATCCGCTGGATTATTTCCCGGCAAGTGATGTTGCCGCAAATCTGGACACCGCCTACGAAGGATAATCAGCTGAAAAACTAAAGCGGCATGAGCTCCATGCCGCTTTAGTTTTTTTATTCTCTCATGTAATCAATATAGTTCATACAATATTCATCTCTGCCGCAGAGAGCCTCAACCGCATAAAGGGCATCTCTCATCGGTTTTGAAGTAATATCCATAATAGCGGCATTAAGCCCTGAATATATTGCCATTGCTAAAAATGCGGTATTGAGACAGATGCGACGGGGCAGCCCAAAAGAAATGTTGGAAAGCCCGCAAACGGTATAGACAGAAGGGAATTTCGCCTTAATCATTGAGATGGTATCAAGGGTAATCGATGGATTATCCTCCCCTGTTGCCAGCGCCTCCACTATAGCGTCGATATAGATGCGATTCTCCTCAATCCCGGCATCCTTCAGACGTCCTATGATTATACCGGCATTCTCTACCCGCTCCGCCGCCGTCATGGGGATCCCCTCATCTCCGATAGGCAGGCATACAACACCCGTCCCGTACTTTTTTACAATAGGCAGAAAGGTGTCAAAACGATCCGTAACGGTAATCGAATTTAAAATCATCGGCACGTTTTTATCGAACAGAAATTCGGCGGCGGCAGCGGCCACCTTTTCCGATGTGGTGTCAATCATAATACCGCAGTCACAGCCCTTTATCACCTCGGCCGCGATGCCAAGAATCCATAGCATATCTTCAAGCTCATTATTACAGACTGCCGTATTGATATCAATATAATTTGCGCCCAGGGCAACCTGGTTCTCTATAAGGGCACGGATAGCGCAGGTATCCCTTGCGTTCATGACACTCTGGGTTGAGGGGATAGAACTGTTTAGTTTTTCGCCGATAATAATCATAAGTCAGTTCTCCTTTGTTTTTAGTTTCACCTGGAAATCAAATCGCCCGTAAAAATCATATATTGTTTTTCTCCGTCCGACACTTAAGCTTGATATAGGAAACAAGCTCACATACAAAATCGATTTTTCGGCGGGCGGTCATCAAATAATAGCCATCACAAAAGGGGCGTGCCCGATCAATCATCCCCCGGCTGAAATCCAGGGATATCCGCTTTGTCTCCTCGGGAGATTTTCCGTTAAGGTTTTGTATAAGCGTTTCCGGAATGGTCATGCCCGATACTTCATTGTTTAAAAAAACAGCATTGCGATAACCGGCCAAAGGAAGAATACCTGCCAGGATCCTACCCTTTAATCCCTCTCGCGCGATGCGTAGGTTCTCAAGACTTTCTTCGGTAAAGAGGGCCTGTGTCAGGAAAAGAAGGGCGCCTGCCTCTTCCTTACGCTGCGCGCGCCGCAGTTCTGCCTCAAAATTAACCGCATTTAAGTTTAACGCAGCGGCAATTAAATAGGGCGCACGATCAAACAATGTCCCGTTTAAATGATGGATATAAGAAATTAGAGTAATCGCATTAAAATTGAATACATTTTTATCCTGAACTGCTGTTACATCCTCATTTTTTGCTACCGAATCGCCGGTCACCACCAACACATTTTGCACCCGCTCGATATTGGCGCCAAGCAGTTGTCCATGAATGGCTATGCGGTTTTTGTCACGGCAAGCAAGATGAGGAAGCGTATCAATTCCTATCTCCCGCTGGACCTTTGCCGCTATAATAAAGCTATCTGCCCGTGAACGCGCTAACGGAGAATCGGCAAGGGTTATCACATCCGCGCCGCAAGACTTTAACCTTTTTGCCGATTGCATCAGAAAATCGATGTCGGTGTTGTCAGGCGGATCAATCTCAACAGCAATAATCGGATCCCCATTTTTTACCGAATTGTAGAGTCGACTTGTCCGTACCGGCATATCCTGAGGCTCACTGACAGAGGACGGTAGAGGATCTCTCACCATTCCCTCTTTTTCAATAATTTCTACCGTTTTACGAATATGCGCCGGCGTTGTTCCGCAGCAGCCGCCAATAGCAAAGACGCCATAGCGGTAAATCTCAAGCATTTTTTCGGCAAAATATGATGCATTGTTGCTGAAACGCAGCCCAAAACCAGTTTGCGCGGGATAATTTGAATTCGGTAAAACTGACAGCTTACGATCCCCTATGGGCAAATTTTTAACAAGAGCCAGCATATCCGAGGGTCCGCACACACAGTTCATACCGGCGATATAGGCGCCGGCGGCATATGCGCTATCTATCAGCGCCCTATAATGAAGCCCTTTTGCGGTATAGCCGTCAGCCGATACGGCAAAGGAGACCATGATAACAGGATCCTCAACTCTTTGTCTTATCAATTGAACAGCCGGCAATATGCAATCAATCTCATCAAGGGTTTCAAACAAAAAATTCTTTGCGCCGCAGCCTATAAAAATCTCAGCCGATTCAAGATAATCTCCGGCTGTATCTCTCCCCGGCGCATAAACATAGCCGATATCGGCAAAAACCGATACTCCCTCCGTTTTTTTCGCCGCATCCTTTGCAATGGAGTAGCTCCTTTTAATTAAACGACGCCGAAGCTCCGGGTTGTTTATGGTGGCGGCACTCACCCCGAAGGAATTCGTTCTTATGGCACGGGCACCAGCCGATATATAATCCTGATGAATCCTTTCAATCCGCTCCGGTGCTGAAATGTTGGCCATTTCGCATTTTATTTCGCTGCCATACAGCTCATGATAATATGTTCCGCAAGCACCGTCAAAAAACAATAAATTTTTCATATCTTCAAACGCAATTGCCCGGCACAAGACCATAGGCAACCTATCCCTTTTATAATCATTTCCTCATTGCCGCAAGGATGGTCCTCCGGCTGTCAATATCCACCGGCCTCAAAATGCCGAAGCACACGTGCTACCACATCTTCCGATGAAATGCCGCAGGTTTTATAGATGCTTTCGTTCTTATCCTGGATTGCAAAATGATCGTCAATTGCCATGATTACATAGGTTTTATTTTTCATTTTTTCGGACTCTATGGACCGTTGTGTCAGCCGGTCAAAAAGCAACATACCGGCGCCACCGTCGCGAATCCCCTCTTCAAGGAAGAGGACAAGACCCTCTCCCGACGGCAGCAGGGGAAGGACAAGCTCGGCTGTCTTGTCATAAGGCTTTAAAAGCTCAAGAAGAATGACGCCACACCGAATACCCTTACTTTTAAGACTGTCCGCTGCCTCAAGCGCCTCGGCGGCGATTTGACCATAGGTGATAATGACGCACTGGTTTTTATCAGGGTCGGCAAAATTTGACCGTACGCCAATTTCGGTATAATCCCGGTCCGGATAAAACTGCCGGACAATCCGTGGATCCTCCGTACCGTTCGGATAGCGAATGGCGCAGGGCAAATCGCTTTGACTTGCGCGTTTTATTGCCGTCTCAAGGCTCCCGAAGGTGATGGGAGCGAAAATCTGCATATCGGGAATATGCGAAAGAAAGGAAACGTCAAAGATCCCGTGATGAGTGGCGCCATCGTATTTGTTAAGCCCCGCCCTGTCTACACAAATAACAACAGGCAACTTTTGCAGAGCAATATCATGAATAATACTGTCATATCCCCGCTGAAGAAAGGACGAATATACCGCAAAAAAGGGCTTATGCCCGTTTGCCGCAAGTCCTGCACAAAAGGTCAGAGCATGCTCCTCCGCTATCCCCACATCAAAAAAACGCTGGGGATAAATCCGTTCAAAGGGAAGAAGTCCGGTTCCCTCGCTCATAGCCGCCGTAATCGCGCAAATTTTTTCGTTTTTATGGGCAAGATCGAGAAGTATGCACCCAAAGCGGGAGGAAAAGTTTTGCCCCTTTAGCCTTTCCCCTACAGAAACACTGTGGTAGGTGTTTGGCTGTTTTTCGGCGGGAGGATACCCACACCCTTTTTTCGTTTTCAGGTGAATGACGACACTTTCACCCTTCTCAGCTGCCTCACGTAGCAGCCGCTCAATTGTGAAATAATCATTGCCGTCGGCAGGTCCAAGGTAAAACAGCCCCATCTCCTCAAAGTAATTGCTGGCATACATAATATTTTTAAAGGTTTGCTTGGTGTCCCGCATCAGGTTGTAAAGAGGCTTTCCAACCAGAGGAAGATTGCCGACAAGGCTTTGCGTCTTCTTCTTCGTCGCCATATATTTAGAGGAGGAGCGAATTTTTGCTATATATTTTGCAAATCCTCCGATATTCTTGGAGATGGACATCTCATTTTCGTTTAGAATAATAATCAGCTTAAGGTTTTTGTCGCAGTTGTTAAGGGCCTCGTGAACCATCCCTCCGGTAAATGCGCCGTCTCCGATAACCGCTATTGTAAAATTATCCTTGCCAGACAGGCGATCTGACTGTGCAAAGCCTAGGGCTGCCGAAATAGAAGTACTGCTATGTCCGGCACCGAAGGGATCATGCTCGCTCTCCGACCGCTTGGTAAAGCCGGACAGCCCTCCCGGCTTTCGCAATGTATCAAAGGCCTCCCGGCGCCCGGTCAAAATCTTATGCACATAGCTTTGATGCCCGACATCCCATATAATATGGTCTTTCGGGCTGTTAAAGACTCGATGAAGAGCTATCGACAGCTCCACTACCCCGAGATTTGATGCCAAATGCCCGCCACAGACACCCGTTACCTTATCGATGAGAAAATGTCGAATTTCCCTCGCAAGCTCCGGCATAGCCTCAACGGGCAGTTTTTTCAAATCCTCGGGAGAGTTGATTTTATCCAAATATTTGTAGCTTTTGTTTTTCACTTAAAATCTGTCCTTGTTTATCATTATCATTCTATCATAGCATTGTTAGATTATATCTTTCAGCAAGAGAAACGCAGGCAACAAAGTACCGCCCCGATGAATCATAACATCATTATAACATAAGATTATTAACATTAACAGTACCCTGCCAAAATTTAATCCTTCCTTGCAAAGATTGACAATCGGATACAGCCGTGCTATAATTCTTATAATCAAAATCCAACAAGAAAGAAAGGACGGCCTCTCTGCCGCATGTGGCAAATATGCTTAAAGTTGAAAAGTTTTCGGTTATGAATATGGACAATGCAATCCGCGGTGCCAGAAATCCGATGAACTCTTGGGACCGCTCGGACAGCCGCTTTGATGAGAAAGGTCGCTTTATCATGGGAGAAAACGACCTTTCCTTAGCGAGACGGCTTGCCGTAGCCGGAAGCGACCATCGGAAGTTTTTGCGCCAGATTTTTGTGTCGGCAGATATTACCGCTCCCCTCTATTGGTGGAAGGAATTTGACACCTACAAGGTCGGTACTGTCGCAAATTCCACAAGCACCATGCATAAAATACACGCAAAACCTATCGAAATGTCCGACTTCAGCCACGATCGCATGAGCGAGGAAGCAAAAGTCTTTCTTCAAAAAACAATAGACTTCCTTGAAATAAGACGCCAAAAGTTTATCGAAAGTAAGAATCGCGACTATTGGCATGATATTATTCAGCTGCTTCCCTCCAGCTACAATCAGCTGCGCACCTGCACGATGAATTATGAAAACTTAACAAACATTTATTATGCACGGCGCTCTCACAAACTGGCGGAATGGCATGTTTTCTGCGACTGGATAATCTCCCTGCCCTATGCTAATGAATTGATAAAAACTAAAGATTAACCATATAATAATTACAGGCAAGAGATTTTTTTCAAGATGTATAAAGGCAATATTTCATATTCGGGCGAGCAACTCTCGCCCGAATCTTATATGTGAGGTTTTGATATGTATGAGCTGATACTCCGCCTGTTTGTGAAAAATTATAAAGATACACAAAATCCCGCAGTTCGGAGACAATACGGCTCCTTAGCGGGATGGACGGGTATTCTGCTTAACTTCCTGCTCTTTATCGCTAAAATATTAGCCGCCCTCTTTTCCTCAAGCATTGCAATTGCGGCCGATGCGATAAACAATCTGTCCGATGCAGCCTCATCGGTTTTGACGGTGTTCGGCTTTCACCTTTCGGGAAAACCTGCCGATAAAAAGCACCCCTACGGACACGCCCGCTTTGAATATTTATTCGGACTTTTAATCTCGGTAATTATCACCGTTCTTGGCGTCCAGACCCTTCTTACATCAGGAAAAAATCTTATAACAGGAACAAACGCCGCCGCCTATTCAAAAGGGGCTGTCCTCATTATATCTCTCACCCTTCCCGTAAAGCTGCTTATGGCAGCTTTTGTCGGAAAGCTTGCCAAATCCATTGAATCTAAAACGCTGACCGCCGCTGCCACCGATTCTATCGGAGATCTGATTGCCACCTCCGCAATTCTTATAGGTATGCTGCTTACCCCTTATACGGGCAACCGCACAGACAGTGTCCTCGGCTGTCTTGTCTCCCTTTATATTATCTTCCTGGGGATACGCCTTATCATCGACACCGCAAATCCTCTAATCGGAACAGCCCCCGATAAGGCTCTAATCGATAAGATCAACACCATTCTATCTCGTTATGACTGCATCCTCGGCGTCCATGATATGATGATTCACAGCTACGGTGCAGGAAAGTCCTTTGCATCTGTCCATATTGAGGTGGATGCAAAGCGGGACATCATGGAGATCCATGATCTGATCGACCGGATCGAACATGATCTTGCCCAAGAGCTCGGAATAGACATGGTGATACATATGGATCCCGTTTATATCGATAACGCCCATCTCAATGACCTTCAAAGCAATATTACAAAGATTATCGATGAGCTTGCCCGGGATTATAACTGCTCTCTATCGGCACACGATTTCAGACTGTCAACCTTGAACGGCGACAACCGCATCCTCTTCGATCTTGTTGTTCCGAGCTGTCAAGCACTAAATATCTCAGAAATTTGCCGTATCATTCGCCACAAGGTAAAGGAAACCGCGCCCAACTATAAAATAATTATTACAGTCGACCGCGGTTATACTTCAAAGCGCTACGAGGACACCTGAAATTTCTATTAAAATGCCCGATTATTCAATTGCAATCAAATATTTATCAATAAGCTCAATCGGTCGATAGGAAAGCTTAGAGGCGCGCAGCCCTTCGTCGCCTGCGTCATCCTCCCGATTGATATAGATGACCGGATCCTTTGCATATTCTCTCGCAAACTCACGAACCAGCATCTGATAGGAGCCACGATATTCGGTAGATGCCTTTTCTATATGCACAAAAAGGGTGTCCCCCGACACCTCTCCGATCGAAAATCCAACAACCTCATCTCCGACATATAGGATACCACCGGGCAGATCCAGCTTGTCATATGTGGACAGTACTGTATTCACAGCCTTTGCCTCGACAAGAGCGGAAGTAGCTTCCTTTTGATATTTTTTGCGGTATTCGTCATAAAAGCTCACAACATCGTTGAAATTCGACTTGCCAATCGGCTCAAAGCGCCAATCGGGGTTGTCGCGAATAAAGGCATTGATATGATTCCTCTGCCGATGATACTTTTTGCCGGAAAATTCCCGCATCGCCTCGGCAAGATAGACATAATCGGACCAATTTCGCCTGGTCGAGGCGCTTATCCTTGCCCCAAAATGCTTTGCCAATGCTTCATATTCCTCTTTTATTACCGCACAAAGCTTAAGCGGGCGGCAATCATCCTGGCATCGCTTATAAAGGTTTTCAACACTTTGTATATAGCTACCGGATACCGGTAAAATCGCATAACAATAGCCGGCAGAGTATTCCACCCTAAGATACAAGGCATTCTCGTCCAAAGCATAGGCTGTGGCATAATATTGCCCCCACATATAAATACATCCGGCTGTAAAGTCGCAAATGCGTTTCGGTCTTTTTTCAATATAAGAACGAAGCCGCGGAACATCCTCCGCTTCTACCGTCTTAAAGTTTAGTAAATGTTCTTCCAGCATATCTCCCTCAGTCTGATAAATAGCAATCCTTTGTTTTTATTAATTTTCAAATAACCGCCCCGCAATTTCTATCCGAAAAAGCTTGTCCGGCGCGGCAAAAGCAACCTTTAAATGACAAATCATCCGAGCGCATTCCTTTTTGCGGCGGCCTGAGCCAGCGCATCGCACCTTTCATTATAGGCATGACCGTCATGTCCTTTTACCCAGACAAATTTTATGCGGTGAACGGCTGCCAGAGAGAGCAATCGATCCCATAAATCAGGATTTAATGCATCCGATCTACCCGATCGCTTCCACCCTCGAGCCTTCCAGGAGGCCGCCCAACCCTTTGTCATAGCATCCACAAGATATTTGGAGTCGGAATAAAGAGTTACCTCACACGGTTCCTTTAATGCCTCAAGCCCCTTAATGGCGGCCATAAGCTCCATGCGGTTGTTTGTTGTCTCCCGCTCCCCGCCCGAAAGCTCCTTCTCTATGTTGCCATAAACCAAAATAGCCCCCCAACCTCCCGGTCCGGGGTTGCCTTTGCAGGCGCCATCGGTATATATGTCAATTTGCTTCATAAAAATATCCGTATCCTTTAATAAAACATGAACCTGCTGTCAATCAATCCCTCGACCGTCAACCTGTGCTCATAATAAAATTATACTCCTTAAAGGTTGTTACCGAGAAAACACACATTCGTCACAGGCATCAGAAGCTGTACGATAAATGTGAATCCGCATAGTTGATTATTGACAACCGGACAGCATTTTAGTCCTTTTTCTGACACCATATAATATATCATAAATTTGCAGTAACACACCGGTTTGCGTTACACAGTGCCGCAAATTTCTAAATTCGCCAGCGGCGAATTGTGTTGCCGCAACTTGGATTTATTATATCATACCATAAATGTCGCATTTTAGCAAGTTTATTTGATTACAAGAATCTCCCTCCTTATCTTTAAGACAAATTTCCTCCTTGACCATTTGACACTTCGTTCTGAATATGATAAAATATTAAGGGCAAAAATGCGGTCAATTATATAAAACCAATGATACATATCTATATATTGGCTGATTTTTGCCGATATAATATTAAGATGAATTTATATTAATAAATAACAAGCAAAGATTATTCCGCAAAACGGAATAATCACGGAGATTGAAAATGTCATACGGATGGACTTATTTATCAAAACTGTTAGCAACAATTCTTTCTATCACAGTGTTGATTCCTACCATGTTTTTTTCTGTTCCGGGCTGCTCAAGACAGCCGATTGACACCACCGACAGCACCACTACAAGCAAAACCGAGACCACCACTTCCCCCCCGGATACCCCCACCCTTATGACCGAAGTTCGGGGTGTTTGGATCGCCTCGGTTATCAATATTGACTTTCCCTCAAAGCCGGGATTATCGGCCTCTCAGCTTCGCGCCGAGCTCGACGACATTATCGCGACTACCCTCTCTGCCAATTTGAATGCCATTTATTTTCAGGTTCGTCCCACAGGTGACGCGCTTTATAAATCTGACATCTTTCCCACTTCAGCCTATCTGACAGGCACCCAGGGCGCACCACTGAACGGCGGCTTCGATCCCCTTGAGTACCTTCTGGAGAAGGCCCATGAAAAGGGACTGAAAGTACATGCATGGGTCAATCCCCTGAGGGTTACATCCGGCTCGGCATCAAAACCAAATACCGATGTCACAAAGCTCGCCGCAAACAACCCCGCACGGAAGAATCCCAGCTGGGTTATTCCTTATGACAACGGCATGCTTTACTATGACGCCGGTATTCCCGAAGTAAGAAAGCTTATTGCTGACGGCTGTGCTGAAATTGTCTCAAAATACGATGTAGACGGCATAGTTTTTGATGATTATTTTTACCCTTATCCCACAACCATCTCTGTCGGCGGACAAAGCGTTGTCGCTCCTTTTAACGACAATCACACCTTTGCAAAATACGCTTCTCCCAATCAAAAGCTGGATGACTGGCGCCGCGAAAACATCAATAAAATGGTTGAAGACTGCTACAAAACTATCAAGGATATAAATCCGAACTGCCAATTCGGCATTGCCCCGTTTGGAATCTGGCAAAACAATGACGGTAAAAACGGCGGCAGCGATACCAATGGGCTCAGCTCCTACAGCGCCATATACTGCGACCCTATTGCCTGGATAAGAGGAGGATACATTGACTACATAGCTCCCCAAATCTACTGGCAGTTTTCAACTGAGGTTGCACGCTATGACGTGCTCACGCGCTGGTGGAATGAAAAGGTGCAGGGGACGAATGTGGACCTGCTGATTTGCCATGGCGTCTATCGTTATGATGAATGGAAAAACCCCTCGGGAGAAATCACAAATCAAATAGAATTTGCCCGTGATCAAAATAATTATCGGGGCAGCATTATGTACGGCTACAAGCAAATAAAGGCTAATAAATTCGGTCTTACCGACGAGCTGAAAGCCGCTTATAAAGACATAATTTATTATCCCACAAGCAACAAGCAGACCTGACAATTTTGTCTCTATATAAAGCAGTAATAATTACAAAAAAATTAGTAAACAAGCATAAACCCCTCCTGTTTTGTGTATATATGTATCGAAATACAAACAGGAGGGGTTTCTATGTTTATATATTCATTTAAAGCAAGTACATTAAAGCTTTTCGGCATTATGGCGTTAGCTCTTATCGTTCTTGTCTCCCTGATCATTTTCATTCCGAGCTATGATCGGTCTGATACAGGGGAGCCGGTCATAAAAAACGAGGAAATTAATTACGATAAGATCAAAACCAACGAGGACAGAATCCAATTTCTTTCCCAATTCGGCTGGACCGCCGAGAGCGATCCTGAGGAGAGCGTTCAGGTCACCATTCCGGAGGAATTTGACAAGATTTTCACCGGATACAACGAACTTCAAAAGCAGCAAGGGCTTGATCTTAGCAAATACAAAAAGAAGGATCTTATGCGCTATACTTATGTCATAACCAACTACTCCGATTATGAAGGAAAAGTGTACGCCAATTTGCTGGTATATCGCAACAAAGTTGTAGGAGGAGACATCTGTTCTGCCGATCCTTCAGGATTCGTTCATGGTTTTTCCGCAGAGTGAGCAAAACCGCCGTTGCGGGGCGTGTTGTATCAGCGCAACACCCCCGCACAACTTGCACTGCCGACAAAAGAGTGGCAAAATCTTCGGAGGGTTAGATGACAAAAAGAAAAGTCCATCATTATTTTGCAATGCTCTCAGAGCTTTCAAAAATCCTCCTCGGGTCGGCTGCTCTTATTAATTCATCCCTCAGCAAATTTAACATCACCGAAGGCGGAAAGGTAAAAGCAACACTTAATGATATGCGTCAGAGAGGAAAATTCCAACGCAGAAACATCCGCTCCAGACTTTATACCGATTTTATCACCCCACTGGAGCGGGATGATATTTTATCTCTCGCCGATGACCTATGCTCTGCTATCGATCGCCTTTATGAAGCATATGCCCGAATCTGTCTTTTCAGGATTTCCAAAATTCGGGAAGAAGGTGTAGCTCTAAGCAGATTGCTCAATGATGTCTGCTTTGAAATCTGTTCTTTATTTACTGTCCTTCACGATTATAAAAACAAAAACAGACTCTTACCCCATATCGATGAGATAGTCCGTCTGTCCTCCGAAGCTGGAAAAGTCTGTGAACAAGCGTCTGCAAACCTTACAGCCGCTGCTCCGCCTTCCCTTGAGGCGGCGCTCTGGTTCCAGATTTTAGATAAGTTTAACGAAGGGTTCGCCGCCTGTCAGATTATTGCCAAAAAGGCTGATCTTGTCATTCTGAAGAATTCATAAAAAACGAACGGCTGACATAAAGCAGCCGTTCGATATACATGAGGATACTATCAAAATGTTATGTAAGACACCTGAGTCGACAAAGAACAAAATCAGAATTGCTCTTTAATCTTCTCAAGACACTCCGAGCAGATTAGCTTGCCCTTGAAATAAATCACATTTCCTGCGTTTCCGCAAAAGAGGCAGGCGGGTTGATATTTCGACAAAATAATCTTGTCGCCATCTACAAAGATCTCAATAGAATCCCGGCTCTTTATATCCATGTGATTTCTAATCTCAATTGGCAAAACTATTCTTCCTAGCTCGTCAATTTTGCGTACCATTCCGGTAGATTTCATCTGGCTTCCTCCATACAAATTATTAAAAACTAATCTTTGTTTCTATAATATGCTACCATATTATATTTTTATTGTCAATATTGAACATTACAATATTCGATTATTTTTTAAGAAGGATGCCTTCGTGCAGTGTTATTAAAATGCTTGGTAAAACTTTTTCTATCCTATGTATAACATCCTTTATTGCAGCCCTCCTCAGCGGAAATATGCAGGCATTAGGAAACGCAGTTATTGACGGCGCAGCAAGAGCCGTTACCCTCACCCTCTCCTTATTAGGGATTATGTGCCTTTGGTGTGGGGTCATGCGTGTTTTAAAAGCGGCAAATTTTATAACAAAGCTCTCAAAATTGATAGCCCCCCTCCTAAAAATACTCTTTCCTACCGCATATCGAACGGGTAATGGTCTGGATGAAATATCCGCCAATATCAGCGCTAACATTCTTGGCATCGGCAATGCAGCCACCCCCTTTGCTATAAAGGCCATGGAGGCACTTGAGCGCGACAATCCCGAGCCCGGGAGAGCAACCGACGATATGATCACCCTTGCTGTGCTGAACACCGCCTCTATTAATCTGCTGCCGACCACCCTTCTTGCCTTGCGGCGATCGGCCGATTCTTCGGAGCCGGCCATTATTCTTGTGCCTGTATGGATTTGTTCGGCGGCCTGCACCCTCCTCGCTGTTACACTGGCAAGATCTCTTTCCATCCGACGAAAATCAAAGATAAAGCATTCAACAAATGACGCCCTGACTAATCGTCCGACAGGAAAAACAGGGGTCAAAGGCATCACCCAATAGACACCAAAGGAGGGAATATGGAAGTATTATCATCACTCGCAATCCCTTCTGTTATCCTTCTCATATCACTAATGCTGCTCTTCTCAAAGCATGCTTATTTTGATGAATTTCTCGAGGGTGCCAAGGACGGGCTTAGAACAGGGGTAAATCTTCTTCCAACCCTTGTCGCACTAATGGTTGCGGTAAGCATGCTCAGCGCCAGCGGAGCCGTGGATTATGTCGCCGGTCTGCTTGCCCCTTTGGGAGAGGCCATCGGTGTTCCGATGGAGCTGTTGCCACTCATTATCACCCGCCCCGTATCGGGCAGCGGCTCTACCGCAATCCTAGCTGATCTTTTTGACAAATACGGACCGGACAGCTTTACCGGCCTTTGCGCATCTGTGATCATGGGCTCCTCCGAAACGATGATTTATGTGATTGCAGTCTATTTTTCATCTGTAAATGTAAAAAGAACCCGCCATGCTCTCCCCGCCGCCTTCCTTACGATGATTTTCTGTATTTTCTTCTCCTGTTTAATCTGCCGACTGTTTTTTGCTTGATTTTCATAAAAATCCCCGATTAACCTTGAATAAATCGCTCCGCTTTTTGTAAAGTTAAATTAAAAACAAAGAGGAACGCAATTTTGAGTTGCGTCCCTCTTTGTTTTATTCTTTGGTTTTTGCGTTCTTCAGATAATTTTCTATGTCGCTTTTAGTAAAACCGGCAAGCTCCTCAGCAGCCTCGACGCTTACACCATCACAGATTACCCGTATCCGATTGCCGGACGGGACAAGAATACGGGTAAACCCTCCATTGTATGCAAGCAAAACACCGTCGCCGCCTACCGGACCCTCCCGCCGGTCACTTTTATGCTGCCTTTTTGATATAATGCTGAAATGCCTGACAAAGTCGGTGGGATCGCTTATTTTACGGTCTAACTCAAATTCCAGTATCCCAAAGGAGGGCACAACGGCAGAAAGCTGCCGAAGATCGGAATTCCTTTCCACCGCAAGGCGGACAAGCGCCATTGCCGCAAAAAAATCATCATTCAGCCACCGAATGGATGATCCCCTCTCCCGAACCGCATCCTCCCCCTTGTCGGCCGGTACGGTTGAATAACGTACAACGGTACAGCCCTTGCTTTTCAAAATTGTATCATAAATCATCGGTTCGGTGCATGAGAGTGAAACCTCGGTATTATCATCTACCAAATAAGCCGTGAGAATGCCACGGGCATGTGCCCGATCAACCGAGAAGCTATTCCCCCTTACCCGCTGCACAATACGCGCTATCTGCCCGAGATCATCAAAAAACAGCTCAAAACCATCTTCTTTAGCCTCGGCGGAGAGAATGGCGCCGCATCCTTCTGCGGCCCGCTCAAAAAGACGATCAAATCCCCCCTCCACCCGCAATCTGACCCCGACAAGTCCCTTTCGCCCGCCGCCCTGTTCAATAAGTCCCTCAAGATAAGCATAGATCAGGGATTCTGAGACATCGTTAACAGATGCCCCGTCCCTATCTATTTCTTGCGTGGACACCGACAGCTCCTTTGCAAAGGTTCGTTTAAAGCTGTGGGGCTGTATCTGCCCGTTTTTGTCAAAAAAGGCAAGGGTGACCGTCCCTCCCTTCAAGCTAAGGTATCCGACCGTCTCCAGTTTAAATCTTCGCCCGCCGAAAGCCGCCAGCTGCCTGTGGGTCCTGCCCAGAGCAAAAACATCGGTTCCCTCTCTGCTTGCCCCCTTCAGCAATGATTTATACATCCTTCCTGCCTCCTCACTGCCGTCATGAGCAAAGCCAACCGGGCCACCCTTTACCGCCCGCGCCACAGCACCTCCAACCTTCAGCGCAAATGCAGTATCGGGTATCCGAATCTCCTCTTCATAAATAAGACTGTCATAGCTAGCCCCGCCTGTACCCCTCACCCTCCTGCCGGGTCTTATCTCCACATTACCTTCTATCCGTACACCCGAATCAATGTGAGCGCCGCTGCCGATCTTGCATCCGGGACCGATAACACATCCCCGGCGCAAAACCGCACCATCGCCAACCTGTGTGCCGCTGCAAAGGACAGCCTCCTCGATTATGCAATCCTTACCTACAACAACATTTTCCTGCAACACCGAACGGACAAGCTGCGTCCCCTCTCCGATTTTGCATCCGGCTCCCACAACCGAACGATCAAAGGAAAATTTGCTGTGAATACCCCCGATCTTTCGGTCCGCCGCATCGATACAACAGCGGCGGTAAGCCTCAGGACTGCCGATATCACACCAATATCCCTCGAAAACATATCCGTATAATTCACGCTTCTCACGAAGCATTTTCGGGAAAAGATCCCGCGCAAAATCATAAGAGATACCGTCGGGAATACTGTCAAGCACAGATTTTGACAGAAGATAAATTCCGGTATTGACAAGGTCGGAATAAGCAAGAGAATAAGGAGGTTTTTCTATAAAGCCCTCGATTTTTCCTCCTTCGCCTTCAATATCCCCAATTACAATCCCATATTCAAGAGGATTTGAAACCTTTTTAAGCACAAGGGTCGCCTCAGCGCCGCGGGCACGGTGAAATCTCAGCACATCCCGCAGATCGATATCACACACCGCATCTCCGCTGACAACAAAAAAGACGTCATCATCGGACGATCTGAGAAAATCAGCTGTTCCCTTAACGCTTCCCGCCGTTCCGAGGGGCTTTTTTTCAAAAACCGATCGGATAGAAAGCCCCTCGAAATTGTCGCCATATAGCCCGGCGATCTGCTCCCCCTTATATAACAAGGTCAAGGCGGCCGCCTTTATGCCGCCTCGCCTGAGCAACCGCAGCATATGACTCAAAACAGGCTCTCCCGCAATTGGCGCAAGAGGCTTTGGAATGCTGTATGTGATGGGGCGCAGACGAACGCCCTCCCCCCCTGCCATAACCACCGCATAGATATCCCCGAAAGGATTCAATCTATCTGTCATAAAATTCGCCTTTCTATTGAGAGTTATTTTAATAAAGTTCTGACAATCCTTATACTTGCTTTTAATTCAATCTTTAGAATAGGCAGTTTGACAAAAATTTATTCATTTATCCTCCGGTCATTCCAGATTCCCCCTAATAAAGCAGCTAAAAATATCCGTAAATTTTCTAAAGGCAGAGGATAAATTCTGTATATTTTAGTAAAAGATGTTAATAATATTATCAGCCGACCTTCATGCAAAACCATCGGCTGAGCATTATATAGCATATCTTTTCATAATATAAATATAAATATAATAATCGTGTAGGTGGTATACAGAAATGCTTAAAGGATGCCAGAGGAAAATAATTCTGCTTCGCAACACCGGAAGCAATATCTTTGAAGAGGCATATTTTGTATTAAAGGCAGATGCCGAGGCACGTCAGGATCTCTCCGAATCGGATATGGTTAGCGAGGCACGCAGAATTGTTGAGGCTAACACCATAAGTCTTGGACAACACAACACCCAAGCTCCGCCAAAAGAAAGCACGAAAAATAAAAACACCTGCTTCGGCTGGTTCCTTGCCGGCTGTGTATTCTCATGCCTTATTGTCAGTATTTTGTTGCTTATTTTTTAATTTTTATGATTTCGGTTGCAAAAATTGCAAATTTTATGTATAATGGATATAAGTATTTTGAACGTTACTAATATTCGCAAAAATAAATAGGATTTCCCAATTCTTTGCAGAAAGAGCGCCCGTCTGCCTCGAAGTGGGACCGACTTATTTTGCTTGTTTTACAAACAAGCTTTGTTTTTATGCATTCATTTTTAATATTTCATTTTACTGAGGATTACAAGATTTCTGTGTGCTATCTCAAACTTTGATATGCACAATGAGTTCTTGTTAAATTAAATGTTAGCCTGGATCTATGCCAGAGATCCCCCGGGCAAAATACATAACACATTTATATTTCCATTAAATTTATGAAGGAGTTTCTATGGCTAGAGGAAAAATTTCAAAACTAAAAGTAATGATGCTCGGTGGTGTTAATGAGATCGGTAAGAATCTTGCCGTTATCGAATACGAAAATGACATCATTGTAATCGATTGCGGCATTGCTTTTCCGGACGAAGATATGCTAGGCATTGACCTTGTCATTCCTGATATCACTTATCTTGAAAAAAATCAAGACAAAATTCGCGCTATTCTCATCACCCACGCTCACGAAGACCATATCGGCGCCCTGCCCTATGTGCTTCGTTTGATCAACCCACCTATTTACGGGACAAAGCTCACACTCGGAATCATTGAAAGGAAGCTCTCGGAACACCAGCTTCCAAACACCCCCACCTTAAACTGTGTACAACCCGGATCAATTATTAAGCTTGGTGCATTCAGCGCCGAATTTATACGCGTTAACCACTCGATTGCCGACGCCTGCTGCATTGCCGTCAAAACACCGATTGGCACAATTGTTCACAGCGGTGACTTTAAGCTTGATATCACCCCCATTGACGGCAAAATGATGGACATCACAAGACTGGGCGAGATTGGCAACTCGGGTGTGCTTTTATTAATGTGCGAATCTACTAATGCCGAACGACCCGGCTTTACCCCCTCGGAGCGCAAGGTGGGACAGTCTCTTGACACCATCTTCAATCAGCACGAGGACAAACGCATTATTATCGCAACCTTCTCATCAAACGTACACCGTGTTCAGCAGATTATCAACACCAGTGTAAAATACGGCAGAAAAGTGGCGGTCACCGGTCGCAGCATGCTTAATATAGTTGGGGCAGCTATCAGTCTCGGTTATATGACAGTGCCCGAGGGCACCCTCATTGATATCAACGAGGCAAAGAAATACAAACCCGATCAATTAACCCTTGTCACAACAGGCAGTCAGGGAGAGCCTATGTCCGGTCTCTATCGCATGGCCTTTTCCGATCATGACAAAGTTGTGCTTAATGGCCGCGACGTTGTCGTTATCAGCGCCCATCCCATCCCGGGCAACGAAAAGCTTGTCAGCAGAATCATCAATGCATTGATCAAAAACGGTGTCACCGTTATTCATGACCAGATCGCCGATGCCCACGTGTCGGGACACGCCTGTCAGGAAGAAATCAAGCTCATGCATGCACTTATACGTCCAAAATACTTCATGCCGATACACGGCGAATATCGCCATCTCTACAAGCATAAGGAACTTGCCATGTATATGGGCATGGACGAGAGCAATATCTTTGTCACCGACCTCGGAAAAATCCTTGAGATCGACAAAAAGGGCGCACGCTTTAACGGAAGTGTACCTTCCGGCAAGATTTTAGTCGATGGATACGGCATTGGCGACGTCGGAAACATTGTCCTGCGTGACCGCCGTCATCTGGCTCAAGACGGATTGATCGTTATTGTTGCCTCGGTTGACATGGATGAGCGCATGATTCTATCCGGGCCTGATATTGTTTCCCGAGGATTTGTCTATGTTCGTGAGTCGGAAGCGCTGATGGAAAAGGTTAGAACACTATCCTACAACGCTATTGAAAGCTGCCTTAAAAACAACGTCACCGACTGGATGCAGCTAAAAACCAAGGTCAAAGACGATCTTACAAAATACCTTTACAACAAGACCAAGCGTAAGCCGATGATTTTGCCGGTCATCATGAATGTATAGGAGATGTAGAGAATGGTAAAGCACATTATCTTGTGGAAGCTCAGGGATGACATTCCGCCTGAGAAGATTCCCGCTGTTAAAGACGAGATAAAAGCAGGACTTGAGTCCCTGATTGATAAAATCCCCGGCATTCTGTCGATCACCGTTCATACCAACCCACTGCCTCAAAGCAATGCGGACCTGATGCTAGACAGCACCTTTGAAAGCGAAGAAGCACTTGCCATATATCAATCCCATCCCGAACACATTAAGGTCGCTACATTTGTACGTGCTAATGTCAGCAGCCGTACCTGTATGGACTTTATTGCTTAAATTATAATAAAAAATCCGACGTCAATTGAAATGCGTCGGATTTTTTGTTTTCATAATTATTGATAAATACATCAGTTTGTTGTATAATATACTTAAATAAATAATTGTACTATTGATTCACTAGGAAAACAGACAACCTTTGCATAAAAGCAAGCTGCCGCCAGCTTTTCTGTCTCGCTCTGTTTTCATCGTGACCAACAAGGAGGATTAACAGATGATTACTTTGATAGATAACGGTGTATTTCTTGTAACCGGCAACAAGCTGGTTCCAAACACCCACGACGTGACCGAAAAGCTTCAAAAAGCAGGATTTGACGAGCAGACCATTACAACGGCAAAAGAGAGAACCATTTCTTACGACATACTTAAGCGCCACAATACATCGGACAACATGACCAGCCTTAAGATCCGCTTTGACTCCCTTGCCTCCCATGACATTACCTATGTCGGCATTATCCAAACGGCACGTGCCAGCGGTCTTACCGAATTTCCCATCCCCTATGTTTTAACCAACTGTCACAACAGCCTTTGCGCCGTTGGCGGAACTATTAACGAAGACGACCATGTGTTTGGTCTTACCGCCGCTCAGAAATACGGAGGCATCTATGTTCCCGCTCATCAGGCGGTTATCCACTCCTTTATGCGGGAGATGCAAAGCGGATGCGGCCGAATGATCCTCGGCTCGGACAGTCACACTCGGTACGGCGCCCTCGGTACCATGGCTATCGGAGAGGGCGGTCCTGAGCTTGTAAAACAACTTCTTTCCAAAACCTATGATATTGAATATCCTAAAATTGTGGCTGTCCATCTTAAAGGCGCTCCTCGCCCGGGTGTCGGTCCTCAGGACGTTGCCCTTGCCATTATCGGTGCTGTTTTTGAGTCGGGATTTGTGAAAAACTGTGTATTAGAATTTGTCGGCGAAGGCATTGCCAGCCTGCCGATGGACTACCGCAACGGTATCGATGTTATGACAACCGAGACAACCTGTCTCTCCTCAATCTGGGTAACCGACGACAAGACAGAAGAATATTTTGACAAGCACCTCCGCCCGGACGCCTACAGCCCTCTTGCTCCGGGGAATCTTGCCTACTACGACAAGGCGATCGAAGTGGATCTTGACAAAATCGAATGCATGATCGCCATGCCCTTCCACCCAAGCAACACCTACACAATCAAGGATCTAAATGCAAATGCCGCCGATATCCTGCGTAAGATAGAGAAGGATGCCACAGAAATACTGGATCTTCCCGGCATAGAATATACTCTAACCGACAAACTGACCGAGCGGGGAATCCTTGCTCAGCAGGGCGTTATTGCCGGCTGTGCAGGCGGCATATTTGACAACCTCTGCGCCGCCGCCGACATACTCAAAGGCAGTACCATCGGAAACGGAGAATTCTCGGTCTCGGCGTATCCGGCCAGCCAGCCTGTAATGATGGAGCTTACGAGAAACGGTGTTTTCTCCACTCTTATGCAGGCCGGTGTGACCATACGAACCGCCTTCTGCGGTCCCTGCTTTGGGGCAGGCGATGTTCCGGCAAACGGTGCCCTCAGCCTACGCCATACCACCAGAAACTTCCCGAACCGTGAAGGGTCAAAGCCGGCAGCAGGACAAATCGCTTCGGTAGCACTCATGGATGCCCGATCGATTGCCGCAACCGCTAAAAACGGAGGTATTCTGACTCCCGCTACCGATTTTGATGTGGAATATACCCAATATGATTATAAATTTGATGATTCGGCATACAAGAGCAGAGTCTACTTCGGATACGGGAAGGCAGACAACACAAAGTCGCTTAAATTCGGTCCCAATATTACAGACTGGCCGCAAATGTATGCTCTGACCGACGATCTTTTAATGCAGGCCGCTTCGGTTATTACCGACCCTGTCACCACCACCGACGAGCTTATCCCCTCCGGTGAGACTTCATCTTACCGCTCCAACCCACTCAAGCTGGCGGAATTTACCCTTTCCCGTAAGGATCCGGGCTATGTATCCAGAGCAAAGGCAGCCCAACTCTTAGAAGACAATCGCCGCCGTGGCATCGATAATCCGGAGCTTGCGCCTATCTATTCTGCAATCGCGAAAGTATCAAAGGCCTCAAAACCTGCAAATATCGGTATAGGCAGCTTTGTTTTCGCCATAAAGCCGGGAGACGGGTCTGCCCGCGAACAGGCAGCGTCCTGCCAAAGAGTTCTTGGCGGTGTTGCCAATATTGCCAACGAATATGCAACAAAGCGCTATCGCAGCAACCTTATAAACTGGGGTATGCTGCCGCTGCTGATCGACGCGGAGGAGATTCCCTTCTCGGTCGGAGATTATGTATTCCTTCCCGGCATCCGAAATGCTATCGAGAACAATATTAGAGTAATCTCCGCCTATGTGATTACCCCTGACGGTGAGATCCGTCCCTTTACAGTCAAACTTGACACTCTGACCGATGATGAGCGCAAAATTATTCTAATGGGCTGCCTGATCAATTTTTATCGTGAAAACAGTTAATCTGTTTTTCGGAAAGGCAACATATGTTTCAAATATTGGAGAAGAAAAGCCTTAACGCATCAGTTGATTATTTTAAAATCCTCGCTCCGGCTGTCGCCAAAAAGGCGCGTCCCGGACAATTCATCATCCTTCGCATTGACGATAAAGGGGAGCGTATTCCTCTAACCATAGCAGAATATAACGCCGACGAAGGAAGTGTTTCGATAATCGTCCAGAAGGTGGGCGCATCGACTACTGCCCTTGGCCAGCTGAAAGCGGGGGATTACCTAAAAGATTTTGTCGGTCCCCTCGGAACGGCATCGCACCTTGACGGTTATAACCGTGTCGCTGTTGTTGGCGGAGGGCTCGGCTGTGCCATTGCCTATCCTCAAGCAAAATATCTGCACGAGAGGGGCACTTATGTCGATATAATTGCCGGTTTTCGCTCAAAAGATTTAATAATTCTTGAAAAGGAGATGCGAAGCTGCTGCAGCAATCTTATCATTCTGACCGATGACGGGTCGAACGGAAACAAGGGTCTTGTGACCGATGGGCTGAAAAACCTGATCGAATCCGGCACAAAATATGACTTAGTCATTGCAATCGGTCCTCCTATCATGATGAAGTTTGTCAGCAAGCTAACCCTTGAATACGGCATAAAAACAACAGTAAGCCTAAATCCGATAATGATTGACGGAACCGGAATGTGCGGCGGCTGCAGAGTAACGGTCGGGGGAGAGACAAAATTCGCCTGCATACACGGTCCCGACTTTGACGGGCATAAGGTTGATTTTGATGAATTAATTCGCCGAAACAGAACCTATCTTAACGAAGAACGAATAAAAATCGAACAGCATTCCTGTAACCTGATGAAAAAGCAGACCTCATCTGAATAACACCATCTTATATAGCTACCTCAAAAATCCATTTCTAAGAGGGGGATATAATCATTTAGTCAAAAGATGATTTTATCATAGTAATGACATATGGCAAATATGCAAAAAAACAAAACTCCGATATCCGAACAAAAACCTGACATCCGAAACAAAAACTGGAACGAGGTCGCCCTTGGATATACCGAAGAGGAGGCGATAAACGAGGCGCTGCGTTGCCTGAATTGCAAACACCGCCCCTGTGTTAAGGGCTGTCCGGTTGAGGTGCAGATTCCCGATTTTATACAAAAGATTATCGCCCGGGATTATATAGGCGCATACGAAACCATAAAAGAAACCAATGCTCTTCCGGCGGTATGCGGTCGTGTTTGCCCGCAAGAGATCCAGTGCGAAGCAAAATGTGTTCGCGGAATTAAAGGTGAGAGTGTGGGTATAGGTCGTCTTGAGAGATTTTGCGCCGACTATGCCGCCCAAAAAGAGTATCAGGAAAAAAAGCCGGTCTCAGCGCCGACAAACATCAAGATAGCGGTAATCGGCTCCGGTACTGCCGGTCTTAGCTGCGCCGGCGATCTTGCAAAAATGGGTTATGATGTAACAATTTTTGAAGCTCTGCATACTGCCGGCGGGGTACTGGCCTATGGAATACCCGAATTCCGACTGCCAAAGAGGGTTCTCGAGCGTGAAGTGGATGCATTAAAGCAACTCGGCGTTACCTTTAAAACAAATACGGTCATAGGTCGAACCAAATCTGTTGACGAGCTCTTTGAAGCAGGGTTTGAAGCGATATTTATCGGCAGCGGCGCCGGTCTCCCGACTTTTATCGGTATTCCCGGCGAAAACAGCATCGGCGTTTATTCGGCCAACGAGTTTTTAACAAGAATCAACCTCATGAAGGCTTATTGTGACGACTACCTTACCCCGATACGCACAAGCAAAAGAGTTGCTGTCATCGGCGGCGGAAACGTTGCTATGGATGCCGCCCGTTGCGCAAAGCGCCTTGGAGCCGAGGAAGTTTATATTGTCTATCGCCGTAGCGAGTCAGAGATGCCTGCCCGCCTTGAAGAAATCCATCATGCAAAAGAGGAAGGAATTATCTTTAAATTGTTGTCAAACCCCATTGAAATTAAAGCAAATGCAGACGGGGCGGTTGAGGCACTTGTTTGTGTGGCAATGATTCTCGGCGAACCGGATGCAAGCGGAAGATACCGCCCTTTGGCAAAACCTGATTCAAAATTTGAGATAGAAGTAGACACCGTAATTATGGCCATAGGCTCCAGCCCGAATCCTTTAATACATATGACAACCCCTGATCTTAAGATCAGCCGCAGCGGTTGCCTTATCACCGCCGATGACGGTGTAACCACCTCTCGTGAAGGCGTATTCGCCGGCGGCGATGCCGTTACCGGAGCCGCTACAGTTATCCTAGCCATGGGCGCCGGCAAAAAAGCGGCTCGTGCCATTGACAGTTATATCAAAAACAAGCGCCCTCCCAAAAACAAATCTCAGCTTGACAATAACGAAACCGACTGAGATTTTCCCGGATGGACATATTCAAATACTTATATCGAGACAAAAAAACAGAGGAGATTCGAACATCTCCTCTGTTTTTTATGTGGTTAAAATTATTTAACTTCAACTTCAGCACCGGCGGCTGTAAGCTTGGTCTTAATTTCTTCGGCTTCATCCTTGCTGACGCCCTCTTTAACAGGCTTCGGAGCGCCCTCAACCAGATCCTTTGCGTCCTTAAGTCCGAGACCGGTAATCTCGCGGACAATCTTGATAACATCAAGCTTCTTTGCGCCAAAGCTTTTAAGAATTACATCAAACTCGGTCTTCTCCTCCTCAGCAGGGCCGGCAGCGGCAGCGGCCGAAGCAACAGCAACGGGGGCAGCCGAAACGCCAAACTCCTCCTCAAGAGCTTTTACAAGATCGGCAAGTTCGATAATAGTAAGGGTCTTTATCTGATCTAAAATTTGTGTGATTTTTTCTGCAGACATTTTAAATTACCTCCTGAAATATTTGTGTATTTTTTAGTATCCAGCTTAAAATTATGCTTCTGCCGTAGCTTCTTCGGCAGCAGACTCCTTGTCTATCTTTGCCTGAAGAACATAGCACAAACCATACAAAGAAGACTGAAGGCTGCCCATCATCTTCGCAATGAGGGTCTCCTTAGACGGGATAGAAGCAAGGTTCATGACCGATGTTACATCAATAACAGCACCATCCAAAAATCCCGATTTAATCTCAAAGGTCGGAACCTTCTCACTATACTCCTTCAAAATCTTGGCCGGTGCAACAGGGTCGTCTTTGCTTATAGCAAGAGCTGTCATCCCTTTAAGATACTGGCTCATCTCGCTAAGACCAACCTCATCACAAGCCCTTTTTGTCAGAGTGTTTTTAACAACGGCATATTCAACGCCGGCTTTACGAAGAGCCGCACGCATTTTTGTATCGTCCTCGACGGTTATGCCTTCATATTTTACAAGCACTCCCGATACCGCAGAACGAAGCTTCTCGGAAAGCTCACTTACTGCCGCCTGCTTCTTTTCAAGAATCTTCTGACTTGGCATATTTTCACCTCCATAACAAAAAATAATCCTTCTTTCGGTCGCGAAAGCATGCCGATAGAAGGATTAATATACACAAAATATTGCTCATGAATATTAAAATCTCTCCTCGGCAGGGAAGCCTTCGCTTTTACCGTAACCTGCTGTCTTAGGATAACACTAAAAATGATATCATACTTTTTATATTAAGTCAAGTACTTTTTAATTGATTTGCAAAAAAAAGAATATTTTATAACAAACAAACACAAGTTATATGAGAAATAATCTGACTTATTGCTGTTAAATACTTGAAATAAGGCGATAAAAGCTCTATAATATCATTATCATAAATTTTATTTTATAAGGAGTATGAACATGAAAGCTACAATTGATCGTTCCGGTTGTATAGGATGTGGTCTTTGCGCCGATCTTTGCCCTGAGGTATTCGAAATGGACGACGAAGGTCTCGCAACGGTTATTTCCGAAATTGATGAAACAACCGAAGAGGCAGCCAAAGAGGCTCGGGACAGCTGCCCTGTTTCTGTCATATCGATAGAAGAATAATAGCTCCACAACCTTTTGCAAATGGTATCTTTTACCCACATAGAACAGCCTGAGCGGCAATAGAAATTTTATCTTCAAAGAATCGCCCTGATAGACAAACTCTATCAGGGCGATTCTTTGCGTTGCCATTGCTTTTTAGTGATTCATCGTAATTTTTGCGCACGAATATCCTCACCCATAAAGAATAAAACCTTAAATTCCCCTAACAACCGGCTGGTTATGCGATCTGCATACCGCTCTCGCAGATCATTTTGGGTCATATTGGAGCTAATAATCGTGGATTGCTCACGATTAATACGAGTATTGATAATATTATATAGGCAGGAAATAGTAAACTGATTAGAAAGCTCAGTGCCTAGATCGTCAATTATCAAGAGGTCGCACTCCAGATATTTGCTTGCACGCCCGCCTGAACGATCCTCTGAATACCCGCTCTTAAAACGATCATACTCAAAGTCGGAGAAAATATTTTGTGCGCTTTCATACACAACATCATATCCCCGGTCAATAATCACCTTGGCAAGTGAAGTGGAAAGATGGGTTTTCCCAAGCCCGGTGGGTCCCAAAAAAAGCATATTACGGGCTTTATCGGTTGTAAAGTCTTTTGCATATTGACGCACCGTCTTCAGGATAAACTTCATGTTGGCATGATATTTATCATTTTTGCTATAATAATCAAGATTAAAATTTTCAAAGGATTGTTTCTGCATCAGTGTCGAAATTCCGGAGCTTTCGTAACCGGCAAGGATTAGCGCCCTTTTCATGCAGGTACACATACCCTTTTCCAAAAATCCGGTATCACAACATTTTTTACATTCATATTGGATATCGGTATAATCCTCAGGATAGCCCTGCATCCTCAAAAAATCATCGCGTGCCCCACGCAAAGCCTCGACCTCTCGGCGAAGAGCGGCAATACGGTCCTCCAGCCCTTTCTTTCCCTCGACCGCCGCTTTCATAATGCGGATCCCCGTTTGAGCAAGGGCATCATCGATCTCACGAAGCTCAGGAAACCGTATATGCAGCTCATTTTTTCTTTCCTCCGCCCTTGAACGGGCAAGGGCAGCCTTATTAACATATTCATCGCGTATACGACGATAATTATCTTTGTTATATCCCACTGCGCGATGCTCCTTATATTTGTTTTTTCCGAACTATGTAAAGGAACTATTTGTCCGAATAGCTGCGTCGCAAGGCCAGCTCAAAAAAGTCGTCAGTGTCAAAGCTGCCGCTTTTTTGTGCTTCGGCAGATTTTTTAGCATTGCTTTCGGTAAGGGCTGCCTCAACATCCTCAAGGGTTTTATAACCGGCTTTATACCATGTCTCAAGAATCTTGTTGGTATAGGGTACCGACGGCTCATTAATGCTATTTATAGTAATTTCATAAGCACGCTCAATAATCGGCAAATCATAGCCCCACTCTCCGCACCACCTGAGAAAGCTCGTCTTTTCCTTTTGAGTCAAGGCACGGGATTTCATCCCAAACAGCTTGCGCAGCTTTCCTTCCACAGCGTTCGCACTCTCAACCTTCTTTAAATATTCCTCAAGCGCGGCCGGGGTATCTATTTCATTTTCGCATAGGGTGAATGCCATTTTCTCAACATACTTAACCGATTTTTTGCCCAATTTAACACAATGGGCAACCAAAATCAGTATATAGGCACTTTCAAGGTTGAGATAATCCCGTAAGCCAAGAATCGTGGTAATCTCCGCCGTATTTAGAATTTTGCCGAAAACCCGGTTGCATTCATCTATTAAAGCAGATAGCTCCTCATTGCTGTCAAGAAGCTCGACAATCTGCTCAGACGTATAATCGGGCATACGATTCTCCGGGCGAATCAGGGTTGTGGAACCTGCTTTCCTTTCATCGTCTGCATCGGTTTTCCTTGCCGCAGCCTCCGTAGCCTCCTTTTGCAAAGGAGCGTCAAATTCGATAATTCCCGCCCCCCGCCAAAAGTGCAGAGAGGCCTCTATGACCGAAGCGGAGCAGCCAATAAACTCCGCCATCTCTGCAAGATTAAATTCCCCTGAAGAATTATCAAGGGCAGAAAGGGCAATAAGGACACGAAGATCGTCGGCAGAGGCCTCTTTGATCTTTTCAAGCATTCCGGTTGCCGGCAAAACAAAAACCCGTTTCCCGTAAAGAAAGTTAATCTTCATACTGCTCCGATTGATTGTCGGCACTCTGCATTCGCTGTTCGGCGGCAATCCTGTTATCCTCGGCGCAAATGTTATAACAAAGCGTCATTAAAGAGTCGCCGAGATGAACATTCTGCACCTTGGTTCTTGTGCCCGACAAATCAAATTCTATATTAGTAAAATTCCACAAACCCTTTACCCCAAGCCGTGCCAATTGTTCGGCTGTTTCCTTGGCAGAATCCCGAGGAACGGTTATCACAGCAATATCAACCTGATTCTGCGTACAATATTCATCAAGCTTGTCGATATGCTCAACCTCAAATTTACCGATCCGCTTGCCTACAATAGTCGGATCAATATCGAAAAGAGCGGTCAATGTTACTCCCCTATTCTCAAACATAGCATTGGTAGCCAGCGCACGTCCGAGATTTCCTGTTCCGACAATTATAGCCTTATAATTCTGCGTAACACCGAGAATTTCGCTGATCTTGCCATATAAATATTTAACATTATATCCATATCCCTGCTGTCCAAATCCGCCAAAGCAATTTAAATCCTGACGAATTTGTGAGGCAGTGACATTCATTAGCTCAGACAGCTCACTTGAGCTGATACGCAAACGTCCGATTCTGATAAGCTCACGTAAATATCTGAAATATCGCGGCAATCTATTAATAACCGCCGGGGATACCCTCAGAGACGCCTCAACATTTGCCTGCTTCTCCCGAGATTTTCCTTTTTTCCTCATACAAATCACTGCCTTTCACGGAGAATATCTCCTAAATATTTATCATAAACAATCTTTTTTTAATTTTGAGCCATCATCGTATCAATGACATATTCTGTAAAGCGCTCGCAGGTAGCACCTGTATCCCGCCCGGTAATCGTATACTTCCTTTCGACAAACATACAATGGTCAAGAGCCGCCTCCAGCTTTGCCGCAGCCTCCTGACGTCCAATATGAGAGAGGAGAAGAACTGCCGCCCGCAACATTGAGCAAGGATCGGCATAGATATCCCGCCCCTCCCTCACCATACGGGGAGCAGAGCCGTGAATAGCCTCAAACATGGCATAACGCTTGCCTATATTGGCCGAACCGGCTGTGCCGACGCCGCCCTGAAATTCTGCCGCCTCATCGGTAATAATATCCCCGTATAGGTTCGGGAGAATGAATACCTTAAAATCACGGCGGCGTTTCTCATCCACCAATTTTGCAGTCATGATATCAATATACCATTCATCAGTCTGAATTTCAGGATACTCTTTACCAATTTCCTCGCAGATACGCAAGAATTTGCCGTCAGTTGTTTTGATAACATTGGCTTTTGTGACAATCGAAACACGATCCTTCTTATTCTTGCGGGCATATTCGTAAGCTAATCGGGCAATACGGGAGGTTCCCTCCGTTGTGGTAATGCAGAAATCGACAGCAAGGTCGTCGGTGACATGTATTCCCTGACTACCGACAGCATAACTGCCCTCGGTATTCTCTCTGAAGAAGGTCCAGTCAATTCCCTGATCCGGAACCTTTACCGGACGCACGTTGGCAAACAAATCAAGCTCCTTGCGCATGGCGACATTGGCACTCTCAATATTCGGCCAAGGATCGCCAGCGCGAGGCGTGGTTGTCGGCCCCTTAAGAATAACATGACAGGCCTTAAGCTCTGCAAGAACATCGTCGGGAATCGCTTTATTATGAGCAGCCCTGTTTTCAATAGTGAGACCATCAATAGTTCTCAGTTCAACCTTGCCTGCCTTGATCTCGTCGGCTAGCAACACCTCTATCGCGTGTCTGGCGCTTTTTGTAATAACCGGTCCTATGCCGTCTCCGCCGCAAACACCGATAACAACCTTATCCAACTTAGAAAAATCAATCGGCTCACTGGCTGCATTTATTCTCTCAACTCTATCAAGCTGCTCCCTCAATATTTTTTCAAATTTTGCGGAAGCCTCTTTGATGTTCTTTTCGTAATTATTTGACATTTTTCTACACCTCTCCTTGCACGAATTCTATTTATTTCCATAATGCTTGTTTCGTAATTGCGATTATCCACAGCTTGTTTTTCTTGTTCTTAGCAATACTATTCAACAATACTAACAGAGTTATCCACAATTATTCAAGCATTTATAAGGATTTTTAAGGTTTTTGTTGCGTAAGCGGCATTTACTCCACCGACTTTTCCCCAACCTGTGGAAAACTCGGTGGGGAAATATATTAAGATAAAAATGAATTAAACGGTAGCGCTGGCATTCAAATCGGTACCGTCACGTTTCCCGGACAAATATTCATAATAAGCCTGAGCCGCAACCATAGCGGCGTTGTCCCCGCACAATGAAAGGGGGGGAATATAGAGTTTTACCTGCATCAACTCGCAGAGAGTATAAAGCCTGCGCCTTAAATGTGAATTTGCCGCCACACCTCCGGCTACAATCAATCTTTTGTGACCGGTCAGTCGAAGGGCTCCTTCCAGCTTTTGTGCAAAAGCCTCGACCACTGATTTTGTAAAGGAGGCGGCCAAATCCCCCCGATCAGGAACAATGCCCCTCTGCTCACAGGTATGCAAATAATTAACGGCCGCTGTTTTCAGACCAGAAAAGGAAAAATCAAGATTTTGACCACCAATGGCAGGGGACGGAAGGGATACCGCCGTCTCGTCACCTTCATTAGCAAGCCGGTCAAATGCGGCGCCGGCCGGATAGGGCAGCCCAAGCAAGCGCCCCACCTTATCAAAGGCTTCACCCACCGCATCATCTCTGGTAGAGCCAATTTCAGTAAAATCAACCGGTGTTTTTATATCATAAATGGCGCTATGTCCGCCCGAAACCACCAAAGCAAGCGCCGGCGGCTCCAAATCCGGATAAGCAAGATAGGCCGCCGCCACATGTGCTCTGATATGATTAATGCCCACAAGAGGAATATTGTTAGCATAGGCAAGAGATTTTGCAAAATTTACCCCCACCAGCAGGGCGCCGATCAGTCCGGGAGCTGCCGTTACACCGATAAGCTCAATGTCCGAAAGGTTCAACTCCGCTTCCTCAAGGGCACGGGCGGTAATGCTCGATATCGCCTCGATATGTGCGCGACTCGCAATCTCAGGAACAACACCACCATAAAGCCTGTGGGTATCTATTTGAGAAGCAATAATATTAGATAAAACAACACGCTCTTTGCCGTCAATTCTCACAACAGCGGCCGACGTCTCGTCACAAGAGCTTTCAATTCCGAGTATAAGCATGGATTCCCCTTTGCTATTATAATACAGGGCGGATCTCCACCCTTAGAATGACCGCGTCCTCAACCGGAGCACTGTAATAGTTTTTACGCCGTCCCGCTGTCCTAAAGCCGAACTTGCCATATAACGCAAGAGCCTCTTTATTCGAAGCACGAACCTCAAGGGAAAGGAAAAGCGCACGGCGGAGGGTTGCTTCCGATATTAATCGGGCTAAAAGCGCCGATGCTACACCCTGCCTGCGCCAGGCCGGTAAAACACCGATATTCATAATCTCGCATTCATCATCAATCACACGTGCGCCGATATAGCCCACACATCCCGCACCGCCTCGAGCAACGATAACCAGAGAATTTTCGTTTCCAAGAAGCTCACAGATACTTTTTTCACTCCACGGGCGGGAAAAACAAGCTTGTTCTATAACACAAATATCGGGGATATCCGAGATGCCGGCACTGTCAATGCTAATCATCGTCGATACTGTCCTCTTTGTTCTCTCGGTACAGGGCAGGAAAGGCGCTTTGTATTTCCTCCTTGATCTGTCTCAGACATTTCTGATAAAGCTCAAGATCTCCACCGTACGGATCGGCAAGATCCTTGCGGAAGGTGGATATTTTCCCAACATATTGAGGAAAGACGCCAATAAGATTAAGCGCATGGTCAGCCGTCATACATATCACTCGGTCAGCGATCTTTATCATTTCAGCGGTAATATTTTGTGCGACATGTGCGGTGTATCGATTGTCAGGCGTCTCAACTACTCCCGCTCTTTTTAGAGCCTCTACGGCATTGTCTGCAATAGCAGAACCGGGTATCGCATAAATGCCGGCGGAGATAGCACGCATTTGCTTACCCTTTGCAAGATGGTTGAAAAGGGCGGCAGCCATCGGGGAGCGACAGGTATTGCCCGTACAGACAAAGCAGACCGTCGACATCTCCGGGATGTCCAACGAATCCAGCAGCTCCTTTTCGACAACATCACATTTTTTCATAGTCGACTACCTTTTTAAAACCTTTATTCATTAAGATTGTCTGAAATTGTCCGAGCTATTCAAGAGCATCGTCCTGAAAATAATCCTCAAGCAAACCATCGGCATATACCGATTTCTTCTCCCCCTGATCAAAAAGATAAAGGCGGTTATCTCCGCAATCCAAATAGCGCACGGTGTAATAGATGGACGGATATTTTTCCGAGACAAATTTCAGCGTATAGCTATACTCATGTGTAGCGGGCATAATCGCCTTCTCCCCGTTTTGAAGCCGGTCGACAATTGCTGATATAACCTCGGCATCGGTAATTTCAGCCAAAGGAATCGATACGTCGGCAGTCACACTAACCAACACCTTTACCGGCTCAAACTCGGCAAGGGTTGGCAAGGTGATATCGGTAGAATAAAAGACCAGCCCGATTCCGTCATAATCTTCGGTCAGCCACTCAGTGGGGGATAGACCGGGGATGGTGTAGAGAACCAAATTTGCTTTTTTATATTCGGCATATTTTTCACCTATGGAAACCGGCTCAAAGGAAATCGATGCATAGGTATAGCTCACATTATTTTTATTATCGATGAGCACCCCGTCTTCATATGAAAGGGATATCAGCGACGAACATGAGAACAGCGTCATACAAAGTATGCCTGACACTACTATCAATATAGCATGTCTAATCCGAAACCAAAATTTCATATTTAGAAAACATCCTCGTTTTTGCTTAAATTTCGTCAGTATCCAAAAACTCCGCTGAGACTGTCATCATCCTCAATCCAATCGCTGACGCTTAAAACGGTGTATTCCTCCTTCGTCTCACGAACGACAACCGTCTTTATCCCTGCATTTATGATCAAACGCTTGCACATCATGCAATTCCTTGTACCGGAGACAATAGCCCCTGTTACAGGGTCGGTACAGCACAAATACATGGTTGAACCGAGCATTTGCTCTCTTGGGGCGGCAATGATGGCATTTGCCTCCGCATGGACCGAGCGGCAGAGCTCATAACGCTCACCCCGGGGGATATTCAGCTCATCTCGAATACACCGACCGAGATCGCAGCAATTTTTGCGCCCTCTCGGCGCGCCGTTGTAGCCCGTCGAAACAATCACATCATTATTGACAATAATAGAGCCGAAGCGCCGGCGCAAACAGGTGCTGCGCTCCGAAACGGTCTGAGCAATATCCAGATAATAGTTCTCTTTCGAAACTCTTGTCATATAAGATCCTCTCGCAATAATAGTCATATAGGCGTCCTAAGCTGAAAAAACTGCGACTAAAACAGCTTTATTTCAGAGTTGATGCAAATTCCTTAAGGAAGGCACGAAATTCTTCTCCCACCTCGGTATGTTCAACCCCTTTTGCAACATTAGCCATCAAAAAGCCAAGCTTTGACCCCAGATCGTAACGGGTACCCTCAAACTCAAGGGCAATAATGCCCCGCTCCCGCGCAACAGCTCGCATGGCATCGGTCAGCTGAATCTCTCCGCCTGCCCCCGGCGGAAGAGCGTCAATAATATCAAAAATATCCGGCTCAAGCAAAACCCGTCCAAGTATCGACAGATTTGTAAATTCCTGACCGGGCCCGGGCTTCTCTATCATGTCATCAACATAATACTCATTTTCACTACCCTCAATAAGCTCTGCCTTGAGAGAGCTGTAGCGCGAAACAAGCTCCATCGGTACCGGCTTAACTCCTACTACCATCCGCCGGTATTTTTCATAGGTTTTAATCAACTGCTTACAAACAGGGGTATCTGAAAAAATAACATCATCGCCGTACATCACCAAAAAAGGCTCATCGCCTACAAAAGCGCGCGCACAGCCGACAGCATGACCAAGCCCCTTCGCATCCTTCTGCCGGATAAAATAGACATTCGCCATATCGCAGATATCATGCAGAGCCTTTACCTGATCATCCTTACCGCTTGCAAGAAGCTTTTTGTCATATTCGGGAGAATAATCGAAAAAATCCTCTATAGAATTCTTCTCCCGTCCTGTGATGATCAGAATCTCTCTTATTCCGCTGTCCACTGCTTCTTTCACAAGATGGTAAATCGCCGGATAATCAACAATCGGCAGCATTTCCTTAGGTACCGCGCGAGAGATAGGGAGCATTCGTGTGCCGAGACCGGCGGCGGGGATAATCGCTTTTGTTATCTTTCTATTGTTCATTTCACCTGTTGCCGCAACATAAAGCGGTAATCCTTTACATAATATTTTTCTTGTTAACCGACTCGTTTAGACAAAAGAGTTTTTTGAAGCAATATGATAAAGGGAAGTCCAAGACCATAACAAACAACCGCCTGAGATATTCCAACAGTCAGAGCATTCCATGCATAAAAAAGCCAGAAATTTTGGGTATCTGTTGCCGAAATTGATATTACCAACCCAACGCCCACCGCATTGAGCAAAACAGGGGGCAACGGAACAAGCCATTTGTTTTTGCAACGATAGGAAAGATACGCCGCTACAAGGGTTGCCCCTCCGCCGATGACAATATCAAGCAGAACAAAGTGGGGGGAAAGCAGATTTGATACAACACACCCGACGAAAAGACCGGGAATAGCCTCCGGCATAAAAAAAGGAAGAACGGTCAACACCTCTGACAGGCGAAACTGAATAGCCGAAAAGGCGATGGGCTGCACCGCGTAAGTTATGGCCACATACATAGCGGCAATTATCGCCGCCCGTGTGATATATAGCACCGGGGTTCTTTTTTTAAGATTAATAAGCGATTTATCATCTAGAAATTTCATTTACAGATGCCTATCTTGAAACTATTTTAGTTTTGCTTCGTCTGATAATATTGTAAATCTTCCACCCATATAATTGAGAGCGGAAATCAGTCTCATATCATACATATATATCAATATTATAATATAATTTTTGACACAAAGCAATAGAAATGTTAAAATCCGATTCCAAAGCGGCCGTGCGCCCACTGTATTATGCCGTGCCCACTCTGAGAAAAACTGCTGTGCAGAAAACTTGCATAGTATTAATACAAAATGCCTGCGAAGCTTGTCCGCAGGCATCGTAAATAAGCCTAAAGAATTTTTCCCCTGTAAAACGGCAAATGAAATTTTAAAAAGCAGATTATTGAGATATTTCTTTGGACAGGGTGTAGAGCTTTTCCAAGCTCCTTCTCTTACGATTGCACATATCCTTAAGCTTCCGAATCTGATCCTCGTTATATCCCTTAAGATCGCCCTCCGCAAGATTTCCCTTATACATACGGTCAAGCTTCAGCGCAAAATCGATATCCATGAAGTGTATCTCATCCCCGGACTCACATATAACTAGATTGCTGTTACCGTCAAGCAGGGCATCGACAGCCGCCGCACCCATCTTTGACGCCAACAGACGGTCACGCAAGCTGGGAGGACCTCCGCGAACAACGTGAGCAAGACGCGCAAAGCGCGTTTCAATTCCGGTTCGCTTTTCAATGCGCACCGCCAGATCCTCGCCGTAATTTGGCGCACCCTCCGCTACAATTACAATAAAGTTGCGCTTTCCGGTCTGCTTTGACTTTATCATGTTTTGAATCGCTTCATCTTCATCAAAAGGAAATTCAGCAATTACAATTGCACTTGCTCCGGTAGCGATACCTGTCTGCAATGCAATATCTCCGGCATTTCTGCCCATAACCTCAACAACACTGCAGCGAGCATGAGACTCGCAGGTATCTCTGAGACGGTCCACCATCTCGACTACGGTGTTCATTGCTGTATCAAAACCGATAGAATAATCGGTAGAGGTAATATCGTTGTCTATCGTTGCCGGAATACCGATGCAGGGAACCCCGCGGCAGGTAAGGTCGGTAGCACCTCTAAATGTACCGTCCCCCCCAATGGCTACAATTCCGTCGATTTTATTGTTGATACACATATCAACTGCTTTTTTCATACCCTCTTCGGTCTTAAACTCAGGACAGCGATCGGAGAATAAAATCGTGCCCCCGTGGTTGACAATATTGGAAACATCACGCACCGAGAAGAGCTTCATATCCCCTTCGATAAGACCGCGATAGCCGCGGTAGATACCCATAACCTCCACGTTGCGCAGGATTGCCGTACGAGTCACACTGCGTATATCAGCGTTCATCCCCGGCGCATCACCGCCCGATGTTAGTATTCCAATACGTTTAAAAGATTTTCTCATGGTAATTATTTTAGCACTCCTTAACTTTTTACCTTTATGTTCTATTTTGTTTTTTCAATTCTGAAAGCAGCATATTAAGAGCGTAAGACGATGCCGATAATCTTATATAGGCTCGCTCTCTGCCCCCCAGCATAAGACGAAGACAACGCTCTTCCTCTTCGCTTGAGAGCCCGATATAAACAAGACCAACCGGTTTTTCAGGCGTCCCTCCGGCAGGACCGGCAATGCCGGTGATCGAAATGCCGAAATCGGCGCCCAACCTCTGCCTTACACCGGCAGCCATAAGAAGGGCGGTCTCTTCGGATACCGCACCGTATTGCTCAAGGACCGATGGGGGAACCCCCAGTTGATTTACTTTAACGCTATTGGCGTAACAGATGATACTACCTACAAAAACAGAGGACGCTCCGGAAACATCAACAATGCGCTTCGATAAAAGCCCTCCTGTACAGGATTCGGCAAAGGCCACCGTCTTGTTTCGTTCTATTAATGATGTAACAAGAGCCGCCTCAAGGGAGCCGACATCAACACCATAAATATATTCACCGACGGGGGATCGTCTAATAACCTCAACCATCTGATCACAAAGAGCAAAACACTCGCGCTCAGAGCTTCCCTTAGCCGTCACACGAACCAAAACCTCGCCCTCTTTTGCATAGGGAGCCACCGTGGGATTTATGCTTTTTTCCATCAGGTCATGAAGATGTATCTCAAGCATAGACTCACCTATGCCGAACAAATGAATATTCCGACTGCGCAAAACGGAGGCGGTTCGCCGGGAAAGATAGGGCGCAACCTCATTTTCAAACATCGGAATCAGCTCTCTCGGCGGACCCGGCAGCATGATGATTGTTTTTGTCCTGTCCTCATTACAGAGAATAACGCCGGGCGCCGTCCCAAAATCGTTTTTTAGGACCGTTGCTCCCTCGGGCATCATCGCCTGTTTGATATTACTTTCTGCCATAGGCACCTGCCGGCGCGCAAAATATGACTTGATCCTTTCGTAGGATTCGGCGTGCAAGACAAGTTTTTTGCCCATAACACCGGCCGCCATTTCCTTAGTTAGATCGTCTCCTGTCGGACCCAGCCCGCCACTTGTAATTACAAGATCGGCGCGCTCAAGGGCCTCCTTAAGTGCGGCAGTCAATCGTGCGGGATTATCGCCCACAACGCTCTGACGATACACATTGATCCCAAGCCCGGCCAACTCCTTTGACAAAAACGCGGCATTGGTATTAACAATATCTCCAAGCAAAAGCTCTGTGCCGATACAGAGGATCTCTGCCGTTTGTATAATATTTTGCCCGTTATTTTCACGCAAATGATCCATATGAGTTCTTACAGATGCATCAAACAGGATGCGTCGATTTCCTTTTATAGTGTATTTGGGCAGCTTGAGAAAAATCCCTTGATTTTTTATTTTATCTCCGCTGTCCCTTCAGTTATTTCAGCAACAATTTGTTTTGCCGCAGCGCTTAAGGGCAGCTTTTTAAGATAGACCAGCATAAATCTCCGCGGGGGCAGACTCTTTTTCATATCCAGCTTAACAAGCCTGCCGGCAGCAAGAGCCTCCGCCGCAAAATCCTCCACAATAGAGGCAATGCCAATCCCTCTCAAGGCAAAGGCAAGAAGCAAATCGCTGGTTGCCAGCTCAATATCGGGGGGCGGAAAATCCGGTCCCATCATCGACTGGACATACTGACGGGTACTGGTGCTGCCGCTGAGCATCATAATCGGGTAGCCGGCAAGGTCTTCTGCCCCGATCCCGCTTTTATAAGCGATTTCATATTTTGGCGAGCATACAAAGATATCCCGAATGGTATAGACCGGAACCAATATAAGATCGTTCGCACTGTCGGCGGTAACCGGCTCACTGATTACCCCAAAATCGATCTGACCGCTCCTGAGAGCCTCGATCGTTTTAGGAGTTGGTGCATTTGTCACGCTTAGTCGGACATCCGGGTATTTTTCCCTGAAACGCGCTATATAATCAAGCAAGAAAAACCGAAGGGTCATATCGCTTGCCCCAACCCGTAAAAGACCGGTACGCAATCCGGACACCTCACGTAATTTTTCCTCTCCTGCGTTGATAAAGGAAAAGGCATTTGAGATATAGTCGTATAACAGACGCCCTTCGGGATTTAGCGTCATCCCTCGACTTGAACGGAAAAACAGCTTTACTTTAAGTTTTGACTCAAGAGCGATAATATCGGCGCTGATAGCCGGCTGACTTACATAAAGACTGCGTGCGGCGGCCGATATGCTTCCGCATTCGGCAACCGCCACAAATGATTTATAAAGTGAAATGTTGTCTATCATAACAGCATCAATAACTAATTAAAACAATGGAAATTCTTCGCAAAGGGCAGTAACCTCCTGCCGAATATGTTCGGCGCTGCCCTCAAAATCGGTTGCGCAAAGCCCGATCAGCCTGCCGATTTTACGCATCTGCTCTTCTCCCATGCCTCGTGAGGTGACCGCAGGAGTCCCTATCCGAATGCCGCTGGTGATAAAGGGCGATTTCGGATCATTGGGGATGGCATTTTTGTTAACGGTGATATAAACCTCATCCAGTCGATGCTCCAGCTCCTTACCCGTAAGATCAAAGTTGCGGAGATCAACCAGCATAAGATGATTGTCTGTTCCACCCGAAACAAGATCAAAGCCTTCCGTCTTAAGGGACTCGGCAAGAGCATGAGCATTTTTCACGATCTTTTGCTGATATGCTTTGAATTCGGGCCTCAATGCTTCACCGAAGCACACAGCTTTAGCCGCAATAATGTGCATCAGCGGACCGCCCTGTATTCCGGGGAAAATAGCTTTATCTATTTGCTTTGCAAGGGCTTCCGTGCAAAGAATCAGACCACCGCGGGGACCACGAAGAGTTTTATGCGTTGTGGTAGTAACGACATCAGCATACGGCACCGGATTCGGGTGCTCGCCGGCAGAGACAAGTCCGGCGATATGTGCCATATCCACCATGAAGTATGCGCCAACCTCTTTTGCGATCATAGACATTCTTTCAAAATCTATGGTGCGCGGGTATGCCGACGCACCGGCTACAATAAGCTTTGGACGATGCTGCTTTGCAAGAGTCTCCAGCTTGTCATAATCAATGCGATGGGTAACATCATCAACCCCGTAAGGAACAAAATTATAATAAAGTCCGGACAGATTGACAGGGCTTCCATGGGTCAGGTGTCCGCCATGGGCAAGATTCATACCAAGAACGGTATCCCCCGGTTGAAGAAGCGCAATATAAACGGCGGTGTTTGCCTGTGAGCCGCTGTGAGGCTGCACATTGGCATGCTCCGCACCAAAAAGCTTTTTCGCACGTTCTATAGCAATATTCTCAACGATGTCCACACATTCGCAGCCGCCGTAGTACCTCTTGCCCGGATAGCCCTCTGCATATTTGTTGGTGAGAATGGTACCGGCCGCAAGCAAAACTGCCTCGGACACCACATTTTCCGACGCAATCAGCTCAATTCCCCGTCTCTGCCTGTTATATTCGGCAAAAACCGCCTCGCCGACCTCCCGGTCATACGAAAGAAGCTTATTCATATTTTCGAGAATCATGTTTTACTTTCCTTTCAACATCTATTCTTGATTCATAATAATAATTATACAATATTTACAATCTTTTTACAACAGATTATTTGTAAAACACCGCAAATAATTCACATAATTATATCTCTTTGTTATCAATGTTGAAAATCCCGGACAAATATTCCCTTACTTCAAAAAAGTCAGCGTAGATTTGCTGAAAAAAACGAAAAAACTTCTTATTCATAATTGACAAATTAAACGAAAATGTGATATAATAGCATTGATCATTTAGCAAAAATGTTAATAATACCTAAACATCTAATGATTGACGCTTGATTTTCGTGCATCTTTTAGTTTATACTTATAAGGTGCCCTCGACTGGAAATGATATGAATAAAAACAGAACAATTCTAATAACCTCCTGCAAGGGCGGTGTCGGAAAATCGACAATCGCCGCCAACCTAGGTTTCGCCTTAGCAAAGCAAGGACAAAAAACGCTGATCATCGACTTTGACCTTGGAAATCGTAGTCTCGATCTTATCCTAGGTTGGGAAAATCATGTATTGTATGATTTTTGTGACATTGCTCTCGAAAGAATCGGTGCGGACAAAGCCATTATCCCGGACAAAAGAAGTCCTAATCTCTTCTTTTGCCCCGCGCCTGCACAATATAAGGGAGAGCTTGACGAAAAACTGGTCAAAACCGCTATTGAAAACATTCACAAGGCTCATACCTTTGATTTTATATTGATTGATACATCTGGCGGGGCAGACAAGTCGGTTTTTCTGTCAGCGCCGCTGTGTCAGGAGGCAATCATTGTCACCTCTCAACAGCCGATATCAATCCGAGCCGCCGAAAAATCGGGCGTTATTCTTGACGAATACGGAATTGGCGAGCAGTACCTGGTCATAAATTGTTTTGGAGACCGCCCGAGGAGCGCCAATCGCATGAGCATCATCGAAATTATTGACGCGACACGTACACCTATTATCGGTGTCGTTCCTTATGAACAGCGCTTAATGCTTAGACAGGAGCAGAGCATCCTGGCAGGGGAAGTAACCGAAAAATCAAGAGCAACTAACGCCTCCGCAGCCTTTAATAATATTGCAAAAAGGCTTCTTTGCGAAAGAGTTCCGCTTTTTTGCGGATTCAAAAGAACCAACCGCAAAAAGCTCATTAAATATTAATGCTCTCAAGGTTTAAGACGGTCTGACGACCCATCATAAAAAAGTTGTTGTCTCACCATTGGTTTGCAATGAGACATCGCACAATCAATCTGACGAATTTATTATCGAAGGGGAAATGTTATAAATGGATATTGCAATCATCGCAAGTGATACTAAAAAAGAGCTTATGACCCAATTTTGCATTGCATATTGTGGAATTCTCAGCAAACATAATCTATGCGCCACACAAATTACCGGAAAATATATCGAGGAGGCGACCGGACTTAAAATAGAGAAACTGCTGTCCGGCTCCCACGGAGGGGAACAGCAGATTGCTTCCCGAGTTGCGTATAATGAAATAGACGTGCTTCTCTATTTTAGGGACACCGGACCAAAGCCATATTTCAACGAATCGGAATATCAGTTACTCCGCCTTTGCGACATCCACAATGTGCCTGTTGCAACCAATATCGCCACCGCGGAGGTGCTTATCTGCGCTCTGGACAGAGGGGATCTTGATTGGCGGGAAATTGTCAATCCACGCTCTGAATACAACAGGCGCCGTCGCGGGCAGCTCTAGCTTCGGCAGACTTTTGCCGCTCTGCTTAAAACCCTTGACAAATACTTAAAACCGCGTTAAAATAATACTACAGTATTGACGTTATAAAGCGGATAAGGACATGTTCCGCATCTTGTTCCTGCACAGAGAGAGGGCACACGGCTGAGATGCCCTTCAGGACGAATGTAGAATACCACCTTATCTCCCGTGAAGCCGGCTCATCTTCAATATAATAATGAGTGAAACACTCGGGTGGAACCGTGCGGAATTATTTTCCTCACCCCGACAGCGCAATTGCGTTTTCGGAGTGAGGCTTTTTTAATTTCTATCATAAAAACGGGCAATCCTCAAAATCCTCTCAAAAATTAAATATTAATACACGACGGGCACCTCGCCCGAAAGAAAGGACAAAAATGATAAAGATAAAATTTTCAAACGATATTGTCATTAACGCCGAACCCGGCATAACAATTTACGAAGCGGCAAAAGAGGCAGGCAATGTTTCGAGAGAGATAATTGCCGCACAGGCAAACGGTGTTGTCTGTGATCTCACCACCCCCCTACAGGAGGATACCGAGATTGTCCTCCTCTCTTTTGCTGATCCCGGCGGGAAAAAGACCTTCTGGCACACGGCATCACATATCCTGGCCCATGCGGTTAAGCGACTTTATCCCTCGGTCAAGCTGACAATCGGTCCTTCAACCGAAAACGGCTTTTACTATGACTTTGACAGTGATATTTCCTTCACCCCTGAAATTCTCTCCAAAATAGAAACCGAAATGAAAAAAATCGTCAAGGAAAACCTCAGACTCGAGCGATTCACCCTCCCTCGCGAAGAGGCAAAAGCCCTCATGGCAGAACAGAATGAGCCCTATAAAGTTCTGCTTATAGACCGGGTACCCGAAGGGGAAAGCATATCCTTCTACCGGCAGGGAGAGTTCGTCGATCTGTGCGCAGGTCCCCATCTCTTTTCAACGGCAGCGGTAAAAGCCTTTAAGCTTCTTCAGTGCACCGGCGCCTACTGGGAAGGCAACTCCAAGAACAAAATGCTGCAACGTATTTATGGCGTCGCCTTTCCCACAAAGACCGAGCTTGAAGCCCATCTGAGCGCTCTTGAGGAGGCGAAAAAGAGAGACCACAACAAAATCGGACGAGAGCTTGAATATTTTACGACAGCTGACATCATAGGACAAGGGCTCCCCATCCTTCTGCCAAAAGGCGCACGGGTTATACAAATCCTGCAGCGCTTTGTCGAGGACGAGGAGCAGCGCCGCGGCTATTTGCTGACCAAGACACCCCTCATGGCAAAAAGCGATCTCTACAAGCTTTCCGGGCATTGGGATCACTATAGAGACGGCATGTTTGTAATAGGAGACCCCTCCGACGATAGCTCCGACGTTTTTGCCCTGCGTCCCATGACCTGCCCCTTCCAATATCAGGTTTTCCTCAATCGCATACGCTCCTACAGAGACTTGCCGATGCGTCTCGGAGAAACATCTACCCTGTTCCGCAACGAAGAATCGGGAGAAATGCACGGTCTTATCCGCTTGCGTCAGTTTACCATTTCTGAGGGTCACCTGATCTGCACTCCCGAGCAGCTTGAGCAGGAATTCCGCGGCTGCGTCGAGCTTGCCAATTACATGCTTGAAACAGTCGGTCTCGCCGAAGACGTTTCCTACAGATTCTCTCAATGGGATCCGAACAATCGTGATAAATATATCGGCACCCCAGAGCAGTGGGATGAGGCCCAGAATGTAATGACCAGAATACTTGATCATCTCGGCATTAACTATTCGGTTGGCATCGGAGAGGCCGCCTTCTACGGTCCAAAGCTGGATATTCAAATCAAGAACGTTCATGGCAAAGAAGACACCCTTATTACTATCCAGATTGACCAAATGCTCGCCGAGAAATTCGGTATGGAATACACCGCAGCCGACGGCACCCGCAAACACCCCTATATTATCCATCGCACCTCCCTCGGCTGTTATGAACGCACCTTAGCTCTCCTGCTTGAAAAATATGCCGGTGCTCTTCCGATGTGGATGTCACCCACCCAAATCAGGGTCATACCTATCGCTGACGATCAAAATACCTACGCAAGACAAATCGTGCAGCGTTGCACCGAGCTTGGCATGCGTGTTGAATGTGACGAGCGCAACGAAAAGGTCGGATACAAAATCCGGGAGGCTCAGCTGCATAAGATCCCCTATATGCTTATTATCGGGCAACGGGAGGTCGAGGAAGGAACGGTATCTGTTCGCTCCCGCAAGGAAGGCGACCTCGGCTCAATGACCGCGGACGCTTTCATCAACAGAGCTTTGCATGAAATCGAAACAAAGTCAAAATAAGCAACAACAAAAAACCTGATGAGCAATAGCTCATCAGGTTTTTTTTATAATTCATTCAATTGATCAGACAAGTATTTATGCCAGTTTTGCATGCCCGATTTTAACACCGGGGCCCATTGTAGACGCTACTACACAGCTTCTTATATACTGACCCTTTGCCGCTGCCGGCTTAGCCTTAATAATTGCACCGACAAGTGCCTCAAAGTTCTCCAAAAGCTTTTCAGAACCAAAAGAGGCTTTCCCTATAGGGCAGTGGATAATGTTGGTCTTATCAAGACGGTATTCGATCTTACCTGCCTTCGCTTCCTTAACGGCACGGGCAACATCCATCGTTACAGTGCCAGCCTTCGGGTTAGGCATGAGTCCCTTAGGACCAAGAAGCTTTCCAAGGCGTCCGATAACACCCATCATATCAGGTGTTGCGATAACCACGTCAAAATCAAACCAGTTTTCCTGCTGGATCTTTGCAACAAGCTCTTCGGCGCCCACGTAGTCAGATCCGGCCTCCTCGGCTTCCTTTGCGCGCTCTCCCTTGGCAAAAACAAGGGTTCTAACCTTTTTACCGGTTCCGTTGGGGAGAACAATCGCACCACGAACCTGCTGGTCGGCATGACGAGAGTCAACGCCAAGACGAATATGAAGCTCTATTGTCTCATCAAATTTTGCCTTAGCGGTCTTAACAACCAGATCTATGGCCTCTGACGGGTCATAGAGCTTTGTTTTATCTATCAGCTTTGCGCTATCTATATACTTTTTGCTCTTTTTCATTTTCTTCCGCCCTCCTTAGTCAACAACCGTAACGCCCATGCTGCGGGCAGTTCCCGCGACCATCTTCATAGCAGCTTCGATAGAGGCTGCGTTAAGATCGGGCATCTTAGTTTCTGCGATTTTACGGATTTGCTCCTTGGTAATAGAAGCAACCTTTGTCTTGTTCGGTACTGCGGAGCCGTTCTCGATTCCACAGGCCTTTTTAATAAGGACAGCTGCAGGGGGCGTCTTTGTAATAAAAGTGAAGGAGCGGTCTGCAAACACAGTAATAACCACCGGAATAGTCAGACCCATATCGCCCTTTGTTCTCTCATTAAATTCTTTAGTAAAGTTGGGAATGGACACGCCGTACTGACCCAGAGCAGGACCGACCGGCGGCTGGGGAGTTGCTTTTCCAGCGGGAAGCTGAAGCTTAATATAGCCTAATATTTTTTTTGCCATGATTTATTTACACCTCCGAATGTGGTAAATGTTGCGGGAGAATGGTTAAATATTTTCTCCCTCCCACTTTGTCCTGAAAGGACCTTTCTGCTCATGACAGCAGATGCTTTGTAAAAGTAATAAAAACCAAGATAATTATTTGCTCAGCTTGATATCAATCGCATCAAGTCTGACAGGCGTGTCCCGCTTCTCGGTAGAAATAATAACGGTAACCGTCTTTTTATCCTCCGAAATTTCGTTGACAACACCTTTATAGCCTTTAAAAAGACCATTTGTAATAACAACTCTGTCTCCAACCTTGCAAGAAGGATGAACGGTGCGCACCTCGACATTCAGCTCTTCCACCTCTTCATCGGTAAGAGGGATCGGCTTTGAGCCCGGTCCGACAAAGCCGGTAACACCCCGGATATTACGGACAATGTGCCAGCTCTCATCAGTCATGATCATCTTTATCAAAATATAGCTCGGAAAAATTTTATGTTCGATCTCCCGTTCCATCTCGGTATCATTTTCTCTGTATGTTTCAACAATCGTTTCAACCGGGATTTTGATATCGAAAAAAAGATGCCCGAGCCCACGATTCTCGATAATCTTCTGCAGGTTTGCCTTGACCTTGTTTTCATAACCCGAGTAGGTATGCGCGACATACCATCGAGGGCCGAAATTCATTTCATTAATATCGCTCATTTTAATCCCCGTTTAAATCAGTTTTCCCAAATACACAATAGCATTTGAGAATCCAAAGTCAAGCAGGCCGATTACAGCACTGATTATGATAACAGCAACGATAACGAGGGTCGAATTTTTACGCACCTGTTTCCAGGGACACCATACAATTTTCAAAAGCTCACTTTTATAGTCGCGCCAAAATTTCTTGAGCCTTTCACCGAGGGATCTTTTGCTTTTCTTGTTCTTTTTGGATACTTCCTTTTTTTCGGAAGCAGCAGATTTCTGCTTGTTTAAGTCTGCCATCTTTCTCCCCCTATACTACTTTGTTTCTTTATGAAGAGTGTGTTTGCGGCAGAACCTGCAAAACTTGTTCATCTCAAGCCTGTCAGGATCATTCTTCTTGTTCTTCTTAGTGTCATAGTTTCTTTGCTTGCACTCAGTGCATGCCAGTGTAATCTTGACTCTCATTTGTCGGCACCTCCCAATTAAAATCAAGCTCGGCATAGCCGGCTCTGTGTTTCCGACGGTAAAAAACCGTCCGTACCTCCCTCAAAGCAGGGGGCGATTCTTTCGTTTTATAGGGACAACAAAAAAACCTCCTCTGCAGAGGTAAATCTATTCTATCATTATCCACATGGATTGTCAAGAGTTTTTTAGGCAATATCAGCCCTTTTTTGTATATTAACAATATAAAAATTTACTTTAATGTTCAAACAATCTGCATTTCAACACTTGATAAGTCGCAAATTTTGTTGTATAGTATAATGAGTTAAAGATATACTGATATACTAATATAATTAATGTATAATTATTAATACAAATATACTGAAAGGACTGATCGATATAAAAGCAGTTGTAACGGTCATCGGACGGGACAATATCGGCATCATTGCCCGCGTCAGCGGCGAATGCGCACGATACAAGGCCAATATCATAGACATATCACAGAGCGTTCTCAAGGACTATTTTGCCATGATTATGCTGATTGATATCAGCGAATTGGAAATACCTTTTTCCGAATTTGTAGATAAAATGGCACGCTTGGGTCAAGAAAATCATCTTGAAATACGCACCATGCATGAGGATATTTTCAACTCAATGCATAAAATATAATCAGGATGCAAATCCCAGATACAGGAGTGCAATATGCTCAATACTGCAGATATACTTGAAACTATTAACATGATTCGCGAGGAAAAGCTGGATATCCGCACCATAACCATGGGGATTTCCTTGCTTGACTGTACTTGTGACGATATAGGCCGTCTGTGCGATAAGATATACGACAAAATCACACAGACGGCAAAAAATCTTGTTAGCTGTGCTCATGAAATTGAGAAGTTTTACGGTGTTCCGATAATTAACAAGCGGGTATCGGTAACGCCCATCTCGATGGTCGGGGGAGCCGCCGGTCCTGACGAGTACATTAAAATTGCAACAACACTTGAAAAAGCGGCCGACACCCTCGGCATAAACTTTATAGGCGGCTTTAGCGCACTGGTTCAAAAAGGAATGACCGTCGGCGCACGTAATATGATATCCGCCATACCGGACGCCCTTGCCGAAACGCATCGCGTCTGCTCCTCGGTGAATGTCGCCTCCACCAAAGCGGGCATAAACATGGATGCCGTTGCGGAGCTTGGTTCAATCATCAAGCGTACCGCCTATCTTACCCGTGACGAAAACTCAATCGGTTGCGCAAAACTGGTTGTTTTTGCCAACGTCCCGGAAGATAATCCCTTTATGGCAGGCGCCTTCCACGGCATAGGAGAGCCGGACTCGGTTATCAATGTCGGTGTCTCAGGTCCCGGTGTTGTGGCCTGCGCCGTTAAGCGTGCCGGCGACTGTGATTTCAGCACCCTAGCCGATGTTATTAAAAAAACCGCCTTTAAAATTACCAGAGTCGGTCAGCTTGTTGCCTATGAAGCTTCACGCAGACTAGGCATTCCCTATGGAATTGTCGATCTCTCCCTCGCCCCGACGCCTGCCGCCGGGGACTCGGTAGCCCATATTCTTGAGGAGATGGGGCTTGAATCCTGCGGTGCCCACGGCACAACCGCCGCTCTTGCCCTGCTTAACGATGCCGTCAAAAAAGGCGGTGTCATGGCTTCTTCTCATGTCGGCGGGCTGTCCGGCGCCTTTATCCCCGTATCTGAGGATGCCGGCATGATCGCCGCCGTCGAGCGCGGCACCCTGACAATTGAAAAGCTCGAGGCTATGACCGCAGTTTGCTCGGTCGGTCTTGATATGATCGTCGTTCCGGGCGATACGCCCGATGCCGTCATCAGCGCCCTTATCGCTGATGAAATTTCAATCGGAGTTGTCAACAACAAAACGACTGCCGTTCGTGTAATTCCGGCATATGGAAAAACCGTGGGAGACTCTGTTGAGTTTGGTGGTCTCCTTGGTCATTCTCCCGTCATGAAGCTGAACACAGCCTCCCCAGAACGGTTTATTTCCCGCATGGGGCGTATTCCGGCGCCGATTCATAGCCTCAAAAACTGATTCCGAACTTAAGGATAAATTGATATTTTTATCAATTAGGGTAAAAACATGAAAACAATGGAGCAGATTATTAATCAAATTATCGAAATTGAAATGTCGGCTCGCAAAATTGTAGACGAGGCAAAAGCGGACCGTGATAGTCTGGATGCCCGCATCGCCGCCGAACTCGATGCCATCCGCGCGCAGCACACAGAAGCCGCACACGCTCAAATTGAAGCGGCACGCGCATACGATGCCGAAACACTTGCAAAAAAAATCGAAGAGATCAATCGTCTTTACGAGGAGCGGCTGCGCGCACTTGAGCAGGCGTCAAAGGACAATCTCGACTCCTGGGTTGACGAAATTTTTTCAAATATTACTGATGCCAATCGATAAGCCTAACATCGATCTTTGGAGGTGCCCACAACGAAAATCGCCGGATACGAGGCATTGACCGCAAAAAGCCGATGCCTGATGGGAATGCTATTGAAAAAAGAGCAGTATAGCGAGCTGCTTTTAACAAAATCTCTGCCCGAAGCGGCAGACTACCTTCGAAACCTTCCGTCCTACCGCTCCACCTTCGAACAGATCGAGCCGAGCCGTATCGGCAGATCTACCCTTGAATATCTGCTTGAACAAAACCTTATCGAGGTTTATGTACGTTTTTACAAATTTTCCCACGGGGCGGAGCGCAGCTTTTTCGCAGGGCTTTTGAGAGAGTTCGAGGTGTATTATTTGCTGGAGGCGATCAAAACCTGCCTCACCGGTACCGAGAGCGATCATTTATACCGCCTTCCTACTTTTTTCAATCATCATTCGGATTTGAATTTCCACAGGATTTTCTCGTCGCGTACACCCTCAGAGCTGCTTGACGCTCTGTCAGGAACCGAATATTATCAATCCTGTGGGCCTATGTTGTCGGGTACACAGGATTTTGACTTTCTGCTTCTTGAGTCGCTACTCTATAAACACTATTATCATAAGCTTTATTACAGCGATGCTAAAGTGCTCAATCGCGCCGATGCAGCAGCCTTTCGCACCGCCCTCACCTACAGGGTCGATCTGATAAATCTTGTCAAAATCATGCGGATGCGCCGCTTTGCCAAGGTGTCTAAAGGGGAGATGACCTCTGTATCCAACCTTTTATCCTATCTCATTCCCCTGCGACTGCATTTGACAGACGGCGATATTACCCGTATCGCCTCCGCTCAGAATGATGCCCGAGCGCTGGAAATATGCGACTCGATCTTCCCCGGTTTTTCAGAACTGCTTAACGCCGACAAATATCAGGGAAACATCATTGAATACTACATGAAAAAGCACGCCGAAAAGCTCACCCGCAACCCGGGACACTCTTTGATGACAGTATACGGCTTTCTTATTCTGAAGGGAATTGAAGTAAACAACATTATTCACGCAATAGAGGCAATCCGATACAGTCTCCCCCCTTCTCTCGGCGAACATTCCTTGGTGCTGTAATCGCCGCCGGCAATTAACCCTTGTCGGCAATAGCGGCATCCCTGTTTTCCATTATGTAAAATCTATATAATACGCAAAAATATTGAAAGGACAGCAAAAAATGGCTGTTGTAAAGCTTAAATTGATAGTTGCAACCGGCGATGAAGGTCACTATGAAGAAGCATTGTCCGTTTGTGCCGCCGACCCCGACTTCCATTTTGAAAATGCGGCTGATATTGTCGGACAAACCGGATATCATATCATCAAGGGCGAGGCAAATCCATACACTGCAATAATTTCTATGCTTGACGGTCTATGCAAAAGCTTCGGCATTCAGATTCATTGGGAACCGAGCAGCAAGCCGGCAGAACCTATCGGCGATGAAGAATTAATAGACATTGCCCGCCACCTTGACGAGCTGCAAAAAAACTATGCTGAGATGACACAACGCAAGCAGGCTCTGATCTCCTCCATCAAAGAGTCGGAGCAGATTGTATCTCAGCTTGAGCATCTTAAGGACAGCAATATTACAATCGATCGGCTTGTCAATTTTGAGTATTTCCGATTCCGATTCGGTCGGCTTCCGAGGGAAAGCTATGAAAGCATTCAAATGTATTCCGCTGACCTTAAGGACGTCTTTTTCTTCCCCTCCTCGATTGATCGGCAGGAAGTATGGGGAATGTATTTCGCGGTCAGATCACAAGCCTCAAGGGTGGATGCCCTTTTTAACTCCCTCGGCTTTGAAAGAACCTACATCTCGGACAAGGCGCATAGACGCCCTATTGAAGAAATCAACAGTTTCCTTGCGGATATTGACAGGTACAAAGAAGAACTCTCCAATTTGGAACTGGAGATGACCGAGTTCCGAGCCACGCACGAGGCGACCTTGCGCACCTATGCCGAGCAAATTCTCAGTCTCAACCGTATGTTCGAGCTGCGAAAACATACTACCCTTGCAAAAGGAAATTTCTGCATTGCCGGATGGATTCCTGCCAGCCGCACTAATTCTCTGGCAAAGTCACTCGATCAAATAGAAACGGTCTCCTGCACCATTGAAAAACCGGCAGCCTTTGACAGACAGGCTCCTCCTACAATCATCAAAAACAATCCTGTTTTTCGTCCCTTTGAGGATTTTGTCAAAATGTACGGACTTCCCTCCTATAACGAGATGGATCCCACCCCTTTTGTAGCCATCACCTATTTTATCTTCTTTGGCTTGATGTTCGGAGATGTGGGGCAAGGTCTTGTTCTCACTCTTGCCGGTGCCTTGATATGGTTTGCAAAACGCGCAAATCTTGGAAAAATCATCGCAATGATAGGTGTTTCTTCTACTATATTCGGATTCTTTTACGGCTCTGTTTTCGGATTTGAGGACATCATCCACGGCTTCAATCCTATGGAAAACATTAACACTACCCTTTTTGCCGCCGTCGGTATCGGTGCAGTTATGATCATAACGGTTATGATCCTCAATATCTGTAATGGTATCCGTCAACGTAATAACAAAAAATTTCTTCTTTCGCCCAACGGGCTGGCAGGACTATTTCTATATCTGGCCTTCGTCATTGTTGCCATAGGAATTTTTGATATTGCCGCTCTTTTTATCCCAGCATGGCTCCTTGTCGCCATAATTGTCCTAATGCTCTCCCTTTTGTTCTTCTCGGCACCCCTTTCCGCCCTCCTACAACTCAAAAAAGACTGGATGCCTAAAAACAAGCTGGAGTTCCTTCTTGAAAGCTTCTTTGAGCTATTCGAGGTTATACTTTCCTTTATAACAAATACCATCTCCTTTATTCGTATCGGCGCCTTTGCCCTCAGCCATGTCGGTATGATGACCGTTGTGTTTCTGCTTGCCCAGTCGGCAAATGGAGGACACAGTCCCCTCATTCTCATCCTGGGCAACCTGTTTGTCATCGGATTTGAAGGGCTGATTGTAGGTATTCAGGTGCTCAGACTTGAGTTTTACGAGCTCTTCGGTCGTTTCTTCGACGGAGACGGCTATATGATCGATTACCCCCGCAAACTGGTGCTCGGTGCCACCGATTCACAATAAAATTTTAAAAATATGCAAAGGAAAATTAGTCTGTCAGTTCTGACAGACTAAAGAGAAAAAAATGAACGCTCTGATTTTAACCTTCATATTTGCCATCTGTATGCTGCCCCTAGCCCTTGCCATCTCCCCCCTTGCAAAATCTGCCCGTGCCAAACGCATTGCCCTGTTTACAAACATCGTCCTCTGCGCCTGTCTCTGTCTCTGTGTTTTTGCCTTCCCTGTAGCCGCCCAAACCGTTGAAGAAAACACGACTGCTGCCGGGACATCAATCGGGTCGGGGCTCGGGCTTTTAGGCGCCGCTCTTGCCACCGGTCTTTCCTGCATCGGTGCCGGCATTGCAGTTGCATCCTCTGCCTCAGCCGCCGTCGGCGCTATCAGCGAAAACCCCAAAGCCTTCGGTAAAGCTCTTATCTTCGTTGCCTTGGCAGAAGGTGTTGCGCTCTACGGTATGCTGATTTCCATTCAAATCATCGATAAACTATAACTGATATGAAGATCTTTCTGTTAACCGACAATACCGACACCGCCATCGGCATGCGGCTTGCCGGCGTTAAGAGTGTTGTTGTTCACAACCGAGAAACACTTTCTGCCGCTCTGGATAAGGCTCTGCAAAACCCGGAATACGGTATGATTCTCTACACAAGCAAGCTACGGGAAATTGCTGAAGATATTATCATCAGCAAAACGGAAGGGAACCCACGGATAATATTTTACGAAATCCCCGATCGCCACGGCTATAAGGACAAGACCTCCTCTATCTCCGATGTTGTCAAATCCTCGGTGGGCATACAGATTTAAACGGTAAATTGATACCGCAACAAAACCAAATCTGTCAAAATAAAAAAAGGGTTGATACAAATGCCATACAGTGAAAATGAAAAATTACAACGCTTTGCCGACGAGGTTATCAGCATGGCGGAGACCGAGCGCAAACGCATCGTAAGCGAAACTGAGATCAGATACAAGCATCTGCTGGCAGCCGGCAAGGAAAAAATCCGAAACGACGCCCTCGATTATCTCGCAAGGGAAATTAACAGCCTGCGCCAAAAAAGCGGGCAACATCTTTCTCAACACTCCCTGAAAAAACAAAAGGAGCTGCAGCTTTATCGCGAAAAGATACAAAAAACAGTGGCAGAAAAGCTGCATGCCCGTCTTGATTCCTTTGTTAAATCTCCGGACTACAAGGTCTTTTTAATCGATCTTTGTATCAACATATTGAAAAAACAAAACCTCTCCTTTGTTTTATATCTCTCGGAGGGGGATATGCAATATAAAAAGGATCTGCTCTCGGCAGTTGCCGCACATCCCGACCTTAAAGAGAAGATAATCGATATCCTTCCGGAAAAAAGTATTTGCTTTGGCGGTATCCGTTTTTTATCTGACAGCGGTCGTATTCTGATAAACGAAACACTTGATGAAAGATTGAAACGCCAGCACGAGCATCTCATAAAGCTGGTAAAGCCGGTTTACGGCTCAAGCGACAAAGAGGGGTCTTCTGTCTGAATTACCAACAGTGAAAGGGCTAGTCCCCGCAACTCTTATGAAAAACAGCAGCAGTGTCTGCGCTATCCGGCATTGCCTGATTTTTCAACTCCGGGACTAGAAAATCATGCTATTATGTCATCTGAATTAAAAATACACGGAATCAACGGACCAGTTGTCACCATTAAGGGGAGAACCTCCCTCGGTATGCTTGAAATGGTTTATGTGGGAGATAACCGACTGATCGGAGAGGTCATCGGAATATCCGATAACCATACCGTCATACAGGTTTACGAAAGCACCACAGGGCTTCGCCCCGGAGAGATTGTGACTCCCAGCGGTGGGCTTATGGCTTGTGCCCTCGGTCCGGGTATGCTTCGATCCATTTATGACGGCATTGCCCGGCCCCTTGAAAAAATAGCCGATATCAGCGGTCCCTTTATCAAGCCCGGGCTTGATATCCCCGCCATTGACATCGAACGGCTTTGGTCGGTTGAAATTAGGACAAAGATTAATAATACTGTCACTCCGGGGACTGTGATTGCCACCTGCCAAGAGACTCCCTCCATTATCCATAGGATTATGATTCCGCCGAATCTCTCAGGGAGGGTCGTTTATGTCGCTTCCAGCCGACAATACAAAGCAACCGACAAAATTGTAACCATTATGAATGATAAGGGCGAGCGACACAACATCTCCCTTGTGCAGCATTGGCCGATTCGAATGCCCCGCCCTATTGCCCAAAGACTTCCGATAAACGAGCCCCTCATCACCGGTCAGCGAGTTATCGATACCCTGTTTCCCATTGCAAAAGGGGGCGCCTCCGCCATTCCCGGAGGATTTGGCACCGGCAAAACCATGCTGCAGCATCAATTGGCAAAATACAGCGATGCGGACATCATCATTTATGTGGGCTGCGGCGAACGGGGCAACGAAATGACCCAGGCACTTACCGAATTTTCCGAGCTTGTCGACCCCAGAACCGGTCAAAGCCTGCTGGATCGAACCGTTCTCATCGCCAACACCTCTAATATGCCGGTTGCGGCCCGCGAGGCATCGATTTACACTGGCATCACCATTGCCGAATACTATCGCGACATGGGTTATCATGTGGCGCTAATGGCCGACTCCACCTCACGTTGGGCAGAGGCGTTGCGGGAAATTTCCGGTCGCCTTGAAGAAATGCCTGCGGAAGAAGGATATCCCGCCTATCTTCCCTCAAGGCTTGCCGCCTTTTATGAGCGGGCGGGGCGGGTCAGTACCTTAAACGGTGGTGAAGGATCGATTACAGTCATCGGCGCCGTATCCCCCCAAGGGAACGATTTTTCCGAACCGGTCACCCAAAACACCAAGCGTTTTACCCGCTGCTTCTGGGGGCTGGAAAAATCTCTGGCCTACGCTCGTCATTATCCGGCCGTCAACTGGAATCTCAGCTATAGCGAATATGTCGACGAGTTGTCGCCATGGTTTTCAAAGGAGGTTGCCGATGATTTTATTGACCTGCGTGCCGAGATAATTCGCCTATTAAACGAAGAAAGCGAGCTGATGGAGATTGTCAAGCTAATAGGAGCGGATCTTCTGGCCGATGACCAAAAGCTGATTCTTGAGATCGCAAGAATAATCAGAGTCGGATTTTTGCAACAGAATGCCCTGCACCAAAACGATTCCTTTGTACCAATCGGCAAGCAATATCGATTTATGAAGGTCATCGTCGCCCTCTATAACGGAGCGCGAGAAATCACAGCCCGCCAAATTCCTATAACACGACTTAAGGAACGCGGTATCTTTGACAAGCTGATCAAAAGCAAATATGAGATTCCCAACGATGAACTTGACAGATTTGATCAGCTGACAGACGAGATCAACGCCGATATCAGGACAGTTATCAGCGAACACGAAAATGAAGGATGATATCTGATGAATATAGAATATATCGGACTCAAAGAAATCAACGGTCCCCTTATTGTGCTTGACGGCATCAGAGAAAGCTGCTATGAGGAGCTGGTGGAAATTCACTGCAATGAAAATGACATCCGCACCGGACGAGTCATTACAATCGAAGGGGATCGTGCTGTCATTCAAGTTTTCGAGGGTACATCCGGTCTGTCCCTTTCAAACACACGAACAAGATTGACCGGTCGACCAATGTCTATAAATGTCAGCAAGGATATGCTGGGCCGTGTCTTCAACGGTACTGGTAAGGCGACCGACCGACTTGGAGAAATATATCCCGAAGCACAGCCGGACATTAACGGCAGCCCTCTTAATCCGGTCATGCGCGAATATCCCAGAGATTATATCGCCACCGGCTTTTCCTCAATAGACGGTTTAATTACCTTGATTCGCGGGCAAAAGCTGCCGATTTTCAGCGGCGCGGGAATGAGTCACAACCAGCTTGCCGTTCAAATAGCACGGCAGGCAGCAACTATGAGCAAGAGCTACGGAATTGTCTTTGCCGCCATGGGTGTCAAAAGCGATGTTGCCGAATACTTTAAGCAATCCTTTGAGGAATCGGGCGCGCTATCCCACGTTGCAATGTTTATAAATCTGGCCAATGACCCGATTATTGAAAGAATCCTTACCCCCCGCTGCGCTCTTACAGCCGCCGAGCATCTTGCCTTTGCCCACGGCATGGACATTCTTGTTATCATGACCGACATGACCTCCTATGCCGAAGCTTTGCGTGAGCTGTCCTCATCAAAGGGAGAAATCCCCGGTCGCAAAGGCTATCCCGGCTATATGTACTCCGACCTCGCCTCCCTTTATGAAAGAGCGGGGCGCATCAAGGGCCGTCCGGGTTCAGTGACGCAAATTCCCATTCTGACGATGCCGAACGATGATATCACCCACCCAATCCCGGACCTGACCGGATACATTACCGAAGGACAGATTGTCCTTGACCGAGGTCTGGAGCAAAAGGGAATCTACCCCCCTGTTTCGGTTCTCATGTCCCTCTCCCGGCTGATGAAGGACGGTATCGGCGAAAAATATACCCGTGACGACCATGCAGCCTTAGCGGGGCAACTCTACGCCTCCTATGCGAAAGCGCAAGAGGCACGCGCTCTTGCCGGCGTAATCGGGGAGACCGATCTCTCTCCCATTGACAAGCTTTATTTAGCCTTCGGCAGGCAATTTGAGCGTCAATTTATCGGTCAATCAAAAACCGACTCCCGCACCATAGAGCAATCTCTTGACCTTGGCTGGGAGCTGCTTTCAATGCTTCCTATCGAGGAGCTTGACCGATTGGACAAAAAACTGCTGGATAACTATTATAATCCCCATATTTAATTATCTAAGAAGGGATAAATCATAATGAACGATTTCCCGACCAAAGCTAATCTCATGCAGTCTATGCGTTCCCTTGAGCTTGCAAAGCGTGGCTATGATTTGCTGGATCGAAAGCGGAATATCATGCTGCGTGAAATGCTGCGGCTGATGAAGGAGGCCGGAGATATCCGCAAAGAGATCGAAGCGGCGTTTACAGAAGCCTATGAGGCGTTGCGTGTAGCGAATATATTTTCCGGACAGAACCGGGTGGCACAGGCGGCAAAAACAACTCCCGAATGGAATGATCTCAGCGTGAGATATCGCTCGGTCATGGGAATTGAAATTCCCGAGGTGAGAATTGCTCCCCCTCCCGAGCACCCTCACTACGGGTTTCAGACGACAAATATTACCCTTGACGAAGCCTATATAAAGTTTATTTGGGCTAAAAAAATGGCGGCACAAGCCGCCGCCCTTGAGAACAGTATTTTCCGCCTTTCCTCTGCCATTAAACAGGCAAAAAAACGGGCCAACGCCCTGCAGAGTATTGTCATACCCCGTCTTGAGGAAAAAATACGCTATATTTCTAGCTCCCTTGAAGAGCGGGAACGTGACCAGTTCGCCGCCCTGAAGGTTATAAAGTCGCGATCAAAATAATTTTCGCAGAAAAGAGGGTTGCCGTGATTGGACATATTCATTCTATTTGCAGCATGAGCACAAAGGACGGACCGGGAATCCGCACCGTCATCTTCATGCAGGGCTGCCCCTTGCGCTGTTTCTACTGCCATAACCCCGACACCTGGCAACCGCACAAAGGCGAGCAAATCACCCCGACCGAGCTGATCGACCGCATTTCCCGTTTTTTCCCCTTTTTCGGCAAGGACGGCGGCATCACCTTTTCAGGGGGAGAGCCCCTCATGCAGCCCGATTTTTTATTTGAAACCCTTTCTCTCCTCAAACAAAAGGGCATTCATACCGCCATTGACACCGCCAGCGCAATACCTGAGAGTATGGTTGCAAAAGCCACCAATATGGCGGATCTTGTTATGCTTGATATTAAGATGAACGATGAAGAAAACTATAAGCTGCATACCGGCGGCGATCTCTCTGTTGCCCTTGACTATCTGCGCTTTCTTGACAAAGCCAACAAGAGAGTTTGGATAAGACAGGTTATTGTTCCGAAAATCAATGACCGTGCCGAAGATATACTGCGCCTTTATAAGCTTGTTTCCCCCTTTTCTTGTGTTGAGCGTATTGAGCTTTTGCCCTTCCGCACCCTGTGTAAGGAAAAATATGACGCCCTCGGCATGACTTTCCCCTTGGAGGATACGCCCGAAATGACCGAATCTGAAATTGAGTCCCTTATCGCCTTATTGCCTGAAAGGTATAGATAATTATTATTAATACTCCGCATTTAAAATCCCGAGGAGGAAGCATAGCGCTATGCTTCCTCTTCGGGATTTGATTCTTTAGCTTTCAGCGTGGGGTATTCCCGCAATCATTTTTTTTATCACATGTCCGGCAAGTATCATACCGGCAACAGGAGGCACAAAGGAAACCGATCCCGGCGCATGGCGCGTCACCCCCGGCATATCGGCAACCGCTTTACGGGGCTCTTCTATACTGTATAAAACCTCCAGATGATGGATTCCCCTTGCCCTCAGCTCTCGCCTCATCACTCTTGCAAGCGGGCAGACCGAGGTTTTTGATATATCGGTTATACGAAACCGGGTAGGATCCAGCTTGTTTCCCGTGCCCATGGAGGAAATTATCGGAATCCCCTTTTCTGTGGCATACTCAACGAGGGCAAGCTTTGAGGAGACAGTGTCAATTGCATCAATAATATAATCGACCCTGCCGGCGCTTTCCAGAAGCTGCGGGATGTTTTCCTCGTTGATAAAGCAGGTAAGCTTATAAATGTCAGCATCCGGACGAATCCGCAAGGCACGTTCCGCAGCCACATCGGTTTTAAGGCGGCCTAGGGTTGTTGTATCAGCAATAATCTGCCGGTTTAGATTGCTTACCGAGACGGTATCATAATCGACAATAACTATTCTGCCGACCCCACCCCTGACAAGGGCTTCCAACGCAAAGCCGCCCACCCCGCCAAGACCAAAGAGAATCACAGCCTTCTTTGATAGTATTCCCATAGCCTCATCGCCTAAAAGCAGCCTCGTCCGCGAAAAAGCCTCATCATAATTATTGTTGTTAAGCATGGATATCCTCGTGATTTAACAGTCTTTTCAACTCGTCAATTTCCGCAAGCCAGAGCTCAGCAGATGCATCGCTCGGCATTCTCCAGTCGCTTCGCGGTGAAAAGGAAACGGTCCCAACCTTAGGTCCGTCGGGCATACAGGAGCGCTTAAACTGTTGAGCAAAGAATATTTTGATAAAAACTTCAAGCCAGCGCAAAATCTGCGAAGGCTGATATGTGCCCTCAAAGGCACGTAAGGCAAGCCGGTACAGCTTTTTAGGGGAGAATCCAAACCGGATCATGTTGTACAGATAAAAATCATGCAGCTCATAAGGACCGACAATATCCTCCGTTTTCTGTACTATCTGATCCCCTCTCGCCGGCAATAATTCAGGGCTGACCGGAGTGGCAAGGATATCCCGTAAAACCTCGGCAATCTCCTTTTCCCCTTTTTCCTCGTAAAAATCGGCGCAATAGTCGACAATGTGACGAACCAAGGTCTTTGGCACCGAAGCATTCACCCCATACATAGACATATGGTCTCCGTTATAGGTCGCCCAACCGAGGGCCAGCTCAGAGAGATCCCCCGTCCCGATAACAAGCCCGTTTTCTGCATTGGCGATATTCATGATCGTTTGCGTTCGCTGCCTTGCCTGGGCATTTTCATACACGACATTGTAGCTTTTCGGATCATGTCCGATATCCCGAAAATGCAATTCTACCGACTCCCTTATATCAATGCAGCGGAGAGTAACACCAAGAGCGGCACAGAGCCGTTCGGCATTCGTCTTTGTTCGCTTTGTCGTGCCAAAACATGGCATCGTCACCGCAAGAATATTCTTGCGTGGACGCAAAAGCATATCATTGGCTCTAACCACCACCAGCAACGCAAGACAGGAGTCCAGCCCGCCCGAAACCGCAATAACCGGACACTCAGCCTTTGCGCGTTCTATGCGCTGCTTGAGACCATGCGCTTGAATGGAGAGAATTGTCTCACAGCGTTCTTTACGCTCCTCATGGCTTGCCGGAACGAAAGGATGAGGATCAACAAACCTTGTCAAATCGGTCTTCCCTATCGTCAAGCTGAATTTGCAAATATTGTAGCACGACATATTGAAAGAGGAATAAGCAGCCGAGCGAAGGCGTTCTCCCGACAACCTGTCAAGATCGATCTCGCTGTATATAATATTTTGATCGCCGTCCCTCTGCCCCAACGAAAAAGGCTTGCTCTCAGCAAGGATTTTCCCGCTTTCCCCAATGAAGTTGTTTCCTGAAAAAACCACATCGGTGGTTGATTCCCCAGTACCTGCATCCGCATACAAATAGGCTGAGATCAGCCTGCTCGATTGGGACAAGACGAGATTCCTGCGATGTTCGGCTTTTCCGACAATCTCGCTGCTAGCCGATAAATTTGCAATAACAGTCGCGCCGGCCAGTGCATGGGCAGAGGAAGGCGGAACGGGCGTCCACAAATCCTCGCAAAGCTCTGCCGCAAGTACAAAAGAGGGCATCTCTCTGCACACAAAGAGCAGCCGACTGCCCATCAGGCATTCAAGGGAGCCGATTTTTGCAGGTTGATTCTCCTGTGGCGCCGAAGCAAAATAACGTCCCTCATAATACTCTCCGTAATTAGGAATATATGTTTTCGGAACGAGACCAAGCAGCTCACCACGACAAACAACGGCGGCACAGTTGTAAAGAGAGGTCCCATGACGAACCGGAAGACCAAGCACCGTCACCATATCAAGCTCTGCGCTTACAGAAACAAAATGTTCAAGCGCCCTCTCAGCCGAATCAAGCAGCCTTGTTTGCAAAAAGAGATCCGCACAGGTATAGGCTGTCACGCACAGCTCAGGCAACACCAGCAGCTTTGCGCCTCTTTTGGCTGCCGATCTTGCGATTTTTACTATTTCTTCAATATTGTATTGACAATCAGCAACCCTGATATTCGGCGTTGCAACGGCGACCTTTACAAATCCATCTCTCATTTTTATTCATCCTTTTTTTCTCTTCATGCAAATGCATAAAGCTTTATGTCTTTATTATAAACCCATTCTATCATAAATTCAATATTTTTTTACAATCGTTAGTTTTAGCTCCTGTACAATAGGGTAAATATCTGCTATAATGAATAGGGATATATACTAAATGTTTTTGAATCGTATAAATAAACAGGAGGGTGCGAATATGCATCTAAGGCAGGACAGAGTTTTTGATTCGCCAGATATGAAGCTGCTGGTAATCGCCAATCCTAACGCCGGCAGAAACAAATCCCCCCATTTTTTCGATAACATTATTGAGATATTCCATCAATCAGGTCAATCGGTTACAATGGAAATGACAAAATCAAGAAACCATGCTTCGGAAATTGCCGAGAGCCTGTCCCCCTGTGTTGATATGATCATCTGCTATGGCGGCGACGGCACCCTGAACGAAGTGATTAACGGAATCATGCGCTCAAGGGCACGTCCTCTTTTAGCCTATATTCCCGCAGGCACCACCAATGATTTTGCCCAAAGCATGCAAATCTCCAAAAATCCAATAAAAGCCGCCCGAGCAATCGGTAAAGGGCGCCCCCGTTTTGTTGATCTCGGATTTTTTGCCGACCGGCGCTATTTTGCATATGTCGCTTCCTTTGGCGCCTTCACCAGCGTTTCCTATTCCACCCCTCAAAAATCAAAAAACCGCATCGGGCATCTGGCTTATGTTTTTGAAGGAATCCGCAGCTTCTCTAATCCAGAGGAATTTAAACCAAAACATATGAAAATCATCGCCAACGGCACCGAATACGAGGATGAATTTATTTTTGGCGCCGTGACAAACTCAACATCCATCGGAGGGCTTGTAAAACTTGATCGCAAAACGGTTAATATGAACGACGGTCTGTTTGAGGTTATGCTGATTCGCAATCCCCAGAATTTTTCAAGCCTTTGCAACATTGCCCACGATGTGCTCCATTGCAAATATAACGGCAAGGATGTAATATTCTTCCAAACTAACAACATCACCTTCACCGGAGGAGAAAATGTCCCGTGGTCTTTGGATGGAGAATATCACAGCGGTCTGCCCGAGGTGAAAATCGGCGTGGTACATAATGCGATCAAAATTGTTGTATAAGTTTTTTTATTATTATTTGTTTAAAAATGTAAAAACGTACAATTGCTTTTACAACATTTTGTGATATAATTATTTCTATCACAGTATATAAAAAATAACCGTTTAGGCGCAGCAGCTTAAAGAGACCTTTCTTTGGGCAGACTGACGCTCCTTATATTAATACAAACTCTTATGGCATATACAGGTCCGTCCGATTGTATGGGCCGTTTAATCGGAGGAAACAAAAAAGTGAACATGAACAAAAGATACACCGGTATCGGTGAAGAATGCGGTCTTATCGGTATCTATACTGAAAACAGCCACGAGGCCTCAAGGATGATTTACTACGGTCTCTATTCTCTCCAACACCGCGGACAGGAGAGCTGTGGCATTGCCATCAACAACTCCGAAAAGGTCACATGCTATAAAGATCTCGGTCTTGTCGGCGATGTCTTTGATGACAAGCGGCTCTCCATGCTTCAAGGGAATATTGCCATCGGTCATGTTAGATATTCAACAACCGGAAGCAACACACGAGAAAACGCCCAGCCCTTGGTGGTTAAATACGCAAAGGGAACACTCACCATAGCCCATAACGGCAACATTGCCAACGCCTTAGAGCTGCGAACCTCTCTTGAAAATGAAGGCGCCGTGTTTCAAACCGGCAGCGATACCGAGGTTATTTGCTACCTCATTGCCCGGGAAAGAGTAAAAACACCGTCGGTAGAGGAAGCTATAAAGCGTGTAATCCCCATGCTTAAGGGCTCCTTTTCCCTCCTTGTCATGAGCCCGAAAAAATTAATCGCCGTCCGTGATCCCTACGGCATTCGTCCGCTTTGCATGGGGCAGACCGATGATACGACCGTTTTTTCATCGGAAAGCTGTGCCCTTGATACCCTTAAAGCCCGATTTATCCGAGATCTCCGTCCGGGAGAAATCGTGGTCGCTGACAGGGCGTTTAATATTATTCATTCCCATGAAGATTTTTGCTCTCCGAATGATAAAAGATCCGCCCTTTGCATCTTTGAGCACATTTATTTCGCCCGACCGGACAGTGTGATAGACAAGCAAAGCGTTTACGAATCACGCATTACCGCCGGCCGCCTTCTGGCCAAAGCACATCCCGTTGATGCCGATATTGTCATAGCCGTGCCCGACTCAGGTATTATTGCCGCCATCGGCTATTCGAGGGAAAGCGGCATCCCCTACGGCGAGGGCCTTATTAAAAACCGCTATATCGGCCGCACCTTCATACAACCCAATCAATCAATGCGTGAGACGAGCATCCTTATCAAGCTTAACGTTCTGCGCCACAATATACAAGACAAGCGGGTAGTCCTTGTAGACGATTCAATTGTCCGAGGAACGACTATTGCAAATCTGGTTCGTATGATCAAAAACGCAGGCGCAAAGGAGGTCCATGTCCGTATCAGCTCCCCAAAATTCTTGTGGCCCTGCTATTTCGGAACTGATGTCCCTGACCGGGACAGCCTTGTCTGCAACATTTACACCGAAGATGAGCTGTGTAAAAAAATCGGCGCGGACTCTCTCGGTTTTCTGCAGCTTGAGCACCTGCCCGAAATTGTTAAAGACTCTAAGCTGTCATGTTGCGATGCCTGCTTCTCAGGAAGCTATCCCTTTGAGCTGCCTGAGCACCCTCAAAAATCCGTTTTCGAATCGCAATTTTCCAACCACTCCCCGACAAAATCGGGCGACTCAGACGATTAATACCCCTTCTCATACTTATACTTTCCGGCAAATATTAATAAACCATCGCTCATTTTTTGAAGCGATGGTTTAATTTATCTGTCTTGATATAAGGTCACTGAGCCTCCATTGTTGAGGCAAATTGACTTTGATACAAGCTGTGGTAAAGACCATTTTGCGCTGTCAGCTCATTGTGGGTTCCCACTTCCTGAATACACCCGTCCCTCATCACTACAATTTTATCACAATTAAGTATGGTGGACAAACGATGCGCAATAATTATGGCCGTCTTTCCTCTTGTAACCTTTTCGGTAGTTTCCTTAATATTCAATTCGGTCAGCGTATCAACCGAGGATGTGGCCTCGTCCAGAATAAAAATCGGCGGATCACACAAAAAAGTACGTGCAATATTGATAAGCTGCTTCTGCCCCTGAGACAGACCGCCCGAATCAGTCCTAAGAACGGTATCATACCCCTGTGGAAGGCTGGAAATGAAGGAATGAACACTGATCTCTCGGCAAATCCGCTCGATCTCTTCCTGACTCTTTGCTTCATGCGGCGCCGCATAGCTGATATTTTCGCTTACCGTTCCCTCAAAGAGCCAGCTGTCCTGCAAAACAAGGGCATAACAACGCCTAAGCTCGCTAAGAGAAAGATCTCTGATATCAATCCCGTCTATCGTAATCTTTCCGCTGTCCACATCATAAAACCGCAAGAGCAGGTTTATAAGCGTTGTTTTTCCTGAACCGGTAGCCCCGACAACGGCAACCTTCTCCCCGGGTGAAATTTTCAAGTTGACATTTTTCAGCACCGGATCACCGGGGATATATGAAAATGAAACATCATGAAACTCCACCTCTCCGCGGATTTTCTCAGGCAGAGAGACAAATTTCTTCTCCTCCTCAAGAATTCCCGGCTCGATTGGGTGGTCGATAATACTAAAAACTCTGTCACAGGCAGCCAGCGTTGCCTGCCACATATTGATAATATTGGCAGTATCAACAATGGGAGCGGAGAATTTTTTTGAATACTGAACAAAGGCTGCAATATCTCCGATAGTGATAGTTCCATGCATGATTTTCAAAAAAGCACCAACTATGCAGACAAATATAAAATTGATATTATTGATAAAATTCATACTGGGCATCATCGTGCTCGAAACAAACTCGGCATGTTGCCCGGTCAGCTTTAACTGCTTCGATCTTTCCCTGAACCGCTCGTTGTTGTAATCCTCAATGCCGTACACCTTCACCGTCTTTTGGGCGGTAACCATCTCCTCGGTGTAGCCGCAAAGGGCGCCAAAACAGTTTTTCTTCTCCCTGAAGAGACGTCTTGCGTTTTTTGATATCTTGCGTGCTGTGATAAACATCGCAGGCACGGTAATGATAAAGATAGAACTCAGAGCAGGGCTGATTTCAAGCATTTTAAAAAGCACACCGCCCACCGTAACAGCACCCGACAGAAGAGTAATCAGGTCGGATGATACCGTGTCGCTGATATTTCCAACATCAACGGTTACCACCGACATAATATTCCCCTTTGTATTTTTATCGAAAAAGGAAACCGGCAGACGTGTCAGGGCCGTAAACACATCATGTCTCAGACGAAGAACCATCTTTTGTGCAACATTGAGCATCATTTTATTCTGGATAATGCCTAAAACACAAACGATAAGTGCAATCGCTAAAATTTGCAGGGCATGTTGTCCGAGAGCTATATAATCTATAGCCCCCACTTCCATTCCCTCTGACATTACGTCCACCATTCTACCTGCGGCAACCGGAATTTGAATGGCAATCAGATTCGATACAATCACCACCGCAAAAATACAGAGCATTAAGTATTTAAATTGCATCATGTATTTAATCATACGAATGATGGAGCCAAAGCTCCGTTTCGAGTGCTTTTTAGAAGGCGACTTAATATTCTGCCCGATACTCATTGCGCCACCTCCATTTCAACACCTTGAGAGGCGCAGATCTTCTGATATACCTCACAGTTGCTCAACAGGTATTCATGTGTTCCAAGTCCCGCCATACTCCCGTTTTTCAATACCAGTATTTGATCAGCACCCCGCACGCTGGAAATACGCTGAGATATAAGCACCACAGATGTATTGCGGTAATTTTTCCGCAATGCACGGCGCAATCGCAAGTCGGTAGTATAGTCAAGTGCGCTGGATACATCGTCAAGAACCACAAGATCGGCATTGCGAAACAGGGTGCGCGCGATACTTAACCGCTGCTTTTGCCCGCCTGACAGATTGGCTCCGTTTTGCGCAACCATATACTCAAGCCCGTTTTCAAGCTCATCCACCATCTCCTCAAGCTGGGCTGTTTTTACCGATTTTTGAAGCCGATCGTCATATTCGGTAATGTTCAACATTATGTTTTCCTTAATACTCATGCCAAATATATTATATTGCTGCATGGCAGCAGTGACTTTACTTGTCAGATAATCCTTTTTGTAAGAGGAAATCGGTCTCCCCTGAAAAAATATCTCCCCCTCTGTCGGATCGTATAATCTTAAGATCAAATTAAGAAGGCTGGTTTTTCCTGAGCCCGTTTCACCAATGATAGCCAGAGTCTCTCCCCGCGCAAGCTTAAAATTGATGTTTTGCAGAGCCGGCTTTTCGCCATTGGGATATCGGAAGGTAACATCCGAAAACTCCAGCGTAATAGCTGTGTCGGCAGGGCTCTCCTCTTCTCCGTAATATGTTGTTGTCCTAATTTTAAGGATCTCATCAATTCGATCGGCAGACGTGTTTGCACGACTGAACATAATAAACATGCGGGGAAGAGCGGACATAGCGTTTAAAATCATGTTAATATAGGTCATTATGGTAATAACATCGCCTATCTCGATTTTAAACAGACCGAGCCGGAATGAGCTGATGTATAAAATAACGATCATCGTAATATTTGTGATAAGAACAATACTGGGGCTCATCACCGCATTGTAATTGCCTGCCCTCACCTCATTTTTGCGAACCTCCCGGCTTTGCTCATCAAAACGCCCTATCTCATAGCCGCTTTTGTCAAAAGATTTGATTACCCTTATTCCCTCAAGGTTTTCCCTAAGTATCGTTGTCATACGGTCAAGACTTTTTTGCACCCTCTGATAAATCTTTCGGGTTTGAGAGTAAACAAAAAAACTGCCGACGGTAAGTATAATCATAGACAGGAAAATAACCAGCGTCAAAACCGGATCAATCCACAATGATAACAGCGTTCCGCCAATTGCAACAATCGGCGCCCGCATCATAAAGCGCATCATCATCATCAGAGCGCGCTGAACATGCTCCACATCATTTGTTACACGCATAATCAGGGAGGATGTAGTAACAGTTTCCACATTGTGTATGGTCATTTGCTGTATGCGGGCATAAAGGGCATTGCGAAGGTTTTCCCCCACGCCCTGAGAGGTGCGGCTGGACAAAAAATGCCCAATAATGTTAAGCGAAATAACGGCTACAGCCGCAATTACCATTGCAATGCAAAGGCGAATTATTTTCGGTACATTCGCCTCGGCAATCCCCTCATTGATAACACTTCTCAGCAAAAATGAAAGCAGCAGATCAATAACAGATGCGCTTCCCTTGCAAATCATTGCAAAGATTAACGTATAGATATACGGCTTGATGTATGAATACAACTTTCGCAAAAAAATATTCCCCCGTTAAAGATACTCTTTTGTAGCTTTGATCAAAATCTCTATATAAAACAAATCATTGAAGCTCGGTCTTTAAAAATAAAGCTCTGCTTTGGAGCAAAGCAGAGCTTTATTTTCTTCTATCAAACACTTTTGCTGCTTTTCTAATCGCAAAGCTTTTCACTATACCTTAGGACAAACAATCTTTTCCGCCCTTTTATATCGAAATTATAAGATTACTTTATAATTATATTATAAATCCGACAGCTTCTTTTGTCAAGTGAAAAGCGGGGAATTTACCCTTAAAACTCGTCCGCTTCTCTTCCTTGAAAGTATAAAAAGCAGAAAACTAAACTAAACCGCACAATTATAAAAAGAGGCGCTTGCCGCAAGCATGCAAGCGCCTCTTTTGTTTGTAAACGGATAAATTTATCTCGATACCTTTAATTTACTTTTTTGCCGCTTCCTCAATCGCGACAGCGCAGGCAACGGTTGCACCGACCATGGGATTGTTGCCCATGCCGATAAGTCCCATCATCTCAACGTGGGCAGGTACCGATGAGGAGCCTGCGAACTGGGCGTCACCGTGCATACGACCCATCGAATCGGTAAGGCCGTAGGATGCCGGACCTGCGGCCATGTTGTCGGGATGCAATGTTCTTCCCGTTCCGCCGCCGGAGGCAACAGAGAAGTAGTTTTTGTCGTTCTCATAGGACCATTTCTTATATGTTCCGGCAACAAGATGCTGGAATCTTGTGGGGTTAGTAGAGTTTCCGGTGATAGAAACGTCCACCTTCTCATGTTTCATAATAGCAACGCCCTCAAGTACATCATTGGCACCATAGCAACGAACCTCTGCTTTTTCTCCATCGGAAAAAGCTACCTCACGGACAACCTTAAGCTCATCGGTATAGAAATCATACTCGGTTTCAACATAGGTAAATCCGTTAATTCTGGAAATGATATAAGCGGCATCCTTGCCAAGACCGTTCAGAATAACGCGAAGACGCTCTTTTCTTACCTTGTTGGCAGTCTTAACGATACCGATAGCACCCTCAGCAGCGGCAAAGGACTCGTGTCCCGCCAAGAAGCAGAAACACTTCGTCTCCTCTCTGAGGAGCATGGCGCCAAGATTACCGTGTCCGAGCCCGACCTTACGGGTTTCGGCAACCGAACCGGGAATGCAAAAAGCCTGAAGTCCGATACCGATAGCCTCAGCAGCGGCGGCAGCATTAACAGCGCCCTTTTTAATCGCAATGGAGCAGCCAAGTGTATATGCCCAGCTTGCGTTTTCAAAGGCGATGGGCTGAACATCCTTGACAATTTTATCAACATCTATGCCACGTTCCAGACAAATCTGTCGGGCTTCCTCAAGATCCTTTATTCCATACTGAGCGAGACATTGATTGATTTTGTTTATTCTTCTTTCGTATCCTTCAAATTTAATGTTATTAGACATATTTCTCCACCCCGCTTTTATTCAGCACGCGGATCAATATATTTGACCGCGTCGTCGTATCTGCCGTACTGACTGATGTTGCTTGTATAAGCCTTTGCGGGATCCACGCCGGCGCGAATAGCATCCATCATCTTGCCGAGGTGTACGAACTTATATCCGATAACCTCATCATTCTTATCAAGTCCAAGGGACAGTATGTAGCCCTCAGCCATCTCAAGATAGCGAACACCCTTCTTGTTGGTGGCAAAAATAGTGCCTACCTGTGAGCGCAAACCCTTGCCAAGATCCTCAAGAGAAGCACCTATGGGAAGTCCGTCCTCCGAAAACGCTGTCTGGGAACGACCGTAAACCAGCTGCTTGAATATCTCGCGCATAGCTACGTTAATGGCATCACATACAAGGTCGGTGTTCAAAGCTTCAAGCAAGGTCTTGCCTTGCAGAATCTCCCCTGCCATTGCAGCCGAATGTGTCATTCCAGAGCAACCGCACGTTTCGATAAGAGCCTCCTCGATAATACCTTTCTTAACATTTAGGGTAAGCTTGCACATACCCTGCTGAGGCGCACACCAGCCCACACCATGCGAGAGACCGGAAACATCCTTAATCTCATAAACTTTAACCCATCTTCCCTCCTCAGGAATCGGTGCCGGACCATGATGAGGCCCCTTGGCAACCTTACACATCGACTCCACTTCATGGGAGTATACATTGTTGCTCATGCAAAATTCTCCTTGTTTGCTGAATATTTTTTAAATAATAAGCTTGTCCATAAAAAGGATTTATAACACAATCTCAGTCAACTATTTCCCCATAGCATTCGCCAAAGGCACAGGCTGCGTTGGATTCATCTGTGTCAATGTGCATAGCTGTTGAAAATTTCGGGCTGACGCGAACAACAATATCGTCAAACACCGTTGTGCGCTCCGAATCTATCTTGACCTTGATTATCTGTTTATCGGAAAGACCGAATGCCTCGGCATCCTCCGGAGTGATGTGCAAATGTCTCTTTGCAACAATAACCCCCTCCGAAATCTCTACCTCCCCGGCAGGTCCGACAATTGTACATCCGGCGCTGCCCGCCGTATCGCCGCTTTCACGAAGCGGAGCATTGATTCCGAGGGTTCTGGCATCGGTATAAGAAATCTCTACCTGCGTATTAGGACGAACAGGACCGAGAATAATAACATTTGGAATAGTTTTTTTGGGTCCCACAAGATTTACACGCTCATGGCAGGCAAACTGCCCGGGCTGACTAAGATCCTTCTTTGGTGTAAGGGCAGCACCCTTGCCGAATAAAATTTCTAAATCCTCCGCCGAAAGATGAACATGACGCGCCGACGTCTCAACTAGTACCTTTTTTCCCATTTTTTCCTTTGCTCCTTAAATAATTTTTCCCTGCGACATTATGCTCATAACGAAATGTATGCCTGCAGGCTCTTCCTCTATTAGCTGAATTTTTATTTTTTTACCTTTGTCATCATAAAATCCGGTGACACGGCAGACAACGCTTCTGCTCTCTCTGCTGTATTGCAATGTGGTAATTTGTCAAACTCTTCTTTATATATTATAGCATATTAAAGCATCTTTGTAAATGTTTAAAAGGTAATAAAAATGCTAAGACTAAATGAGAAATATCAGTTAATTTTAGATGGGAGACATGTATGAGTATATCAAATAACAATCGAACACAAGAGGAATTCGAAACGCCTAAAGAAGAAAACTCTAACCAGCAACTGGACAACATCATAAAAACGGGCAGTGTTGTAACAAAAAATTCAAAGGAATCTATCCACTGTTTGAATATAATAGGGCAAATTGAGGGGCATTATATTCTTGACAACAATCAAAAAACAACTAAATACGAGCACATAATTCCCCTGCTGGTAGCGGTAGAGGAAAATGAGGACATCGACGGGCTGCTCATCGTCCTTAACACAATGGGCGGGGATGTGGAGGCCGGACTTGCCCTCGCCGAAATGATAGCCACCATGTCAAAGCCCACCGTCTCCCTTGTACTTGGGGGCGGCCATTCTATCGGAATCCCCCTTGCGGTTTCAGCTAAGCGCTCTTTTATTGTCCCCTCCGCCACCATGACCCTTCATCCTGTGCGAACAAGCGGTCTTGTAATCGGTGTTCCACAAACCTTTTACTATTTTAATCGTATGCAGGAGCGCATTCTCGATTTTATTGTTTCCCACTCTCGGGCAAATAAAGAAAAGCTGCGCAGCATGATGATGAATACCGCCGAAATCGCAAACGATATCGGCACCATTTTAGATGGAGAAAAGGCGGTTGAATGCGGACTGATCGACGAGATGGGCGGAGTCTCGGCTGCCCTTGCCGCTCTACGCGGCATGATACCAAAAAAGGAAGAAAAAATCCCCTCCGATATAGAATCGGTCAAGGAGAACCAAGACAAGCAGCATCAAATAGAATCAATTCTTACCCATTAAAGGGCATATGCTAAATTCTCTGTCAATTTTCAAAAAAGGTGCAGGCAACGAACTGTTTTCAGGTTCATTGCCTGCACCTTATAGGTCGGAGGACTATTTCAGTAAATTTTTCTCTTTAATAAAATCGGTTAGGGCATCGGCAGCCTTCTTATGTCCATTAATGCTCGGATGGTTACTTCCGCCGCTGCGATCCCGCTCGACGGATAAGGCGTACAGTCCTGCTCCTTCTCCGCCCATATCGCTGATAACCTGCCGAATAGCAACCTGGTGCCCGTCATTCATCATGTTATAAACCCATATAATCGGTATGTCGTTGCCATTTTTCTCTCTGATAGAATTTATAAATGCCTTAGAATCGGCTATAAATTTTACAGCGGTAATGCTCTTACCGTAATCATTAGTACCGAGATTTATTACCACAAGATCAGGCTTGCGCTCAAATGAATACTCGTCGTTACCCCGTCTCCAGTTAATCTTAGAGTAAATCTGAGGAATTGTTGTATTACCACAGCTAATGCCCCATCCCGATACTGCAAACATGGAATAATCCACACCGAGTTTCTCAGCCGTTAAGAATGCGTAGGTCTGTGTGGCGTCATTATGCTCATAGGTTCCATAATTGACACCAGAGACCAATTGATCATAAATAACCCCATACCCGGCAGTGATGCTGTCCCCGATAAACTCAATATAATGTTCTTTGTTTTGGGGCGCATCCAATAAAACGCCGTTTACCGTTATGCTCATAATGCTTGTCATAGAATGAATAACCCGGGACTGCTTCAGCAATCTGAAGGTATGCTTGCCCTCAGGCAGATCCTTGGCAATCACAAGATTAATCTCTCCCGCAGAAGCGAGGTAACGCGCATTCTGTCTCTCCCCGTCCACAAAAACTGTGAAATAGCACGAAGCGTCCGATCTAATCTTTACCTTGACATTACCCTTGCAGTTCACCTCAAACTCGATACCGGACGCGGGCCAGTCACATGTGATGGCCTGCTGAACAATGTTTGAACGCCCTACAACCTTGATAAGATCAAGACTAGACGCTGCTTTATAAACCTTTTCCGAATAATCGGTCTCTGCGGTTGTTGTTTCGCTCACAGTTGTATCCTCTGTTGCTTTGGTGGTATCATTATCATCCTGAGTTGCATCGCCGCATGCGGACAAAATCCAAGTCGCCATCGTCACAAGCATCAATATGACGACGGAAATTCTTTTTATCATGAAAATTTCTCCTTATATTTTCCTGTTAATAACGGTCCTCAGAGTCTACCGGCTCATTATTCATAACCTTGTTCACGTCGCTGATAATCTTGTTAACCATGGTGCGAAGTGCATAGTAATTACCGTCCCCGTCAATAACACAGTAGGAACGACGCTCACTGTAAGGATAGAATTCGTAAACACGGGTTGCTCCCGTCCTCAGCACAACGGTCATTTTCAGTTGCAGGTTGCTCTGATCTGACAGTAGGGTGTCAATCTGCTCTTCGGTCAAAGAGGCATAATCCTCAATATAGGTGCTAAGCAACACCTTATAAAGCTGTCTGAAGTTTTTGACATCCGGCTGGAACTTAGAATTCTTCTCGGTAACAACGAGGTCCTGACCGGTTCCGTCAAGCATAAATTGTATATCTAGCTGAGAATTCTGGAACCGAATGCTTCTTACATTGTTAATATTTACTTCAAATATCTGAGGATCCACCCATTTAATCATTTTCCACTCAAGAAAGTCAACAGTAACGCTGTCGATCTTAGCAATAATGTCAAACATGGGAGAGGCGACATAATAGGTTCCGTCTTCATTCTTTTCGCTGAAAAGCAACATATTTTCAACTTTGGTGGTTTCGTTTGTCGTTTTATCGGTCACATTGTTCTCATAATACAGAGTGTACGCCGGGTCGGCAAGTCCATATTCCTCAAGAGCCTCCTCTGTAATACCTAGCTTTACAGTTTGAATTCCGGCAAGACCGGCCAGAGACTGCAATACCATATCATAGCTTAGGGAGGTTTCCATCACAGCCGGCTCAACAATCTGAGAGATAGCCGATAGAAAATCCTTCCGCTTCGACTCTTCTATAAATTTGGTTCTGATAAAGACATCCTCGCCATGAAGAATCATAAAGTTATCAACATTCAGAGCGTCTGTCATCTCCGTCGGGTAGGTCAGCAGGGGCGTTATCATTGCCTCGATAGGGGAAAGGATTGTTGCCTCAAGGGAGCCGTCCAATACATAAACGGTGTCCCTTCCTTCATAACGCACATAATATCCTACCTTTGACGGAATAGGATTCCCGATATACACAACGTGTTCAACGCCGGTCATAGTCGTTAGCTTGTACCACGCCGGATTGTCCGACTCGGCAAGCCCGTACTTCCACATATCGGCAGATGCGTTCTCCACAACACGAACCATAGAAAGGGTATATCCGGTGCTTGTAACAAGTGAAGAGAAGAGCCTTGCATCATAAAGTGCGCTCTCATAGCCCTTTATTACAAAGTTATTTTCGCTGTTGCGATAAAAGGTGTAGGTTCCATGGCTGTTGTGAACCTCTATTGATTTCATGTTGGATCTTTCAACATGCTCAAACATCTGCACACGATTCCCAACGCCGACATCCTCCCCCGGCAAGGTCGAAGGAGGGGCCGTTGTCTCGGCGGGCTCGGTTTTATTTACAATGGGAACAACCACCGCAAAATAAACTATAAGCAAAACCGCAAAGAGAATCGCGCTTATGATAATAAGCTTTTTTTGCTTCGCAATCATAAATACCGTCTCCTAACAACTACATATAGACCAACAAGCAATGACGCTATCGGCAACACAGTCACAAGCCCCACGGTCCATCTTCTTGCTTCTGCAATCGTCATATTCTCGATCTTGGTCTCTTTAAACACCTTGAACTCAATGTCGGCAGGAACCTTTTCTCTTCCTGTTGCCCGCAATGTGGCATACAGAATTTCTTCATTTGCGTAAACGTTGGAGATGAGGTATTTAGAAGCAGTGAAATTTGATGTTCCCGCCGCAATAACATAAGAGCTGTAACTCTCATTTTCTATCATTCTTGTATCACGACAAATCACCATCAAATTGTAAGAGCCTTTCTCATCCACCACCTCATTATTTCGTGTGGCAACCGATGTAGGCGAGGAAATGAGCATAGCCGAAAGGTCACGGTTGGCATTGTTGCCGTAATAGGTATAGGCACCAAGGGGATTCCCCTGTTCATCCTTTGCCTGGGTATAAATAGGGGCAATGCTGATAGGAGATACTCGTTCAAAAATCGTCTTAGGCGGGGATGCAAGTTTGCTGATATCCGTAAAAATCGATCCGCCCAAGGTATCCTTAACATATTCGGCTACTATCGAATATCCGTCAATGCTGATAGAGCGATTGGTATCCTTAACCACAGTATCCTCAAAAACAATTCCCCACTCGTACAAAAACTCTTCAAGATTCGGAAGCTTTTGTGTGTTAGGATCTTTAAAGACCATTAATGTGCCGTATTTAGCAAGATATCGGTCAATTTTCTCTATCTCGGACATTTTATCCCCGCCTGAGAGAAAATCATATTTGGGATCATTAATAATGATCAACCTTGTATTCTCGTCAATTTCTTCGGAGGAAAGGTCAATCGTACGCACATCAAAACCAGCATCGGCAAGAGTGATATAAAGGGGATTTGAAGGCTCTATCGACTCTCCGTGCCCTCTGGTTAAATATGCAATCGGATACTCGGCAGCAGTTACCGACAGAATGCCCGATACCAATTTGCGTTCCGAATTGTCAGCAAAAAGGCTTCTATCCTCCTCGGCATAAGTAAAGAATGCCTGAGGAGCATAGACCCGAAACTCGGTGCCGCTTTCTAAAATGATGCTTGTAGGATTAATGCCGGTGGTAATTCCGCCGGCCTTGGTCGTGATGTATTTGCTGACCAGATGCGGTTCCTTAACACTGTTGATATACTCAACCTTTATAAAATCAAATTCCTTTTCAAATCGTTCGGCCGCACTACGCATGAGGCGTGTCTCAACACTATAAGAGTCAATGTAATCAGGATCCTCACAAAAAATAATCTTAACCTCTTGGTCAACATCCTCCAACAATTCCTTAGCCGCATCGGAGATAGTATAGATCCCTTCGCTTGTCATATCGATATATAAGCTAAACTTGTTGGCCAGCGCCGTAAAAATCACATTAACAATGATAACAACGGCAATAAAGCATACCGTCAACAAGATTGCCGTTCCACCGTATTTAAATCGCCGGCTTCTCGCAAAACGAGCTCTTTTCATAATTATAACCATCATTCCTTTCCATAAGCTACAAGGCATGTCCTATGAAAAAGAATACCCTTTTTCTGAATTTATTTAATTATGCTTTTAATAACACCATCTTGTTGCGTACTAGGCGCCCCATCTCCGTCTCTCGTAAACACGAATTGTCAGGAAAATAAAGATAGCACTGATGGAAGCATAGTACAAAATAGCGGTAAAATCAAATATTCCGTAGTTAAAGGCCTGGAATCTCTGGAAAATAGAAATCCAATCTATGATCGAACGGATAAAATAGGTGTCAATATATCTGTTAACAAAGCTGATCGCTAAAAGAAAGAGCAGAATTCCTGTTGTTGAAACGGCAGCGGCAAGCTGATTTTCGGTCAAAGAGGAAATAAAAGTACCGATTGCCACAAAAGCGCTTCCTACAAGCATAATGCCAATCACGCTGCCAAAAACAATCGCAGATTGGGGCTTTGCATACAGATAAAGAGGAATAAAGTTTACGCAAGAAATAACAAGAGAACCGGCAAACAACGTAAAGGCCGCAAGATACTTGGCAACAACCATAGAAGTGATCGAAACGGGCGCCGTCATCAGCATCTGCTCGGTTTTGAGCTTTCGCTCCTCGCTGAAAAGCTTCATTGTTAAAATAGGAACAACAATGATAAACACAAAAAGCATAATCAAAAAATACATGCTGGTATCAATCGAAAATTCGTGCAGTGTTGTAAGTGTACAGACACAGGCGGACACTGCCCAAAAAATTGCTAAATAAACAAAACCTATCGGTGTAACAAAATAGGAGTGCATCTCTCTTTTGTAGATAGCTAACATACCTCGATGGTCTCCCGCAATTCTATTACGGAAAACCTCCTCCTTCCAAATCCTGGGTTATATTTTTTATTTAATAATACGCTTGCTTGTTTTTTTATTAGCAGTTGCATCGACCAATCGAATGAAAATATCCTCAAGGTTCATGCCGACCGCCTCCAATCCCATAATCGGCCATCCGCGCTCCGCCAAGGTGTAAAAAAGAATCTTGCGTATGTCTATACCGGGATCACTTTCCACAAGATAAGTATATGCGTCCTCCTCCCTCTCGGCAAGGACCTCCGCATAGGCAATACCCTGCTTTGACTTAAGCATTGCCAAAACCTCTCTCTGCGGACCGGCAATCTTAATATTGAAGCGGCGATTGTCCCTAATCGCTCTTGTGATATTTTCTGTTTTTTCATTAGCTATTATTTTACCCTTGTTAATTATCACAATCCGGTCGCAAACAGCCTGCACCTCTGGCAATATGTGGGTGCTGAGTATAACAGTGTGGCTCTTGCCGAGATTTCGAATAAGATTGCGCACCTCAATTATCTGCTTCGGGTCAAGACCTATAGTGGGTTCATCAAAAATAATAACCTGAGGATTTCCGACAAGGGCTTGGGCTATGCCCACACGCTGCTTATACCCCTTTGAAAGGTTTTTGATAACCCGCTTATAAACATCGGTTATTTTTACAACCTCGCATATCTCTTTAAGATGCTTTTTGCGGTTAAGGGTGCATGACTTAAGCTCGTATGCAAAATTAAGATACTCCTCGACCGTCATATCAAGATAGAGGGGAGGCTGCTCAGGCAAATAACCGATAAGCTTCTTCGCCTTAAGCGGATTTTCAAGGACATCGATACCATCGACTGACGCGACACCGGAGGTGGAGGAGAGATATCCGGTCAATATATTCATACAGGTGCTTTTTCCGGCGCCGTTCGGACCGAGAAATCCGACAATCTCACCCTTCTCAACAGTGAAGCTGATATCGTCAAGCGCAAAGTTGTTGCCGTATCGCTTCACTAAATTTTCGATTTTTATCATGCGTATAGTACATCCTTCCGATAAGATTTTATTATTTAATTTACCGTCAAATGAAAAAGGAGCCCCCAAAGCGCCCCATGCCGAAAAACTGCAGGGAATACACTAATGTTCTATCGTCTAATTCCATTGTATAAAATCAACTTTTTGAGATAAAGTTAGTATAACACACATTTATAAATAAATCTTGAACATCTCCCGATTCTATCCCTTTTCCTGTATAAAAACTGTTGCTTTTGTCCGACTATGTCATTGCTTTTTCTTATATTTGTTACAATTCATACATAAATCACAGTGCCACAAGATAAATGCACATTTAATGCTGCAAAGAACAGCAACTAAAAAACACCCTCTCTATAATGCGCAAAACGGCATGACACCATCATGCCGTTTTGTATTTATATAATATAAGGTCAGATCTGTTCGCCGACGACCTGTACTTTTATAATGTTTGTGCTTCCTGAAATTCCGAGTGGAACTCCGGCCGTAATAACTACTCTGTCCCCGTCCGCAACAAGATCTAGCTGCTTTGCACAATCGACCGAATGTAAAAACAACTCGTCTGTCGTGCTCTGATATCTGGCCATAACAGGATAGACACCCCAGGATAGAGATAACTGATGATAGGTTTTTGTAACCGGAGTAGCAGCAACAATAGGTTCGTTCGGACGAAATTTTGACATACGACGGGCTGTTTGCCCGCCCTTTGTCACCACAACAATCGCCTTTGCCTTGATATCTCTTGCGGTAGTACAGGTTGCATCGCAGATCGCATTTGTTATATCGGTAGAATCCATGTCATGGTTAAAGCCTTTGTATGCCCCCATCTCGAAAGCATCATGCTCCGCGCGTTCGGCAATCTTAGCCATAACCTTTACAGCAAGGGTAGGATTTTTCCCCACGGCAGTTTCACCCGAAAGCATCACCGCCGAGGTGCCGTCAAAAACGGCATTGGCCACATCGGTAATCTCCGCACGGGTCGGCGTCGGGTTTTTAATCATAGACTCCAGCATCTGCGTTGCGGTAATAACCATCTTTCCCGATTGATAACAACGCCTGATAAAGCGCTTTTGAATACCGGGCAGTCTATCGTAATCAACCTCAACGCCCATATCACCGCGCGCCACCATAATGCCGTCCGAATGTTTTAAAATAGCATCAAAATTTTCTACACCCTCAAGATTCTCAATTTTTGAAATAATCTTTATGCTATGACCGCCATAATAATCTAAAAACCTTCTTAAAGTAATAACATCCTCCTTACGGCGGACGAAGGAGGCGGCGATAAAATCAACATCCTGCTCAATACCAAACCGAATATCCTTTTTATCCTGCTCGCTGAGATAGGGCAGATCCAAATAAAGATTTGGAATATTGATCCCCTTTCTGTTGCTGATAACGCCGCCGCATTCGACCTTGCAGCGCACGGTTTTTTCATCAGCGTCAATAACCTTCAGGGAAACCCTTCCGTCGTCGATCAATATCGTATTACCGGGGGACAGTTGCCGCGGCAAGCTTTCACAATTAATGGAGCCGCATCTGTCGTCACCGAGAATCTCTTCTGTCGTAAGCAAATATTCTTCCCCGCATTTCAAGGATGCGGATCCTTCTTTAAAGTCGCGCAGACGTATCTCCGGCCCTCTTGTATCAAGCATGATAGCCGCCGGCATCCCCAAACGATCTCTCACCCGACGAAAAGTCTCGATATCCTTTTTATGCGTTTCATGGGTGCCGTGGGAAAAATTAAGACGAGCAACATTCATGCCGTTGCGCAGCATTTGCTCCAAAACCTTCTTCGTATTGCAAGACGGCCCAATCGTACATACGATTTTTGTCCTTCTCATTAATGATAATCCTTTCGCTGAAAAAATGATATGCTTTTATTGCTGAAATCTTACTATAAATATATATAAGTATAATATTTTGACTCAGTTGCCTGTCATAACCCGCTCATTCGCCCTTGTTATTATCCTTGTCTTCCAATTCTGAGCGAAGCAGGCTCAATTCATCCATAAATGTATCAACATCCTTAAATTCGCGATAAACGGAAGCGAACCGTACATAGGACACCCCGTCCAGCCGACGCAGCTTTTCCATTACAATCTCACCGATTTCCTGCGCAGTGATTTCTGCACGCAGCGAATTCTGAAGGTCGGTCTCAATTTCAGCCGCCAAGGCCTCGGTATCAACCGGGCGCTTCTGACAAGCCTTCATTAATCCGCTCTGAAGCTTTCTTCGGTCAAAAAACTCCTTCTGTCCGTTTTTCTTAACAACAATAATCTGTACGGTATCAATAACCTCATAGGTCGTAAACCGCCTTTGACAGGAAAGGCATTCCCGCCTTCTTCTGATACTCGTATTATCATTGACAGGACGGCTATCGGTAACCTTACTTTCATGATAACCACAATTCGGACATTTCATCTTGCTTTCCGTGACCGGTTAATAACCGGCCTTATCCTTATCTTAAATATTTAAATATAGAAATTCCGCAAAAATTACTCCGATTATACTATAACATTTTTTTTTCAATATGTAAAGTATGTATTCAACAGCTTCACCCTCTGTCAAAACAAAAACCGACGATCTCCTCGTCGGCTTTATATATAATTGCTTGTCCTACATCGATGCAAGATAATCATCCAATACTTCATATACAGCACAGGGTGTAACGGTATTTTCGGACAATAAACGGAATATTTTGCGGGCATCATACTGATTTCTTGCAATGTCATATATGTACTCCTCCTCACGCTTATCCGACCCGCTGATCATAACAATAGAAAGAGAATAGACATATTCACGCTTGTCCTTTGAAAAAAGATGCTCTCCGACGGCCTTGTCCAGAGACCTGAGCAATCGGTAAACCAGAAGAATCTCACTCGTAGGCCGTTTTACTGAAAGAGCGGTCTGAGAATAGCCCGCTGACGTTTTAGGCGACTTGGTCATAATGCTTGTTCCTACCATTTTGTTCATCCTCCGCTTTTATATTGATATTATTATACCACTACTGATATTAGTTTCAAGATTAAGATTATGACCATAATTTCATCATATTTTTCAATTTAATAACAAATTTGTTATAAAAAGGTATAACTTTGTTGAATTAACTCAATAAATTTTATTCTAATTTGTCGTTTATTGAATTATTATATCCTTTTATCGCAATGAATTAATATGTATTTATCTAAAACTAAAGCATCCCGGCTTTTTCGGTTTACATTCATTGGAAAATATGCATTGCTGCCACTATTTGGAACGCGTTTTGTTATAATTTTCTCAATTTTTAAATTAGATTTATAAATTAATTGATTGCAACAACTTATAATGACAACTTTCCTTTGTTTGCAAATATTCCATATATTACTTGATGCAATATTCGACAAGAAATAGTACAATATACATGGGGTCTATTTATAAAAAAATCAGCCCCTCCAATAAAAATGTTCTGAATAATTATTACTTAAATTAAGATATGCATATTTTAAGTTGCAATATGCACAAAATAACGTATAAATATACAAAGGAGTTAATATGGAAAAAGTTGTCAGGCGAATAAACAAAATGCATCGCATTTCAAAACTGGTCTTACATACCGGTCTCCCAATTATATCAATAGCTTTTCTGGCTGTTCTATTCTTTATAAGATCCCCTATTTGGGAAACGTGGTACATACATCGTCTTCTGCCCTCAATACTCGAATATTTAATGATGAGCTTAACCCTTCTTATCGGTGGCGCTCTTTTAATCGATTATATAACGGCAAAGAACGAAGAGGAAAATAACCCTCCCTCCCGTTGAATACCATTACTCGCAAAAATGCGATTGCTAAATTTTAACAAAGTAAGAAAAAGCTGCGCAACATCTTCGTTGCACAGCTTTTTTGAATTTTTCCTGTTTTCTGCTCTTTTTCAAACAGGGGCAAAATCGGACATATCGGCAACCTGATAGGGTGTGTATATCCCTCTTTGCACAGCATATTTAATCATAGGTAAGTAGGAGAGCGGAATTTTTTCAACATCAGGCCGATATGTAATATTGTCAATTCTATCCCCGGTCAGGGCGCAAAAACACGAAAGTCCTGCGACATAGCGTCCCAGCTTCTTTTCCAGATGAAACCCATCTCTCGTCAGATTATCACCGATAAAGCTCGAACGTACATTTTGGATAGCCGTTCCCGACGGAATAATGATTGAAAACTTTCCCGTGGAAGCTATTTTATTTTGCACAACAGATACAATTGCACTATACATTCGCTGCTGATCCCGACCGTAGGAATCGAATTTTACATGGTCATAATCCTGTTGATAGGCCCATGTCATATGCCAAGCCAGCTTTGCAGACCGGTTTTGCTTATATCTTTCCACATAGGCAACCAGATTCTCAAGATAGGGATCATAGGAAGATTCTATGCCGCTGACCGCGCTTGCCTGTTGCATAGTAATAAAATCCCATGCTTCGTCAATTAGACCATAATACAAGGATTTATTCGGCAGAGAAAGCCAGTCACCGTCGATATTTTTGTAATATTTGTAGGCCGGTTTATCATATACCGCATTCTCCCAATGTCTCCGAAGGCTGCAGCCGGGAATAAAAAGATTGCCTAGGATGATATTTTCATACCCGGCATCCCGAGCTATTTAAAACAGGTACCTAAAAGCATCAACGCTGAAGCTGTTGCCTATTGCCAAAACCTTCAGGGACCCTTTAGAAGCGGCTTCTGCTTCCCGCCTTTTCGTCAAAATCTGTTTCGGAGCAAAAACGACCGAATTTGATAGCATATTTTTCTCCTGTATGCTTAGAATCAATCATGAAAAACTACAAAAATGCATAATCATAATTGCGAAAACAAATAACTTCTGTTTTATGCCGAGAGCACCTGCTCTCAGATAGTGCCATTATCAATTTGGCGACACTCTCGCTGAAAAAATCCTCATACCCATACCGCTGAAGCGCTCCTCATACTCGGTCATAACATTTTGCGCTGCGTATTCCGACGAATGGAGGTCACGGGTTTCCCATAATACTGTATATCCGGCGGCATCAAACTGTCCGATGGAAAAATCAAAAAACTCCTCATTATCCGTTTTAAACCAGAGTTGCCCTCCCTCCCGCAACACCCTTTTATACATTAAAAGATTGTCAATATGGGTCAGCCTGTTTTTGGCGTGTCTGGCCTTGGGCCACGGATCACTAAAATTAATATAAATCCTGTCAAAAAAGCCCGCCGGAACAAAGTTCAGCAAACGGGTTGCATCGTCGATAACAAACCGGACATTGTCTAAATTCGCCGCTTTAGCTTTTTCCATTGCCGAAATGACCACATTGCTGATTTTTTCTATTGCGTAAAACTCAACATCCGGTTCCCGCATGGCAGTTTCGCAAAGAAAACCGCCCTTTCCACAGCCAATTTCAAGCCTTGCAAGCTTATTGGCAGCAAAAACCTCGGGCATTTTAAAATACTCCTCCGGCGATTTGAGAACAAACCGCTCACAAGCTAAAATTCTCCGAGAAAGATTCTTTTTTTTTCGCATTCTCATATTGCTATTTGTTCCTGTTTTTGATAAAATAGATATATACTTAAATCTATGGCGAACATTTCTTTAGATAAAATCACTATTTTTATTGAAGCTGTCAGGAAAATTATGGTATTATGCAGATTTTTGCCAACAGCTCGAAATTATCCAATATTTGTTATAAAAGGCACACTACGACAAGCCTCCTTGACAAATACGTTTTATTATATCACGTTTTTTTTCATGTGTCAAACGACCGTCTGAAATAGTAGCGTCCTTACATTTCTTTAAACATTCTATCTTTGATGACAAATATACTATTTTACATACAAGGGAGTAAACCAGTATGAATAAAACCGATTTTATTGCCCAACTGTCGGTCAAGCTCCGTGAACGGGGGATAGAGGAAGAAGTTATCCTTCGTCATATCGCAAAGCTGGAACAATATGCGCCTGAGCTGCTTGTGGAAATCGAGGATCTTGATCTTATTGCCGATGAAATCAGCATACTCCTAAAAAAACGCGCCGAATCCCATAACAACACAGAACCTGACTCTTCGGCAGAAGCGCAGGAGGATTCTGAAAATATAGCACTCCCTCTCTCTTCTCAACCGGAAAATAACAGCGAGCAGCCTTTAGAAGAGAACCCCGGCGAATCGGCTGACGCTGAGCCTGTTGATGATACACTTGATGGTGCTGAGCCTATTGAGGCTGCACCCTTTGACGATACATCTGTTAATGATACGCCCATTGATGATACTCCTGACGACGCTGAGCCGGTCGGTACCGGAGGAAATGTTGGCGTTGACAACAGCCCCGACGAAACACCACCTGGAGACGTGACCTCCGTCGAGCCGGACTCTCCCCCTCCTGCAAGCGAACAATTGTCTATGGAGCAAAATAAGCTATCGGAATATGACGAAGAGCTTGCGGCACCCGGCCCTTTCGCAGCGATAAAGGCCTTCTTCTCCCCTTCAAGGAAAAAGGAGCTAACCGAAGCCGAACGTAAGGGCAACAGAATCTTTTGGACTTTCTTTTTTCTCTCCCTGCTGATCACCCTTCCACTTTCCCTTGGAATCCTTCTTTTATTCGGTGCGGCATATCTGTTTTTGTTCGCCTTGATTGTAGCCCTCCTCGGCAGCCTTATCATTGTAGCGGCAGGGGGAACCGCTCTTGCCTTAATTGGCATTATTTACGGTCTCACACAGTTGTTAAAATCGGTTCCAATCGGCCTTTATGAGATTGGCTTTGGCGTTATTCTGGGCGGTGTCGCTATGTTCTCAGGAATCATCATTTATAATATTGCGCTCCGCCTGATACCCTTCACCATAAAAAAACTAACGGTATTTTTCGCCTTTGTATGCAGACAAGCAAAAAGACTCTTCATATTGGCTAAGGGGGCGTGTGCAAAATTATGAAACCTTCATCTATTATTTTTTTAATTCTATCCCTCATCCTGATAATCGGCGGAATCATCACCTGCGTAATAGCCAGTGCAATGGCTAAAGGAAACGACCTGCCTCTCTTCTCTCAGGTCAAGACACCTGACGGCGATCTTCTTTATACCTGCGAATATGATCCCGAAAATATCAATAGAATCGAACTTGCGATTGATACTGCTACCATCAATGTTTTCTCCTCGGAAGAGGATAAAATTGAGCTGCTCAATTTCACCGAAGGCAGCTACAGCCGCGGAATTACAAGCCAAGCATATGTTATAGACGAAAACTTCAACCTCTCTCAGCTTTTTGTTTTTGACCAAGGCGGCTTCAGCTTTAGCGGTCTGCGCCAGTATTTCCGAAATTTTTCCTTTAAACCGAAGGAAAAAACAATAAATGTCTATATTTCCTCTGAAACAATAAAATCCCTGTCCATTACCCTCAAAGAGGGTGTCATTAACATCGATGATGTATCCCTTGCAGGTGATTTTAATCTGAACGTCACCGAGGGCAAGGTTAATCTGAACAACGTAAGCACCTCCTCTTATGTAAAGCTTTCCGGCGATAACTGTACCGCAGATATCAAAGGCGGAAATATAAAAAGCTTGCAATACACAGTAACAAAGGGCGAGCTGAAAACAGAAGACATTACAATCAACGCGGCAAAAATCGCTCTCGAATCGGGGGATATCAACCTCAATCTTACAGAGGATATCACCACCTATATGATCGAGGCAAAAACCGATAGTGGCAAGATTACCGTCGACGGCAGCACATATCAAGAGGTACTGCTTCAAGGAGAGGAAAACGAAGACCGAAAACTTGATATAAAAATTAAAAGCGGCAACATTGTTTTATCCTAAAAAGAACTTCTCTCCCGCAAGACTAATTGAAACAGAAAAACACAGGCAGCTTTTGACTTTCGCCTGTGTTTTTCTATTGATAAATCTTTTTTTTCATGCTATAATCAAATTCATAATAACACAATATATCTAAAAGCCGCAAAATCAGGCACCCTCTCTTGTTAACAGCAATAGCCTTCTAACTGTTATCGCACAAAACAGCTAAGATAAGAGAGCATTCTTAAGGAGATCACTATGATACAAAAAATACGCGGGACCATAGACATTCTGCCGGAAGAGATCCCGTACTACAGATTTATTGAAAATACCGCCCGTAAAGTGGCAGAAAAATATGGGTTTTCCGAGATTCGCACCCCCACCTTTGAGGCGACGGAGCTGTTTCGCCGGGGAGTTGGCAATACTACCGACGTTGTGCAGAAGGAGATGTATACCTTTCTCGACAACGACAACCGGTCCATCACTCTACGTCCTGAGGGAACCGCCTCGGTAGCACGTGCCCTGATCGAGCACGGCCGTTGCGGAGATGCAATGCCTATCAAGCTTTATTATTTGATTAACTGTTTCCGCTATGAGGCGCCACAGGCAGGCCGTAGCCGTGAGTTTTTCCAGTTTGGTGTTGAGATGTTCGGCGCGGGCAATCCTGCCGCCGATGCAACGATTATCTCTCTTGGGTCATCGGTTATTCGGGAGCTTGGTATACCAAATATCGCACTACACATCAACTCTATCGGCTGTCCCGCTTGTCGTCCTGCCTATAGAGATGCTCTTGTTAAATATTTTTCGGAATACCGTAATCAATTGTGTGAGAGCTGTAAAGGCAGGCTCAAAACTAATCCCCTGCGCCTGCTTGACTGCAAAAATGAGTCCTGCGCAGCCCTTGCCGCAGGCGCGCCTAAAATTCTTGATTACCTCTGTATCGAATGTTCTGATCATTTTTCAAAACTGCAGAGCTATCTCGATAGTATGAGCGTATCCTATCAGATCAACCCCGCCATTGTGCGTGGTCTTGATTATTATACCCGCACCGTATTTGAATTCATTGCCGATGGCATTGGCGCTCAAAGCACCGTTTGCGGCGGCGGACGCTATGACGGACTTATCGCCGAGCTTGGCGGTCCGCAACTTGCAGGCATAGGTTTTGCAATGGGGATTACCCGCCTGATACTGGCAATCAAACAGGCAGGCATTAAAATTCCCGAAGAGCCAAAGCCCCTTCTTTACATCGCCTCCCTTGGCAGCGCTGCAACACAGCGGGCATTAAGCATCGTTGAGGGATTGCGCGGCAGGGGTATTTATGCCGAATGTGACCTTGTCGGACGCAGCCTCAAAGCGCAAATGAAATACGCCGACAAGATCGGCGCCGCCTACACCCTCATCCTCGGAGATAACGAAATTGAAAGCGGGAAAGCCCAGCTCCGCTCAATGTCAAGCAGCACGCAGGAAGAAATCCCCATTGACGAAATAGAAAAGCACCTTTTAGGTTAAGCTGATTTCCCGATATGCGTAAATACACAAAACCACCGCTGTTTCTCCGGAGAAACAGCGGTGGTTTTAAAAGGCTGCGACCTTTCTTATGAATAAAATCTGTGATTGCCAATCTGAAACCGGAAGGTGCGAGTTGCCGAAACCCATGCACTTGTTGCCGAAACCGGCTCAAAGAAGTAGTAAATATTGTCGGAGAGAGAGTATCCCTCAAGACAAATCTTTGCCGCAATCACAGAGGTCTCACTCGGTGTATGATAGATGGTTCCGTTTGCCGTTGGAGTAAACTGAACAGCATATTTGTTGTCGAAAATTACATCATATATCGAATTTGGAAACAGCGGATTATCCACGCGGTTAAGAACTACATTTCCTACCGCAATTTGCCCAAGCAGCGGTTCCCCCCGGCTCTCTGCCGAAATAATGCGAGACAGCCAGTAAAGATCATTTTCATTGTAATACTGATCGCCGCTGAGAATCGCTCCGCTCCCCCGGGTCAGATGAACCGAATAGGTTTTTCCATCCCATTCTACCCCGGTGTCAAAGGCGGCCGCCAAAAGGCGAATCGGAAGGTACATTCTGTCATTTTCCAAAATTCTGACAGGCTTTGGCGAATACAAATACCTGCCATTTGCTATGATATAATTAAATCCGGCAGTTATTTGAACATTCAGATCATTTGCAGATACCGTCGCCGTCCTTGTGGGCTCATCCCAATAGACGCTGCAGTTCCGAATTGCCTGACTTAACATTCTAACAGGCACATAAGTAGTATCCTCGATTAAAAAGGCCTTGTCTCCGGTGTAACGAACACCATCGATATAGATATCTATGCTTCTATAATTTAACGAGAAGGCTTGTGTAACCATTCCGACAAAGGAAACAATCATTATCAAAACAGCCGTTGCCGCAGCTAAAATGCGTTTTTTGATTTTCATAGAAAAACTCCTTTCTAAAGCTTTCATCCGGCGCATTTGCCTTGGCGCAGGATATCCGACGGTCAAATCAACGCCATCCCGAAAGGGATATGCCCGAGACCGCCGCATTGATATTCTAACATAAGCACCATGCCTTTTTCAACACCTGCGACCGAATTAACAGAAATTGGCGCATTTCTCAACATATAATTACAGGATATAATATTATTGCTTTTATATTGATTTCATATATATCATATAGTATAATAGTGATATAATAATGCAGATATTGTGCAACATGAATACTACAAAAAAGGAAGATTTGTCCGCTACATAACCTGTTGGACAAATCCTGGTAATCGGATTATGAAAATTTCATCTAAAGGAAGATATGCTTTAAGAATGATGATTGATATTGCAGAACACGGCATAAGCGACTGGGTCTCAATTAAGGATATTGCAAGACGACAGGCGATCTCGGTAAAATATCTGGAACAGATTGTCACTAATCTTACAAAGTCCGGTCTGCTCAGGAGCAGCCGCGGTCCGCAAGGAGGATATATGCTTACAAAACCCGCCGAGCAATATACCATCGGTGAAATTTTGCGGGCTATAGAGGGCAATCTTGCCCCGGTAGCCTGTCTTGAGGCTGATGTTAATCCCTGTGAGCGTCAAGATATTTGCCCGACCCTGAAGTTTTGGACTGGTCTGCATCACGCTGTCAACAACTATGTCGATTCGGTCACCCTAGATCAGCTTATCGACTCCTGCAATACAAGGGACGTTCTTAATTTCTCTATCTGACTCTTTATAACCTTAACTTTTTTGCTTTTTCCCAGGTGCGCCCATCTGGGAAAAATTTTATTTTTTTTCTTTTTCCTCTTGACATTACTACACCATCTGTATATACTATATATCATATTAATCATATATGATATCAGACAAATGTTTATCATGTTTATAATATTGAACGTCAAATCATTAATATATCTATTATAATTTTGAAAGGTTATGTTTTTATGAAAAAAATCAACAACAGCTTTGTCGATCTGATAGGAAATACCCCTCTGCTTCGCCTTTCCAATATAGAAAAGCAATATAACCTATCGGCAAAAATTATAGGAAAACTCGAATATTTCAATCCCGCCGGCAGTGTAAAGGATAGAATCGCAAAGTCAATGATTGAACAAGCCGAAAGCGAGGGTCTGCTGAAGGAGGGGTCGGTAATTATCGAGCCCACAAGCGGAAATACCGGCATCGGTCTTGCTGCCGTTGCCGCATCAAAAGGATATCGTGTCATTCTGACCATGCCCGAAACGATGAGCATCGAGCGCAGAAATCTCCTGAAGGCCTATGGCGCCGAACTTGTTTTAACCGACGGCACCCTCGGCATGAAGGGCGCTATCGAAAAGGCGGAGGAGCTTGCAAAGACAATACCAAACAGCCTGATTCCCGGTCAGTTTATCAACCCCGCTAATCCCGCCGCTCACTATACAACCACCGGACCGGAAATCTGGGAACAAACCGATGGTGTGATTGATTTCTTTGTTTCGGGTATCGGCACAGGCGGAACGATCACCGGCGCAGGCAGCTTTTTAAAGTCGAAAAATCCGAACATCAAGATTGTCGCCGTTGAGCCGAATGATTCTCCTGTTTTATCAGGGGGGAACCCAGGTCCTCATAAGATACAGGGTATTGGCGCCGGCTTTGTGCCCGATGTGCTTGACACCGACATCTATGATGTAATTATAAAGATTAAAAACGAAGATGCCTTAAATATGGGGAAGAACGTCGCTCACGCCGAAGGCATTCTTGTGGGAATATCGTCAGGAGCTGCCCTATTTGCCGCAATCGAGGTTGCCAAGCGTCCTCAAAATGCCGGAAAAACAATCGTTGTTATTTTGCCGGACACCGGGGAACGCTACCTCTCTACCCCTATGTTCTCGTAATAATCATAAAGAAAAAATCATGTTACCATAACTGTTTGCCTACTTTAGAACAAAACTGCCGGCAACCCTCATCTATTCTGCAATCAGTCAAAATCTCGCATAGAAACACCGGTTTCTGAAAAAGCGGCAGCACCTGATATCAAAGGGCAATCGGTTGCTTTTCCCGATGAGAATATATCATAAAACAATGCTTTTTGCCTAAGTGAAATTTAAGCTTGACAAAAAGCATTGGATATTTACAATTTATTTCATACAATTACTATAGGGATACTAAGTATAATTTTTCAATAAATATATACAAAGGGAGGCGACTCGCCATGTATTCGATAATATTTCTCATGCTACGCAAAAATTTTAGGAACGGGCGAATGTGACATTGCAAGCAACCGTCAAAAATTATCGATTTTTCTTATAATAAAACCGAAAGAGGTAACTTGCAATGAACAAAAACTATAGATTTGAAACACTTCAACTGCACGCAGGGCAAGAATTGCCCGATCCCGCAACCGGCGCAAGAGCCGTTCCTATCTACGCCACCACTTCCTATGTTTTTGAAAGCTCGGAACAGGCTGCCGGCCGCTTCAACCTTTCGGAAAGCGGAAATATTTATACTCGGATCATGAATCCCACCACCGATGTGTTTGAAAGAAGAATCGCCGCTCTGGAAGGCGGCGCCGCCGCCCTTGCTCTCTCCTCAGGGGCAGCCGCAATAACCTGTGCAATACAAAATATCGCCTGTGCCGGAGATCACATTGTTTCTGACCGAAGAATCTACGGGGGAACCTACAACCTTTTTGCAAATACCCTCCCCGATTTCGGGATCAACACAACCCTTGTGGACGGCAGCCATCCTGAAAATTTTGCGAAGGCAATCAAGCCAAATACAAAAGCGATTTTTCTTGAGACGCTGGGAAATCCGAACTCTACCATTGTCGATGTTGATGCCGTTTCCGAGATAGCTTACAAAAACGGGATCCCGCTTATTGTTGACAACACCTTTGCAACGCCCTATCTCTTCAGACCCATCGAACACGGGGCGGACATTGTTGTTCATTCTGCCACAAAATTTATCGGAGGACACGGCACAATTATCGGCGGCGTCATTATCGATTCAGGCAAATTTGACTGGGCTGCGAACAACAAATTCCCAGGACTGTCAAAGCCGAATCCCAGCTACCACGGTATTGTGCTGACCGAAGCCGCCGGAAATCTTGCCTACATCACTAAAGCACGGGTAACCTTGCTTAGAGACACCGGCGCCACCCTCAGCCCCTTCCATTCCTTCCTCTTCCTTCAGGGGCTCGAAACCCTCTCTTTGCGCGTTGAGCGCCATGTGGAAAACACCCTTAAGATTGTCAGATATTTGTCTGCGCATCCTCAAGTCGAAAATGTCAATCACCCTTCCCTTGAAAGCCATCCCGACCACAACCTGTATCTGAAATATTTCCCTGAAGGCGCCGGTTCAGTCTTTACCTTTGAAATAAAGGGGGATGCTCAGAGAGCTAAGGATTTTATTGATCGGTTGAAGATTTTTTCGCTCCTTGCCAATGTCGCCGATCAAAAGTCACTGGTTATACATCCTGCCAGCACAACTCACTCTCAGCTAAGTGAGATTGCATTGCTAGAGCAGGGAATAAAGCCGAACACCATTCGCCTGTCCATCGGAACCGAGCATATTGAGGATCTTATTGCCGATCTCGAAGAGGCCTTCGGATAATAACCACTTAAAACTCTCAGCCCCTATACCACAATAAAAAGCAAATCATCCCCGATTGAAAAATCAATCGGGGATGATTTTGATAAAAACCGTTTTGTTGAAATTTGGTCATATCCACCTTATAGCAATTACATATAAGGCTTAAACCTCTTCAAGCGCAATGCATTAACCAGCACCGAGACAGAGCTTAGTGACATAGCCGCCGCCGCAAACATAGGATTAAGGAGCGGTCCGCCGAACAGATACAACAAGCCTGCGGCAATGGGAATTCCTGCGGTATTGTAACCAAAGGCCCAAAAGAGGTTTTGCTTGATATTGATAATTGTGCTTTTGCTCAGGTGGATAGCTGTGGGCACGTCTATTAAATCACTTTTCATCAGCACAATATCGGCAGATTCCATAGCAACATCGGTTCCCGACCCAATAGCAATGCCGATATCGGCCTTTGCAAGGGCAGGCGCATCGTTGATGCCATCTCCGACCATGGCTACCTTCTTACCCTGAGCTTGAAGCTTTTCTACCTCATTTGCCTTATCCTGCGGCAAGACCTCGGACAATACCTTGTCAATGCCGATCTGCTTTGCAATAGCATCGGCAGTTTTTTTATTGTCACCGGTGATCATAACCACCTCAACTCCCATCGATTCAAGCCGACGAATGGCCTTTTGACTGCTCTTTTTAACCACGTCGGCCACTGCGATAACGCCTGATATTTTCCAATCCACAGCGACAAACATAGGAGTTTTTCCTTCGTCGGCAATCCGGTCTGATATGCTGCCGAACTCCCCAAGAGGGACTTTCTTATCCTCCATCAGCTTTTTGTTACCGATCAGTATTGCCTTTTCGTCAATCCTCACCGAGATGCCATGACCGGGAAGTGCTGTAAAATTCTCCGACTCCAGCAACAAAAGCTGCCTCTCTTGTGCAAGGCTGAAAATTGCCCTGCCCAAGGGGTGCTCCGATTCCTTTTCGGCAGTGGCGGCAATCTGCAGAAGCTTATCCCGGGATATTCCCTCAGCGGGGATAATATCGGTAACCTCTGGATTCCCCTCTGTAATCGTTCCGGTTTTATCTAAAATAACCGTATCAACTTTATGTGCCATCTCGAGAGCCTCTCCGCCTTTAATCAGTATGCCGAGCTCAGCCCCCTTCCCCGTTGCAACCATAATAGCCGTAGGAGTGGCAAGACCGAGTGCGCATGGACAGGCAATAACAAGAATCGAGATAAATATTGTCAGAGCAAACTCCAATGTTTGCCCACCAATCAGCCAGGCAGCAAAAGATATAAGGGCAATTCCTATCACTATCGGCACAAAATAGCCGGATACTATGTCCGCCATCTTCGCTATGGGCGCCTTTTTGCCCTGCGCCTCCTCAACCAATTTGATAATCTGTGCAAGAACGGTATCCTTTCCGATTTTTGTCGCCCAAAACTGAATCGATCCGTTTTTATTGATACTGGCAGCATAGACGGCGGCTCCCGTCGTTTTTTCAACCGGCATGCTCTCTCCGGTCAACATCGACTCATCAATAGAGGTCTGACCGGAAATTACCACTCCGTCAACCGGAATCTTTTCCCCCGGCTTGACAAGGATAATATCATCTACCTCAACCTCATCAATAGGAATAACAACTTCTTTGCCGTCCTGAATAACCGTGGCCGTCTTTGGCGCAAGTCCCATCAACTTTTTTATCGCCTCGGATGTCCTTCCCTTTGAAACTGCCTCAAGGGACTTTCCAAGCAAAATAAGAGCAATAATGATACCGGCGCTTTCAAAATACAGACCATGATGCGCCATATGATGTTCCCCGGCGGCAATTTTATAGGTTGCATACAAACTGTAAAGCACCGCCGAGGTCGTACCGATGGCTATGAGTGAATCCATGTTCGGGTTACCGGAGAAAAGAGCCCTATATCCAACCGTATAAAAGCGATATCCCGCAACGATAATCGGTACAACCAGAACAAGCTGAGTTATGGCATAGGTCAACGGATGATTATCCGGGTTCAAGAACGCCGGAAGGGGCAAAGACAGCCAAGGAATCATAGGAGCCATAGCAATATAGAGCAATGGCAACCCAAAAAGTGCGGACACAATAAACTTTATCCACAGAATGCGGATTTCCTTTTCCTTACGTTCCTCGTCCTTATTCTTATCAATACTTTCGAGAGAAAGCACAGTATATCCTGATTTTTCAATTGTCTCCTTAATGCCGGAAAGACGAATTTTACCGGGATCATATTCAACAGTTGCCCGTTCGGTGGCAAGATTGACCGAGGCATGTACAATCCCCTCGGTTTTGTTGAGGGCTCGCTCAACGTGGGTCGAGCAGGCGGCACAGCTCATGCCGCCAATCGGTAAGACAATTTGGCTGTTTTTTATTTCCTCTGTCACCGTATAACCCATATTTTCAATTTTATCTTTTATATCAGACAATGATATCTTTTCCTCATCGTAGAACACATGAAGACTTTCGGTGGCAAAATTCACCGATGCCCTTTCAACGCCGTTAAGTCTCGACGTCTCCTTTTCGATACGCTGAGCACAGGCGGCACAACTCATGCCCCCGATTTTAATAATCTCATTATTCAATCGAATCCCCCCTTTTTCTTGTGATTTTATTATTTTTTAACGCATCATCTTTCCGATGGTAATAATCAGCTCATCGATGATACTGTCATCGCCGTTTCTGATTTTTTCGGCAAGGCATCCGCGCATATGGCTCTCAAGCAGCAGCCTGCTCACACTACCCAAAGCCGCCTGTGCCGCCGAAATTTGATTTAGCACATCATCGCAATAGACATCCTTTTCAATCATACCCCGAATCCCGCGAACCTGCCCTTCAATGCGGTTTATTCGTGAAATCAAGGATGCGCGGAGCTTATCCTCCCTTGCGGTCTTTCTGTCGCCGCTATGATTGCAATCACAACTGCAAGATTTATCCCTCATTTTATCCTCCTGATTTTTCTTTTATATAAAACATACCCCCCTAGGGTATATTTTATACTATATTTATCTTTTTTTCAAGACATTTTATAAAAATTTATAATAAAAAAACAACAGGCTGACAAAAACCCGGCAACACTTCTGACAATCCGAATCGCCCCTTATCTTTCATGCACAATATTTGCTTATTCTGAGGTTTACATCTTAACATAAAAAATCCTCAGACAGACTTGACAAAGCATATAAAATATGATAATATATAAAAGTCAATTTAATGCGCCCGTAGCTCAGTGGATAGAGTGCCCGGCTACGAACCGGTAGGTCGCAGGTTCGAATCCTGCTGGGCGCGCCAGCGGCAAGTGCCGCACACGAACCGCACCCTCAAATGCAGAGCATTTGAGGGTGCGCATTTTTGCGGGTGCGTTTTGTTTGCCCCGCATCAAGCTATAAGCTTCTATCAGCCGATCACCACTGCAAGTGTCTCACCAAATCACACACTTTCATGGTGTAACCCCTGTTGAGGCGGCAGATTTTTTGTCAGGCAAGCTAGCGGGGTCGTCCCTCTCCGCTTGCAGGTATATGCTTCTTTTCCTCCGATGTCAAAATAGCATCTATTTGTCAGAAGCAACTTTTAAACACAAGGAACACAAGCGGTGTATGCTTGCGTTCCTCGTGTTTTCTTTACAAATACATTTTTCCCCATCGATAGGCAAGGCGGGATAGAAGCCGGGGTGCATTTTCCATCGCATAATCCAGTGTGCAAGGACCCTCGGCAATTGAAAAGATTCCCTTCACTCCGATATCATAGATTCCTTCGGTACCCTCTCCGATAGTACCGCAAAAAACAAAAACCGGCACCCCTCGCCCCTTCGCAGCCGAAGCAATTCCGCTGACCGCCTTGCCAAAAAGACTTTGTATATCCGTTTTTCCCTCTCCTGTTATTACAAAATCCGCATCAGCAAGAAGGGTATCAAACTTTAAAATATCCAAAACGGCGGAAATACCCGATACAATCTTAGCATTAGCATAGGCAAGCAGAGAGGCTGCAATTCCGCCGCCGGCGCCGCATCCGGGGATTTTATCCACATCGGCGCCGAAGTCACGCCGCAAAATCCGCACATAATTTTTCATGCCCCTCTCAAGAGTGTCAAGCATTTGATCATCAGCGCCCTTTTGCCCTCCGTAAACCATAGTGGCTCCCCTCGGACCGGTTAAAGGGTTTGTCACATCGCAAGCGATCGTAAATTCGCATTCGGATAATCTTTTATCTAAGCTTGACAGATCGATTCTATCCATCTCCGAAAGTGCGCCGCCGCTACCATAAACGACCACCCCTTCTCTATTATAAAAAACTGCACCAAGCGCCTCAAGCAAGCCTGTTCCGCCATCATTAGTTCCACTTCCGCCAACGGTAAGCAATATGCGCCGATATCCGCGATCCAGAGCGTCCTTTATCAACTCGCCGACACCGTAGGTTGAAGCATATAGCGGATTTCTTTCTTCCTCTCTGATAAGAGTCAATCCGGCGGCACGAGACATCTCAATTACCGCACAATCTCCAAGAGTGCCGTATATTGCATCAATCGATCTTTCGGAATTCACCATCGGAAACCGCACCTTACAGACAATACGATTCTCCTCGGGGACAATGGCATCAAGAGTCCCCTCTCCGCCGTCTGCCACCGGCAATACAACAACTTCGGACTCGGGGGATGCCAGCGCGAGCCCTTTGCGGATACTCACCGCCGCCTCAAGGGAGGTCACACTGCCCTTAAAAGAATCGGGACAAACGATAATTTTCATCATAAAGTCCTCATAATTTTATATTTTTTCAACTGTTTATGAAAATGTTTCCGGTTATTAATATATTCTAGCATTTGGGAACAAATAAATCAATATCGCTTTTACAAGACTAAATCAATGAAAACAATTCGCATAAACTCTGCGTCATTCGGCTACATGATTGACAATTTGGCTATAGTATGGTAAAATTTAACGATAGACCATTAACGGAGGTGATGTTTTGTCGTCTGAAAAGGATAATAACCGCGATGATTTTTGGGATATAGATCTGCTTTTGCCTCAAAAAAAGAAAATATCCCCCTATTCGTCATCCTCAAAGCCGGACACAACAGCGGTTGAGATCACCTTTGAACCGAAGGATATTCCTCCTGCCGAAAAAAACAAGGAACACAAGCTCAATTTGCCGTCCGAAACCGAAAAAAACCGTCTCATTCCCGAATTCGAGTATGAGATAAAAAACGGTCTTATCAGCAAAGTTAAAGTCGGAAAATGGAGCTCACAATACAGTTTCTATGAAGGATTTCGCACCGATGCCGCAAAACTGCACAGCGCAAAGGAATCAGAAGCTGGATATATCCCCTTCTTTTCCTATACTCCCCAGTATAAGCAACTGAATCGCTCCCAGCTCGAATGGTATCTATGGTGGCGAAAAAACGTTCGCATGGGTATCTACCTGCATACCGATTACAGTTACCTTGTGCTCTATATATACGAGATTATCAATCTCCCCGATCTGATCCCTCCCCGGGAAGGGATTTACCTCCTGTGCGATGTATGGCTTGCTTACAGAAATGTTTTTCATCGCATTGACAAATACCTTGCCGAATGGGTATGCGATTACTGTCTGATACATCGCATTCCCCTCCCTAAAGAACGCTTGAATCCCATCATCCCCGAAATTATCGACAAATGCACTTTTAAAGAATTCTATATGCACTTTGATGAGAGCTCCTCCGACACCTATGCAGAGCTGCTGATCCAATTCGCCTCAAATTATAACTGGCGAAACAGCAAGTATGCTACCGCGGACAACCTTCCCCTGTTTAAAAAGCATATCGCCGGAGCGATTGCCTTTATGCTTGCCAACGATAAAGAGAATGTTGCCCTGAAATCAGCCCGCTCTGACTCTATATGCAGAACTTACAGGGATGCTTTTAGTGGCTCTTTATGCGCCCATAATATAAAAAGAAGAATAGAGATATACTATTATTCCTTTAATCGATCTTATTCTCTACGCCTGGCTGTGACTAATCTTGTCAGATATGCGGAAAACCGCCTACGCGCCCGTCTCGGCATCAAGAGCCGTTTGGCGGTCTCAGGCATTTCAAGTGAAGTAAAGCAGATAATCAACCACTACTTTGATATTCACTTCCCAAGCAAAAAAGCGGTCTCTCCCCCCTCTACCGAGGAACAAAGCTATATGAGAGGCTACGAGGCAGAACACACCGAGCTTTCTTCTGAGAGAGCCCTTAATATTGAAAAACGCTCCTGGGAGACAACCCATCTGCTTATCAACTCTTTTGCCGAAGAGGAGGGCAATGACGAAGCCCCCGCCACCCCCTCTTCAACCATCCAAATGAGGAACGACTCTAAAGACTACGAGAACGGCAACAAGGCGATAGAACCGAACACCTTAACACAGGCGCCCCCCTCCGGCTCCCCTTACAAAACCTTTCTGGCTACGCTGAACCCTCTATGTACCGAATTTCTGCATTTGGTTGTTTTCGGGTCAAAAGGGGAGGCCGAACAAATGGCGAGATATAACCATCAGTTACCCGAGAAAATCGCGGATACCATTAATGAGCTTGCGGTAGATATCTGCGGTGATATTCTCCTTGAAGATGAAGACGGGTACTCAATCATCGCCGATTATTATGAGGAGTTAAAAGAATGTCTAAATACGATTTGACACAACAGTCAAAAGAACCGGTCATACCACGACGGATACTCAGTGCGCTTTTGTCATCCCTATCGGCCGGCGTTGTGCCCCGGTCAGGCGCACCCTATATCGCAATCGGACGCCATCGGGAAATTGCCGCCCTTTTGTCCGACCTTGAAACCGTTTCACAAAACGGCTCGGCAATACGCTTTATAATCGGACGATACGGCAGCGGTAAAAGCTTTTTGATCCAGCTGATTCGAGGCTATGCTATCGATCGTGATTTTATCTGTGCCGATGCCGATCTTTCCCCCGAAAGAAGGCTGTACGGCAGCAACGGCACCGGACTTGCCACCTATCGCGAACTGATTAAGAATCTCTCTTCCAAGGCATCTCCCGACGGCGGCGCTCTCCCGAAAATTATCGCCCGTTGGCTCAGCACGCTGCAAAGTGAGCTTGTCGAGGAAGGACTCTCCCCCGAGGAACCCGCCTTTGACCGGAGCCTTTCCACCCGCATTCACAAAACGGTTCGCACCTTTGAATCGGGGGTAGGCGGCTTTGATTTTGCCGCTGTCCTGACCCAATATTTCAAAGCATCCATGTCGGGGGACGATGCTAAAAGAAGCGCCTGCCTGCGCTGGCTGCGGGGCGAGTTTTCAAACAAAACAGAGGCGCGCGCAGCCCTTGGGTTTAATGTCGGCGGGGTGATAAACGACGACAATTGGTACGATTATATCAAGCTGTGGGCGCTCTTTGCGCGTATCGCGGGCTACCGCGGGTTTGTGGTATTTATCGATGAATGCGTCAATCTTTATAAAATAACCAATCGCATCTCTCGGGAAAACAATTATGAAAAGCTGCTCTCGATGTACAATAACACCCTAGGAGGAAGAGCTGAAGGGCTGATGATGGTTTTCGGGGGGACACCCCAATTTCTCGAGGATACACGCCGGGGTCTTTTCGGATATGAGGCTCTCCGCAGTCGCCTTTGCGACACCCAGTTTGCGAGCGGCTCATTTATCGACTTTTCGGGACCGATTATCCGCCTTCGTCGCCTCTCTAACGACGAGCTTCTTGCCCTTATCTCAAGACTGACAAAGCTTCACGCAAAATTGTATCCTAACGGCGAGGGGCGAGTGACCGAGGAAAATATGATTGCTTTTATGAATCTGTGCCTTTCCCGTACCAGCTCCTCCGAGCTTATAACCCCGCGTGAAATCATAAGAGACTATCTTTCGGTGCTCAACATCCTTGTTCAAAATGACAATATCTCCTTTGACGATATTGTTACCCCCTCTGTGGAGCAAAAGACAGATGAAAAACCAACCTCTGCCGATATATCTCTAGAGGACATCGACTTTTGACCTTAGCACCTTTTTTATCAATTGTAAAGGGGAAATAACCAATGACCGAAGCCGATCGCCTTTTTGCACGTTTTCCCTATTATATCAAAGAATTTATCCACACCAACGGATGGGAAAGCCTGCGCGACATTCAGCTTGCCGCCGCTAAAATTCTCTTTGAAACGGATAACAACCTGCTTTTAACATCTTCTACCGCATCAGGTAAAACTGAGGCGGCCTTTTTCCCTATTCTGACAGAGCTGCACGGCAATATGCCGAGCAGCATTGCCGTGCTATATATCGCTCCACTGAAGAGCTTAATCAACGACCAATTTTCCCGCTTGGACGCCCTGCTTGATATAAGCGGAGTCCCCGTTTATCATTGGCACGGAGATGTCTCAACCTCCCACAAAACAAAAATGCTGAAAGAACCCCGGGGTATTCTGCAAATCACTCCGGAATCCCTTGAAAGCATGCTAATCAACCGTTCCAATGATATTGTCCGTATTTTTGGCGATCTTCGCTATGTAATAATCGACGAAGTCCACACCCTAACCGGCAGCGATCGGGGGAATCAGATCATCTGCCAACTTATGCGCATCTCCCGCCTTATCGAATACTCACCCCGTCGGGTTGGTCTTTCTGCCACGATAGGCGACCTTGAAAAAGCCGCCGCATGGCTGGGGGAAGGCAGCGGGCGGAAAACATCAACACCGGAATTGCCATCTCAAAGAATAAAATGGCGGCTGGGGCTTGAGCATTTCTATATCCAAAATCCCGCCCTTGACCAAACACAAGAGACCGAGGGCAAAATCACCGAAGAAGGTGAATTTGAAAGGACGGGATACGCCCCCCTTGACCCCGGCTACGAATATCTCTACGACTGCGTGAAGGATAAAAAGTCCCTGATCTTTTCAAATTCACGGGAGGAAACCGAATATGTCACAGCAACGCTCCGCCAAATCGCCGCAAAAAGGCAGGAGCCGGACATTTTTCTTATACATCACGGGAACCTGTCGGCGGCCATTCGTGAGGAAGCCGAGCTAAAAATGAAGGATGAGGAGCTTCCTGCCGTAACCTGTGCCACCGTCACCATGGAACTCGGCATCGATATCGGAAAGCTGGAAAGGGTTGCTCAAGTCTCCTCTCCTAACTCTGTATCAAGCTTTTTACAGCGGCTCGGACGCTCAGGCAGACGGGGCAATCCCCCTGAAATGATGATGGTTTTTCGTGAGGAGACCCCTCTCCCGAACACTCCCCTGCCACAGATGATTCCATGGGATCTTTTACGGGCTATCGCCATTATTCAGCTTTATATTGAAGAACGTTTTATCGAGCCGCCTGCTATAAAAAAGCTGCCCTTCAGTCTTGCTTTTCAGCAAACCTTGAGCATCCTTGCCTCTACGGGAGAACTCACCCCAAAAAAACTTGCCGAGCGATTTTTTTCTCTCCCGCCTTTTGCAGCCATCCCCAAGGAGGACTATAAAACCCTGCTGCTATCCATGATTAAAAACGATTTTATCGAAATGACCGACGAGCGGGGCCTTATTGTCGGTCTTGCCGGGGAAAGGCTTACAAATAGCTTTAAATTTTATGCGGTATTCAAAGACAGTGAGGATTTTACCGTTCGATTTGAATCAAGCGAGATCGGAACCATCACCACCCCGCCCCCCGTCGGCGATCGATTTGCTCTGGCCGGACGGGTTTGGGAGGTTACCGAGCTTGACATTCAAAGACGGCTTATCTATGTCAAATCAGTAGAAGGGAAAATGGAAATCTCATGGCCGGGGGACTACGGCGAAATTCACACCCGCATTCTTGAGCGGATGAAGCAGGTCCTCTCAGAGGACACTATCTATCCCTATCTGAAGCCCAACGCCGCAAAAAGGCTGCAAACGGCTCGTCATCTTGCCGCAAGCACCGGTCTTACGAAATCCTCCCTTATTCATCTGGGCGGCTATAACTGGTGTCTCTTCCCCTGGCTCGGCACCCGATCCTTCCGTACCTTGCGCCGCTATTTGGCACTTAATGCAAAGGAATACGACATCAGCGGCATCGAATACGACGGCTGCTATTATATCACCTTTAAAATGGAGCCAAACAAAGAATATGCCCTCATCTCCGGAATGGACGACCGTCTTTCCCGCGAGGGAATCGATCTTTTTTCCCTAGTCGGTCAAAAAGAATGTCCCGTTTTTGATAAATATGACAACTATATTCCCCCTGAACTGCTGCGAAAGGCCTATGCCACAGATCGCCTTCGCGCCGACGAGGTTATCAAGCGCATCCGGCAAATCAAAGAAGAGTTTTGATACTTGCTGCGGTCGTTATTTTGCTGTTCGGCATACCCTTTATCACAATCGCGCACGACTCAGCGGTAATATTCATCCCTCAGCTCCTTGAGTTCACTCTCCGACACAATCTCCCGATCGGTCATTAATATACTTTATATCCGGGAAAAGTAATCAACGACCGATTCGGCGAGTATTTCGGTTTCATGAGAATTCCAAATATTGCGGAATCTTTCCAAAATTTGAGCGTCTTATGATAATAACTTACCTTTTACTCTCAGGATATCCGCGATCCCCTTTTTGGAGGAATTATCATGAACTTTTTTACGTCCAATCGAAAATTGGTTGTTTTTATGCTCGTCTGTATCGTTATCATACTGTTTTCCATGCTGTTTGTGACAATCGGTCAAAACATCAGCAACTATTATGCCCCTGCCACCGAACAGGACAATGAGTTGTATGAAGTCTCCGACTCCCTGACATCCCAACCGAAGGCAGAAACGCAAAAGCCCTTCACAACATCTCCTCCGCAAACCACATGTACGACAAGCCCGAACGTTGAGCCTGTTTCTCTGATGGATATGCTCTTCCCCAGCAAAGAAGATGCCCTCGTTACCTATGTAAAAGAGCGGTATAGAAGCTCTCGCGTCTTCCCGGATTCTGATGAGCGCTGACGTACCGCTCAATCAGATAACCGACCGCTTTGTCGCCGGCTTTTGGTTTATCGGTCAACTCGATTTTGAAGACGGCAGCAATGATAGCGCGCTGTTTGTCGGCATTGAGAAAAGGAACAAGAACATCCCGTCCTTCCGACTGCTGGAAATCCTGCTGCCCGATGCCGCCGTCATCTCCAGTATTGATACCGATGAGTTTTATACTATTCTGGCAAAGGATGAGGTCTACGGGACGGAATTCAAGAGAACCTATACTAGCGTGCCGTCCCCCTATGACGGCTGTCCCTTCGTGGATTACGGCAAACGGTTGAAATCACTTGGACACAAGTCCCCCATGGCTCACCGATATTCTCCGCGGGTCAAGTTTGCCGAAATTGGCGATGACATTTTAGCTATTATCGCCCAACAGCCCTATTCCTATCGAAACGGCCAGATGTTGCCCCTCACGTTTACCGTAGATTTTTTAGATTTAAAAAATAAAACCTTCCTCGATGCCCACATAACGCTGGACGACAGCGATTTTCTTCTTCATGAGGCACCCAATACCTTTTATTCGGAAGCTGACCAGACCCTTTATATGGTCGAATCAATGTACGAAAACAATGTTAATATCGCCATCGTTTATACCCTCCCCGTGCCAAACGGCGATGTTCGGAATGTAGAAAGCACCACCCTCTATCCGAAAAAGCAAAACGTCTTCCCGCACGCCGGCGCAAATTATGACGAGCGAGGTTATAAGCTTTACAAGGACGAGACTACCGACTTCATAGCGGAATGCAGAGACGCCACACTTTACGTGAAAAACAAAAAAACCGGAGTTGAGACCGTCGTATTTACCGGAAGGTCCGATTCTGTCAAACTAATTAACAACTACGGTCCGAAACTGTTCGGATTTGTGGATGATACGTATCTGATCTACAACATTTTCGGCTACGAGTCCACCTACGGATTCGGCATTTACAATGTCAAAACCGGTAAAAACTCCTGTCTTGACAACAGCAGAATGTTTATTCACAATGTCTACAACGGGATCGCCTATACTCAAATCTCCTCTGTAGTTGACGACAAAAGAGAAACAACCATCTACGCCATACCGCTGGATAATCCCGAAATGCAAATTCCTCTCGGCTCTGTTATCTACAATACTTACAGTGTCACTCTTAAGATATCAAACGGCATCCTGTATATCTACCATGACGATAACGGTTCCTTCTCCTACATCGATATATCAGACTTCACCCCCACATCTAAGATCCCGCCAATTGTCAAAATAGAGGCATCCTCCGCCACCTATCGTTCTGCCACCAAAAACATCTACCTTGCACCGAACGGGCGGATTTATATCAAAGAGAGCTGAACAAAAACAAAAAGAGCCACCGGAGAATTTTATGTCATCCGATGGCTCTTTTCATTATTAAATAACCGCAAAGCAATATTGCTATTCCACTAAAATCAACCGTTAAAATCGACTACCTGCCCGAGCCTGTCCGACTCCATGGCCGCCTCCATTACCTTCATGACACGCATGACCTCATCATGCTTGACAATCAACTCTTCCTTACCGTCAATGGCGGCACACACATTTCTGTAAAAATCGTGCACGTCCGGTCTTTGAAGCTCAAACTCGTACTGTGTAACAGAATCCTCGGTACGAGGCGCCATCGTCTTTGTGAGACCGGCCGCCGTTACCACCGGCTTTACATCCTTTTCATCGTTGTTCTTGCAGCAAACAACCTCACAGTTCGATGTCCAGTCTCGGATAATGGCAGTTCCGTTGGTGCCCTGCATATAGAATCTGGGAAGCTTGATAAAATTGCTGGTTCCCACTTCCACACGAGCAATAAGCCCGTTTTCAAACATTAAATCGAGCTTGAATCCATCATCCACCTCATCGTTTGTGATATGATCAAATCTGCAATAAATGCGGCTTATCTTGCTCTTTTCCATCTGAAGAATCTGATCGATAAGGTGAACTCCCCAGTCAAGCAGCATTCCGCCACCATGCTTCTTCATTCCCCGCCAGTCACCGGGAATTCCGCGAGAGCCGTGAACTCTCGATTCGATATTAAATATTTCGCCGAGATCGTTGCTTGTTTGATACAGCTTCTTCATAGCCAAAAAATCCCCATCCCAGCGGCGGTTTTGATGAACAGTAAAAATCCTGTTGTATCTGACCGAAGCATCGATCATCTCGGCAAGCTCCTTCGACGAAAGAGCCACAGGTTTTTCGCTAACCACATGCTTGCCTGCAGCCATTGCCTCAACTGCCTGGGGAAGATGTACCTCATTCGGCGTTACAATGATAACAATTTCAACATCAGGATCGGCAATCATATCCGAATAAGACGCATAAACGTGTATGCCGTCTGTGCGAGCCGCATCATTCCGCGTTTCTTTAATATCATATATGCCGGCTAGTTGAATGACATCGCTCTTCAGCGCATATCTGGCGTGCCATCCGCCCATTCCGCCGTATCCGACTATTGCTACTTTCTTTTTCATGGTTAACCCTCTTTTTCAACAAATCTTTATTATATAGTATATAGATTATAAAGTAACAATCATATTATATCCGAATATCAATTGAAGTCAATCTTTTTAGGCAAACAACACATAATATGACCAATCTTTTATATCATTATGTCATATCCCTGCATTTATACTTCCGGTCGGTTAGTTTTGCCGGTTTTCATTGTTTTGACAAATGCACTCATTAACATATATTTACCATATTCCTTTTTGCATGATAATATGGTATAATAAAATATTGATAACTTCACAATGTTTTTTGACAAGCAGCTTCTGCTTCGTTTTATTACAAAATCATAAAAAAGGCGTTATCGACAATCGTATTTTCAACGCAACAGGGAGCTTTCGGCATTGATCTGCAAATTCAAGGAAAGGAACAAAAATGAATAAATTTGAACTTGTCAGCCCGTATCAACCGACAGGGGATCAGCCTAGGGCTATCGAAAAACTGGCAGACGGCATACTTCGAGGGAAAAAGGAGCAGGTTCTCATCGGGGTAACCGGCTCAGGGAAAACCTTTACAATGGCAAACGTCATTGCAAGGGTCAACCGCCCTACCCTTGTTCTCGCGCACAATAAAACACTTGCCGCACAGCTTTGTTCCGAATTCAGAGAATTCTTCCCCAACAATGCGGTGGAATATTTTGTTTCCTACTACGATTATTACCAGCCGGAGGCATATATCCCCGGCCGTGATATGTATATCGAAAAGGATGCCCTGATCAACGATGAAATTGATATGCTGCGCCACAGCGCGACCTCCGCCCTGTTTGAGCGACGAGATGTCATCATTGTTGCAAGCGTTTCCTGCATTTACAGCTTGGGCGACCCTGCCGAGTACCGCAGCCTGCACCTCGCCGTCCGCCCCGGAATGAAGATGGATCGGGACGAGTTTATGAGAAAGCTTGTCAGCATAAGCTATGACCGCAATGATCTAAATCTTGTCCGTGATAAGTTCCGGGTAAGGGGAGACGTTGTTGAAGTTTTTCCGGCCTCCTCCGGTGAAAAAGCCATTCGCGTTGAGTTTTTCGGAGATGAAATCGAGCGCGTTTCGGAAATTAACGTTGTAACCGGCGAGCTTACAAAAATTCTTAATTATGTCGCCATTTATCCGGCAACCCACTATGCCGTATCAGACGAAAAACGTGAACGGGCATTGAAGGAAATCGAGACCGAGCTTGAAGAAAGGATCGAGTTTTTTAAGTCGGCAGGCAAGCTTATTGAAGCGCAACGAATAGAGGAGCGTACCCGCTATGATCTTGAGATGCTGCGGGAGGTCGGTTTTTGTTCGGGAGTAGAGAATTATTCCCGCGTGCTTAGCGGAAGAAGACCCGGATCCACACCCTATACTCTGCTCGATTATTTCCCCGACGACTATATAATATTTGTTGACGAATCCCATGTAACTCTCCCTCAGGTGAAGGGGATGAGCGGTGGAGATACCGCACGAAAGAAAAATCTTATAGATTTTGGATTCAGACTCCCCTCCGCCTATGACAATCGCCCGCTCTATTTTTCCGAATTTGAGCGGAAAATAAATCAGGTCATCTATGTCAGCGCAACCCCCTCCGATTATGAGCGTTCCCGTTCTCAGCAAACGGTTGAACAGATCATACGCCCCACCGGGCTTGTTGATCCTGAGGTGGAAGTATGTCCTGTTGCGGGACAGGTGGATGATTTGATCGGCAGAATACGTGAACGAGCGGATAGGGGAGAGCGTGTGCTTGTTACCACCCTTACCAAGAAAATGGCGGAGGATCTTACCGAATATCTCGATTCCCATCAAATAAAGGTCAAATATATTCACCATAATGTTGAAACCATTGAGCGTATGGAGATCATTCGGGATTTGAGATTAGGTCATTTTGACGTCCTTATCGGCATCAATCTTTTGCGGGAAGGGCTAGATATACCTGAGGTTTCTCTTGTAGCGATACTTGACGCCGACAAGGAGGGCTTTTTGCGCTCCGAAACCTCACTGATTCAGACCATCGGTCGCGCCGCGCGAAACGTTGAGGGCAAAGTTGTCATGTACGCCGACACCATCACCGATTCCATGCGAGCCGCCATTGATGAAACAAATCGGCGCCGCGCCATCCAACAGCGCTATAACGAGGAGAACGGCATCACGCCACAATCTATACAAAAAGCGGTTCGGGACATCATCGAAATCGGCACAAAGCCGGACAGCTCACCCGAAAAATCAACCGCCAAGAAAAAGCGCATGACCAAAGCCGAGCGGGAAAAGCTTATAGAAACCTACACAAATGAAATGCGTGAAGCCGCAAAGCATCTCGAATTTGAAAAGGCCGCCTACCTGCGTGATAAAATCAAGGAATTGCGGGGGCTATAAATCGCCGCCATACCAAAAGGAATTTTTAATACGGAGCATATATGTCACATACCATAAAAATCAAGGGCGCTCGCGTCCACAATCTGAAAAATATCGACCTGACCATACCGAGAGACAAATTGGTCGTTTTCACCGGTCTGTCAGGCTCAGGAAAATCTTCATTAGCCTTTGACACCCTCTACGCCGAGGGACATCGGCGCTTTGTCGAGTCGCTGTCCTCATATGCGCGGATGTTTTTAGGTCAATTGGACAAGCCCGATATCGACTCTATCGAAGGGCTGTCCCCTGCTATTGCCATCGACCAAAAAACAACATCAAAAAACCCCCGTTCCACCGTCGGAACGGTCACCGAAATATATGACTATCTGCGCCTGCTTTACGCGCGGCTGGGAGTGCCTCATTGCCCGGTCTGTGGTAAGGAAATCCGGCAGCAAACCACCGACAAAATACTTGACAGCATTATGACGCTGCCCGAGGGAACCCGATTTCTTGTTCTCTCCCCTGTTGTCCGCGGGGCTAAGGGAAAGCATGAAAAGGTTTTTGCCGAGGCGAAAAGAAGCGGCTATGTTCGTGTTCGTGTTGACGGCAATATGTACGAGTTGAGCGAAACTATCAGCCTTGATAAAAACATCAAGCACAATATCGAGATTGTTATTGATCGGCTCATTATGCGCCCTGATCTGCGCTCACGGCTTACCGATTCGGTAGAAAGCGCGCTAAATCTTTCGGACGGTCGCCTTGTCATCTATATATTAGAACAAGACGGGCAGAAAGAGAGAGAACTGCACTTTTCCCAAAAGTATGCATGTGAAGAGCATTCGATAAGCTTTGGCGAGCTTGAGCCGAGAATGTTCTCCTTTAACAACCCCTTCGGCGCCTGTCCCGAATGTGCGGGACTGGGAGAGCAGAGAAGCATTTCGGCAGATAAGCTGATCCCGGACAGAAGCCTATCCCTCCGTCAAGGGGCTATTGTCTGTGCAGGATTTAAATCTGCAGACGAACAGACATGGACCGGACCTCTCTTTGAGGCTGTTGGGAAAAAATACGGCTTCACTCTGGATACACCCATCGAAAAATATTCCAAGAAAGCACTTAATGCCCTCCTTTACGGAACCGGGCAGGAAATTTATCATATCACTCGTTATTTTGGGGGAAAAGGACAACAGCAGAGTGTACCCTACGAGGGAATCGTCAACATGGTCAACCGCCGTCTTGAGCAGTCGGGCAATGAATACTATGAAGAATTTGTTGATGTTTCCCCCTGTCCCCGGTGCAAAGGAGGGCGGCTCTCCGATACTTCTCTCGCTGTCACAGTCGGAGGAATCAATATCCACGAGCTTTGTTGCAAATCCATCTCGGATATGCTAAAATTTACAAACGGTCTCAAGCTTAACGAATCAGAGAGAAAGATAGCCCATGAAATCCTTAAGGAGATCCGCTCCCGCCTTGGCTTTTTAGAAAGTGTCGGGCTTGGATATCTCACCGCCGCCCGCAAAGCGGGAACTCTCTCGGGAGGGGAGGCGCAACGCATCCGCCTTGCGACACAGATCGGCTCCTCCCTTGTTGGAGTGCTTTATATCCTTGATGAGCCGAGCATCGGTCTTCATCAACGGGACAACAACAAGGTAATAGACACTTTAAAGCAACTAAGAGACCTTGGAAACAGCGTAATTGTAGTAGAGCACGACGACGAGATTATGGAAAAGGCCGATTATATAATCGACATCGGTCCCGGCGCCGGCATTCACGGCGGCAAAATCGTAGCTCAAGGCACCCCTGATGAGATCAAAAGAAACAAAAACTCCATCACCGGCGCCTACCTTTCCGGGGCAAAGAAAATTGCCGTCCCCACAACAAGACGACCGGGCAACGGACAAAAACTGAAAATAATCGGCGCAAGGCAGAACAATCTCAAGAACATCACCGTTGAGTTCCCTCTCGGAGCGTTCATTTGCGTGACGGGCGTGTCGGGATCGGGAAAATCCTCATTGGTAAACTCCATTCTTTACAATGTTTTGGCCCACGAGCTGAACGGTGCAAGAACCTATCCCGGTCTTTACAGAAAAATCGAAGGGATCGAACATCTTGATAAAATTATTTCCATCGACCAAAGCCCCATAGGACGCACTCCCCGTTCAAACCCGGCCACCTACACCGGGCTCTTCGGAGACATCCGCACCCTTTTTGCAAAAACGCCGGACGCGAAAATGAGAGGCTATACCCCCGGTCGTTTTTCCTTCAATGTTAAAGGGGGACGCTGCGATGCCTGCAACGGCGACGGTGTCAAGTGCATTGAAATGCACTTTTTGCCCGATGTTTATGTTACCTGTGATGTCTGCAAAGGCAAAAGGTACAACAGAGAAACGCTGGAAATCAGATACAAGGGCAAAAATATTCACGATATCCTCGAGATGACGGTAGATGAGGGATTGGAATTTTTTTCGGGCATCCCTTCAATACAGCGCAAGCTCGACACAATGTACAAAGTAGGACTCGGCTATATTAAAATCGGTCAATCCTCCACCACCCTCTCTGGGGGAGAGGCACAGCGGGTTAAGCTGTCAACCGAGCTTGCCCGACGCAGCACGGGAAGAACCATCTATCTCTTGGACGAACCGACCACCGGTCTCCATACCGCCGACGTTGCAAAGCTGATTGATGTCCTGCAGCAGCTTGTCGAAGGGGGCAACACTGTTGTCGTCATCGAGCATAACCTGGATATGATCAAAACGGCGGATTATATCATTGACCTCGGTCCGGAGGGCGGCGACGCCGGGGGGCAGGTCATCTGTACCGGAACACCGGAAATGGTAGCAAAATGTGAGTCCTCCTATACCGGTCAATTTCTCCGCCGAAAATTGGATATCAAATAATGCTGTCAGGGATGCCGATCCACGCAAAGACGCCCGAGCATCCCTGAGTTAACAAATAATTAACAATAAATATCCGCTATGGACTTGACTTTTTGCTGTATAAATGGTAAATTTTATTCTAGAGTTAGCACTTGAGCATCTCGAGTGCTAATTTGCATAAAAGCGACTTTTTTCACCCGGATTAAAGCAAAAAGGAGGGTTGCGGTTTGAATATCGGCGAAATAGAATTAAGCGATCGTAAAAAAATCATATTAAAAGCTGTTGTTGACGCTCATATTAATATTGGCGAGCCTGTCGGCTCAAAATATTTAGCTGAGATAACCCGTCTTTCTTGCTCTTCCGCCACTATTCGCAACGAGATGGCGGAGCTTGAAGAACTCGGCTATCTTGAACAGCCTCACACCTCTGCCGGTCGTATTCCCTCTGACCTCGGCTATCGCTTTTATGTAGATTCCTTGCTTCAGAATTACAATTTGACCGAGCAGGAAATTGACAAAATCAACCTTCTTCTTAGAGCGAAGCTGTCAGAGCTTGACAAAATACTGCAGCTTGCAACAAAGCTGGCGTCCCTTCTAACAAATTACACCGGCATTGCCGTAAAACCAAAGGCTGCTATCGTCAGCATCTCCCGCTTTGAGGTGTTGTATCTTGACAGGAGGAGTTTCGTTCTTGTAATGCTGACGACAACCGGTATTGTGCGAACGAAAACCTTTCGTCTTGGCTTTGACATACAGCAAGAGGAGGCCGCTCTTCTTTCCACCGTTCTAAACGATTGCATCGCCAATCTCCCTCCTGATAGAATTACCCTGCCCCTTATCGTAGAGATGGAGCACCGCCTCGGACACAACCGGAGGCTTGTTGACCCTGTTATCAAATGTATCTATGAATCCCTCAGCGACCTTGATGAGGGGGAACTTCGAGTTGAGGGCTTCAACCGACTGCTGCAATATCCCGAGTATTCCGATATAAATCGGCTTCGGGATCTGTTTGACCTGTTAGAGCAAAAAGAAGATATTTTCAATATTATTTCAGGGGCAAAGCGGGACAATGTTAATGTCTGCATCGGCTCTGAAAGTGATGTTGACATTATGAGCAACTCCACCCTCGTTTTTAAAATGGTTAAAAACAAAGAGCGAGTGGTAGGGGCTATCGGTGTGCTCGGTCCGTCAAGAATGGATTATTCACGGGTGATCACCATGATCGACCAGCTTGCAACCGGCATATGTGATATACTAAGCAGCGAAGATGTTCTTATGAGTGGTCAATAGACCGTCTCTTTAAGTATTAATTATCAAGATAACAATATAGGCTAGAAAGGATATATAATCGATAATGATTGAAGAAAAGGGCGAGGTATTAAACGAAAACAGTATTCCCGCCGATAACGAAGCAAAAACAGAGCTTACGGGGGGGGAGTCTTCCGAAAACATCGCCGACAAAAAGAACAAAAAGCGCGATGATAAAGCATCCAAGGCAGAAATCGTCCGTCTGGAGGCTGCTCTTCGTGAGGCAAACAAGCAGCTTGATGAAATGAAGAAAGAGCACGATGCATTAAACGAAAGGTATCTTCGCATGATGGCGGAATACGATAACTATCGCAAACGCGTTACAAAAGAGCGGCAAAGCCTCAGCAATGACATTGCCGCCGATGTTATCGCCGACATATTGCCAATATACGACGATCTGGAGCGGGCATCTGCTTTTTCTGATGCGGAGAAGGTGGCAGAAGGGCTTGCATTAATCTGCAAATCCTTTTCTGATACACTGGCAAAGCTGGGCGTCACCGAAATAGAAGCACTTGGTTGTTCCTTTGATCCGAACATTCACAATGCGGTGTTGCATATTGAAGATGAAGCCTACGGAGAAAACGTCGTGGTAGACGTTCTTCAAAAAGGCTATATGAAGGGCGAAAAAGTCATTCGCTATGCGATGGTTAAGGTCGCAAACTAACAGGCATTCAGCATAATTTTTATATATTGATATATATATTTAACAATGGAGGAACTATTATTATGGGAAAAGTTATAGGAATAGATTTGGGAACCACCAACTCGTGTGTGGCTGTTTATGAAGGCGGTGAGCCGATTGTCATAACCAACCCGGAGGGATCGCGTACTATGCCGTCTGTGGTTGCCTTCTCCAAAACAGGCGAGAGAATGGTAGGTCAGGTGGCAAAAAGACAGGCCATTACCAATCCCGACCGCACCATAGTAAGTATCAAGCGCGAGATGGGTACCAATTACAAGGTCAAAATAGATGATAAAGAATATACACCTCAGGAAATATCGGCCATGGTTCTACAAAAGCTGAAGGCGGACGCAGAGGCTTATCTCGGAACAACGGTGACCCAAGCGGTCATTACCGTTCCTGCCTACTTCTCGGACGCACAGCGGCAGGCTACCAAAGACGCCGGTAAAATCGCCGGTCTTGAGGTTTTTCGTATTATAAACGAGCCGACGGCCGCGGCTCTTGCCTATGGCATGGACAAGGACAAAGAACAGAAAATCATGGTTTTCGACCTCGGCGGAGGCACCTTTGACGTTTCCTTGCTTGAAATATCGGATGGCGTTTTTGAAGTGCTTGCAACGGCAGGCAACAACCGCCTAGGCGGAGACGACTTTGACCAGCGCATCATCGACTGGATCGCAGACACCTTTAAAAAGGAACAGGGCATCGACCTGCGTCAGGATAAGATGGCGCTCCAACGCCTGAAGGAGGCCGCCGAAAAAGCTAAGATCGAGCTTTCCGGCGTAGCTACCTCCAATATCAACCTACCCTTTATCACCGCCGACACTAACGGTCCCAAGCATTTTGAGGCAACACTGACAAGAGCAAAGTTTAACGAGCTTACCGCCGACCTTGTAGAGGCGACCATGCGTCCGACAAAACAAGTAATCAACGATGCCGGACTTTCGGTCTCTCAGATTGATAAGGTTCTTCTTGTCGGCGGATCCACAAGAATTCCCGCCGTTCAGGACGCTGTCAAAAACTTCATCGGCAAAGAGCCGTTCAAGGGCATCAATCCCGATGAATGCGTTGCGTTAGGCGCCGCCGTTCAGGCAGGGGTTCTGGGCGGAGAAATTAAAGACCTTCTGCTGCTTGACGTTACCCCCCTCTCCCTCGGTATCGAAACCCTGGGCGGTGTATTTAGTAAAATTATCGAGAGAAACACCACCATTCCGGTTAAAAAGAGCCAGATTTTCTCCACGGCAGCCGATGGTCAGACCTCGGTTGAAATCCATGTGCTCCAGGGAGAGCGTGAAATGGCCGCCGGAAACACTACCCTCGGACGTTTTTCACTGGATGGCATCCCGCCGGCTCCTCGAGGCGTTCCCCAGATTGAGGTTACCTTCGATATCGATGCCAACGGTATCGTAAACGTTACCGCAACCGATAAAGGAACAGGAAAGGCCCAGAATATTACAATTACTTCTTCTACCAATATGAACAAAGAAGATATAGACCGTGCTATTCGGGAGGCCGAAAAATTTGCCGAAGAGGATAAAAAGATTAAAGAACAGGTTGAAACAAAGAACCGCGCCGACAACCTGATTTTCCAGAGTGAAAAAACCTTAGCCGACATCGGGGATAAGATAAGCGACGCAGACAAGGCCCCTGTTCGTGAAGCTATCGACAAGCTTAAGGAAACAATTAAAGGCACCGACTATGATGCAATGAAGGCCGATATCGACGCACTTGAAAAAGCATTCTATGCGCTGTCCGAAAAGATCTATAGTCAAACGCAACAAGACAGCGGTGATGCCGGCCAGCAAAATGCTGGCGGAGACGGCACTTTTTACGATGCCGAATACGAAGATAAAACAGATAAATAATATTCACAAATGGGAGGATATGTCCGCAAGTTTTACTTGCGGACATATCGTGTGTTTTTATGGCTGAAAACAAGCGAGATTATTACGAGGTACTCGGTCTGTCAAAAAACGCCGATGCCAATGATATAAAAAAAGCTTATCGTACCCTTGCGAAAAAGTATCATCCGGACATGAATCCGGGGGACAAAGAGGCAGAGCAGAAATTCAAAGAAATCAACGAAGCATACGCCGTTCTTTCTGACCCCGACCGCAAAGCAAAATATGACCAATTCGGACACAGCGCCTTTGAACCCGGCGGCATGGGGGGATTCGGTTTTGAGGGATTTGATTTCTCGGATATTTTCTCAGGTGATATTTTTTCAACCTTTTTCGGCGGCGGCACCACACGGCGGGACGGCCCGGTGCGCGGTGATGATGTCTATGCAAAAATCGTGATATCATTTGAAGAGGCCGCCTTCGGATGTAAAAAAGAAATTACTTATAATCGAGTGGAAAGATGCGGAGAGTGCGGCGGCAGCGGCGCCGCCAAAGGCACGGCTCCGGAGACCTGTCAAACCTGCCGTGGCAGCGGGCAGGTAAGAACCCAGCAGCGTACGCCTTTCGGACTTTTTCAAAGCACACGCGCCTGCGATACCTGCCACGGAAAGGGAAAAACTATAAAGTCTCCTTGCTCGAACTGCCGCGCAACCGGTTATGTTAAAGTTTCAAAGAAGCTGGAGGTATCCATCCCGGCCGGTATAGATGATGAGCAGCGGATAGCTCTCAGATCAGAGGGGAATGACGGCAAAAACGGCGGTCCCAAGGGGGATCTTATCATTACGGTTATTGTGCGTCCCCACCCGATTTTTGAGCGTAACGGATACAATCTCTACTGTGAGATTCCCATTACCTTTGCAGAGGCTGCCCTTGGCGCCGAAATCGAAATCCCTACACTGGAAGGGAATATCAAGCACACAATTCCGGAAGGAACCCAGACCGGCACCACCTTTGTTCTTAAAGGGAAGGGCATACAAATGGTCAATGCCCGAGGCAAGGGCGACCTTCATATTACAGTGAATGTCGAGGTTCCCCGCGGGCTGAACCAACAGCAGAAGGATCTGATCCGTGCCTTTGCTGAAAGTTGCGGCAAGAGCAATCACACAAAACGGGAGAGCTTTTTTGGAAGAATTTTCGGAAAGGATAAATAACGGGTAAATACTTTGTCAAACGAATGGATACAACTGCGTGTCGAGGGAGACCGCATCAATCTTGATGAGATCTGTGCGGTTATGAGTATGCTTGACAGCGGTTTAATGATAGAGGATTACAGCGATATAACAACTGACGGGGTTTACGGAGACTTGATCGACGAATCAATTTTATCGGCCGACCCCAATCGTATTGCCGTGTCGATTTTCATGCCGGCCGAGGGAAACATTTCCGATTATGTTGCCTTTTTGCGGGAGCGCCTCTCCTACCTTAACATTGATGCCGCTGTTACGCTTGTGGGACATAAGGAAGAAAACTGGGCACATTCATGGAAAAAATATTACAGGCCGATCTCGGTCGGACGGATTACAATTGTCCCCATGTGGGAGGATTACAGTCCGAAAGAGGGAGAGATCGTTGTCCGTATGGATCCCGGCATGGCCTTTGGCACCGGAACACATGAAACAACCCGCCTTGTGATTGCTCTGATGGAAAAGCATATAAAAAAAGGGGATCGTGTTCTGGATATAGGCTGCGGCAGCGGAATCCTTTCTATCTGCGCCTCAAAGCTCGGCGCATCCTTTTGCGCGGCCTATGACATCGACCCGGTAGCCGTTCGGGTAGCAAGAGAGAACATCGCCGCATCAAAGCAGGATAACATTATTTGCGATATTTCCGATCTTCTCGAGTCTGTTGACCTTACAAGGGGCGGATATGACATTGTCCTTGCCAACATTGTAGCCGATATTATCATCAAGCTAGCCCCCAATATCGAAAATTATATGAATCCGGGTGCAAGCTTTATTGTTTCGGGAATTATTTGCGAACGCAAACAGGCAGTCGAGGAGGCTCTTTCCTCTGCCGGCTTTACTATAATTGAAGAAATAGTCGAAAACGGCTGGTGCGCGATGCTTGCAAGACTTTGAGGCATCGCGCAAAGTCTTTTTCCCAACATCAAAAAAATTCTACCTAAAATCCTTTTGTTTTTTGTCTAAAGAAGATTTTGCAACATTAATAGCTAAAAAACCTAAAATATTATCACCGAAAAACAATTGAAAAACCTATAATTATATGTTATACTGTTAAAGTACACTCTACGGTTTAATAACGTCACCGAAAGAGGTAATCATGATAAACAATCCTAATTTTGTAGAATATAATGTGGACAAGAAAAATGAAGGATGGCACCTCTTCAGACGCGTTCTTCTGATTTTCGGATACATTTTATTTGTTATCCTTCTCTTTGTCGCCATCTACGTATCAAATTTTATTCCATTGGGGGCGCTTATTCCGCTTTTCACCTGGATTCTTATTTTTTTCACCTGGCGCTATGTTTCAATTGTATACGAATACACCCTGATATCCGGTCATTTAACCGTATCAAAAATATACGGCAATCGAAAAAGAAAGGTCATGCTCGAGGTAAAGCTCAGTGATATGACCTTAATCGCACCCTTGAACAAGGACTTTTCAAAGCGGATCGAATTGGCGGCGCCTGTACGCAAATACAAAGCCCTCTCCTCAGAAAAATCACCCAATGCATACTTTGCCATCTT